>CAYXWX010000023.1:16520-25285 GCA_964468915.1 uncultured Pirellulaceae bacterium
GGTTCGTTGAACGCGGCTCCCGCGCGAGCCATCGCGGTGATCGCCAACGCGTTCCAATTGACAAGCACCTTGTCATCGAGTCCCGGTCGGACGCGCTGATTGCGGATCTTCAGCAGTTTGTCTTTCGCTTTCTGAAACTGAGACGCCAGTTGGTTCACGTCCAGCTTTCGCTTTTCTGCAAATGACTCGAGGGACTCAGTTTGATTCAGGATGTTGGCTTCTTCAAAATTACCGTGCTCAGTGACATGATAAAAATCGCAAAACAATGAACTGATTTCACCATCGAGCACCGTTTCTATCTCCGCTTTCTGCCAGACGTAAAATTTCCCTTCGACACCTTCACTGTCGGCGTCTTCGGTACTGTAAAACGCTCCCGTCGCGTCGGTCAGATCATGCAGGATGTAGTCGAGCGTTTCGCGAGCGACATTTTCGTAAAACTTGTCTCCGGAAAACTGGAACATATCGACATAGCTGACCGTTAACAGCGAATTGTCGTACAGCATTTTCTCGAAGTGCGGCACCAACCAACGTTCGTCGACGCTGTAGCGAGCAAAGCCACCGCCCAGATGATCGTAGATTCCTCCCCACGCCATTTTCTGCAGATTCAGTTTGACCATTGAGGTCAGAGTATCTTTGGGAGGCGACTGAAGCCGCGACCAACGTCGTGCCAACCGAATCAGAAATGACAACTGCATTGCATGAGGGAACTTTGGTTTGTCTCCAAACCCTCCGTTTTGGAAGTCATAGCCGTTTTCGAGCGAGCGAGCGGCCATGACCAGCATCGCATCGTCAACAGCCTTGCCCTGACCTTCAGGGTCGTCACCCTCCCCGGCCTGATTCAGGAACTCGGTAATCTTCTTAGATTGTTCGACAACGGCTTCACGTTTGTTCTTGAAAGCGTCCAGCGTTCCTGTCAAAACCTTGTCAAAACCGGGCATTCCCATGCGAGATTTGGGTGGCCAGTAGGTTCCCCCGAAAAAAAACTCCTGATCGGGTGTCAGAAATACATTCAACGGCCAGCCGCCCTGTCCTCGTATTGCGACGACGGCATTCATGTAAATCTGGTCGATGTCCGGACGTTCTTCGCGATCGACTTTGATACACACAAAGTTCTCGTTCAGGATTTTTGCGATTGTTTCGTCTTCGAAACTTTCGTGCTCCATCACGTGACACCAGTGACAGGCTGAGTAACCGATCGAAAGGAAAATCGGTTTGTCTTCTTCCCTGGCCTTCTTTAATGCCTCGGCACCCCATGGGTACCAATCCACCGGATTGTTCTTGTGCTGAAGCAGATACGGGCTGGACTCTTTTGCCAGATGATTTTCGTGTTTGTGTTCGCTTTGCATAGGATCAGCCAATGCCGATGAGTTTTGAACGCTCAAACCAATTAATTTACCACGAGGATGAGCCTTGAGTCACCAAGGTGAAGGCGGGGACTTCCCTGCCACGCGATAAAAACGAACAGCGAACCACTTTTCTTTCAACAAAGATTGAACTCCCCGATATAATAAGGCGTCTGTCCGGTTTGCCAATCGCAGGATTTGCCATGACGATTCACAAAGACTCGATCAAGCTCACATACGAGCACTACGCACTGATCCCCAATGATGGGAAGCGTCACGAAATCATCGAAGGAGAGCATTACGTGAACCCCGCCCCCAATCTCTTTCACCAAACACTCTCTCGCCGCATTCAGTATCAGTTGTACACTCAGATCGAGTTGCAAGGGCGAGGCGTCGTGTTTGACGCTCCAGTGGACGTCCAACTTCACGACCACAGCATTGTTCAACCCGATCTTGTCGTCGTGTTGTCAGAGAACAAGGAGATCCTGACCAAGCCGAAGATTGACGGCGTTCCTGATCTGATGATCGAAATTCTTTCACCCAGCAATCCGAAACACGATCGCGAAATCAAGATGCAGTTGTATCTGAAGTCCGGAATTCGCGAATACTGGATCGTCGATCCGATGAGTGAACGGGTCGAGCAGTATCAGCTGAAGGACGGCTCGTACGAGTCAATCGACCACGACGACAACGTTACCCTGACAATTATGAACGGAGTCAGCGTCGACATCTCCGAGCTTTGGACCACTTAAGCAGAACCAAAACACGAATGTCAGAACTCGGCGTTGCCCGGTGTCCGCGGAAAGGGGATCACGTCGCGGATGTTGGCCATGCTGGTCACAAATTGAACGGCTCGTTCAAGGCCCAGGCCGAATCCCGCATGAGGAACCGTGCCGTAGCGACGCAGGTCGGTGTACCACCAGTAGTCATCCACGTTCAGGTCCTGATCTCGCATTCGAGACTCCAGAATATCCAGACGGTGCTCGCGTTGACTGCCGCCAATGATTTCGCCAACGGTCGGTACCAGCACATCCATAGCTCGGACGGTTTTCTGATCGTCATTGCAGTACATGTAGAACGGTTTGATGGTGCGCGGATAATCAAACAGAATGACGGGCTTCTTGAAATGTTTTTCTGTCAGGTAGCGTTCATGCTCGCTTTGCAGGTCGATACCCCATTCGACCTTGAATTCGAACTTCTGTTTTGAAGCCAGCAGGATCTCGATTGCCTCGCTGTACGGTAGTCGCACGAAGTCCGTCTCGACGATGCCCTTCAGTCGCTCAATCAATGCCTTGTCTTCATCGATGCGATCATTGAAAAACGCCATGTCGTCCGGGCACTTTTCCAGCGCGTCACCAAAGATTCGTTTCAGGAAAGCTTCGGCCAGATCCATATTGTCATCGAGATCATTGAAGGCGACTTCTGGTTCGACCATCCAGAATTCCGCCAGATGCCGCGACGTGTTGGAGTTTTCAGCTCGGAACGTTGGCCCAAACGTATAAACTTTGCCAAGTGAACAAGCGTATGATTCGGCGGCCAGTTGCCCGCTGACGGTCAGGTACGAGGGGCGATCGAAGAAGTCAAACTTGTAATCGAGGTTCTCAATCGACTGATTTGCAATCTGATCGAGTTTCATGGTCGTCACTTGAAACATCTCACCCGCGCCTTCGCAATCGCTGGCTGTGATGATCGGTGTGTGAACGTTCAGAAACCCACGTTCCTGGTAGAACTGATGGGTCGAGTTGATAATGCAGTTGCGAACACGAGCCACCGCGCCGAAGGTGTTGGTGCGGGGACGAAGATGAGCCCACTCGCGAAGTTTTTCGAACGAATGCCGTTTCTTTTGCAGCGGATAGGTTTCCGGATCGGCACCACCGATGACCTGGACGGACGTCGCCTGTACTTCAGTCGCTTGCCCGCGTCCTCCCGACTCCTTGATCTTCCCTTCAACGGTAATGCTGCAACCAGTGGTCAGGTGCTTGATTTCGGAATCGTAATTCTCGAGCGTATTGTCAGCGATGATCTGAATATTGCCCTGACAGGATCCATCATTGATTTCGATGAAGCTGAATCCGGCTTTGGAATCACGGCGAGTCCGCACCCAGCCTTGCAGTCTGGTTTCCTGACCTATGAAATCGGTTTGACGAGCTTGTGCGACGGTGGTTCTGTTCATCCCATGGTTATCGATGTGAAGTCGTCAGGCGTCAAGATCGATCACGGGCGATGGTACAAATCATGAAGCTATTGCAAAGGGACTTTGTACGGTCGATCCTGAACGATCAGGTACCAGCCCAGATCAAGCCAGCCGTATTGGCGTGATCGAACTCGCACCGGAGCGGTGACGGCAACCCAGTTATTTCCAGCATCATTCTCAATCGGATCGACATACT
The DNA here is from genome assembly GCA_964468915.1 of uncultured Pirellulaceae bacterium. GTDB lineage: Bacteria > Planctomycetota > Planctomycetia > Pirellulales > Pirellulaceae > Mariniblastus. Next base: position 20,254 of record CAYXWX010000023.1, read on the forward strand.
CGTCCAACGATGTGGGTTCCGTCATTTCGGCATCGATGGCCCTCAATTGTTCCAATGTCGTTTGACTAACGGTGGCAATGGAATTCTGATTCAATGACCCGACCTCGGTTCTGTTCGTTTCTGTCTTTGCGCTCGGGTGATGAATCAGGCTGCCGACATGTCTACCACGAGTCTCAACCATGGCCACGATTCGGCTCGACTGAGACGTCCCCAGTTGCTCGACCGCGTCAAACCTGCCAGCACGCATGGTCAAGCCGACGACCCCGACGACGTTTTGGTTATCATCGCGGACGGGTGTGGAGATGCTGCACAGTTGCCAGCCTTTTCCTTTGCCAATGAACATTGGCGTGATCGTCGTTCTTCGAATCGGATCGGGGCGTTGGTTCAGGGGCAGGCCGGGATCCAACGAAGATTCGCCGCCATGAAAATAAGGCCGCATCCAAAGAGGCCGATTGACCTTGATCGAGGATGCTGAGTCGCTTGATCTGGCCAGCAGCATTCCATCTTGGTCGAGAACGAACCACGAAATCGCTTGCAGATTTTCCTCGTCATTGCATCGAGCGTTAACCAACAACCCTTCCAGTTGTGCCTGTCGGTCACTTGCGTTTATCGGCTTACCATTTTTCAACAGCTGGATCAGTTTGTCAGATCGAGCCAATTCTTCGATCGCTCCAACGCTTGCTTCCATCGTCAAGCGAACGGACTTCGCTGCGACTCGGCAAGTCATATCCAGGCCGTCCAGCTGATTCGTCTGTGCCATCTGTAATGCTTGAATTGCATTGCCCTGAAGCTTGATCTTCTGTCTGGTCAATCGCATAACAACGCCAGATGCGATCATCAATCCAGCACTCAGCAGCAGCAGTCCGGCGGTGAGTCCTGCGATCAGTCCAAGGTGACGGCGGCACCACCCCCAGATTTTTTCGCGGCGGCTGTAGGAATGAGCTTGTACTCGGTTTTCCGCCAGCCAGCTTTCAAGGTCGTCGGCAAGTTCTGACGCGGTTTCATAGCGATCTTGCTGAGCCAATGACATTGCTTTGAGGCAAATCGACTCCAGCGGAAGAGACAAAGACGGATCATGGGTTCTGGGCGATTGAAAGTTTCCAGCAATTATTTTCGAGCGAACCTCCATTGGGTTGGATCCGTTGAAAGCCAACTCGCCCGTCAGAACCTTGTACAGCGTGACACCAAGTGAATAGATGTCGGACGCAGGTGCGATCGTGTTTTGTCCTGCCGCCTGTTCGGGACTCATGTAGACCGGCGTTCCCTCGCCCATGTCCGGTTTCAGTTCACTTTCCAAAATCGGACGCAACGTCGTTTCATCGGTCACTCGGAATCGGGAATCGCGACCGATCGGCAAGGCGAGGCCCCAATCAACAACCAGCGTTTCACCGTATTTTCCCAGCATGATATTCTGAGGCTTGATATCTCGGTGGACGATACCTCGAGTGTGCGCGTAGGCGATGGTTCGGCAGACAGACACGACATTCCCCAACATCTGTCGCATTCGCAAACGCTGTTCACCAGCATCGAGTTCGGACTTGGATTCATGAAAACGCTTGATCTGGCTGTCCAGCGATTCCCCCCGGATGAAACGCATCGAGTAAAACGGTTGGCCGGCCGCGGTTTGGCCGATCGCATACACGGGAACAACGCCAGGGTGATCCAGACGACCGGTGATTTCGGCTTCCTGCATAAACCGCTGGGTCAGATTCTCGTTACGAGCGTGCCGAGGTTGGATAAATTTGATCGCGACATTTCGATTGAGTTTTTCGTCAACGCCACGATAGACGACTCCCAGTCCACCGCGTTCGTGTTGCACCAGGTCGATCAGGGTCGAATCATACGCAAGAGACTGTGGCATGTTCGTGGAAACGCGACGAGACTCGTCTTCAAGCGATCGCTCGATGGATGCCTGAGAATCTTTTTTCTCGACACAGCGTTCGAATGCCTCCAACGCGGCGATCTTTTTCTGCATGGACGTCAGCAGCGCCGGATGATCGCGGCAAAGCTCCTCAAGCGAAACGGTCCGGCCGTTCTCTCGAGCGTCCTCCCACTGGTCAAGCAGGTCGTCAATTTGGGATTCGTCGGTCATCGGTGTCCGCCAGAAGGGTTCCCTCAAACTCGGGAACCCGGACGAGGGTTAACAGTCATTGACACGCCAAGGCAGGGAAAATCATTTGGTTACATGGAACCGGGCAGCTCACCATCGAATTTTTCGTACAGCGCCAGTTTCGCGTCCCGCCAGTAGCGTTTGATCGTTCGCACGCTGACGCCCATCACATCGGCTGCTTCCGATTGTTCCAGTTCATGATAGAACAGGAGCTCCGTCACTTCACGTTGTTCGTCAGGGAGCGTTTCAATCGCCTGATGAAACTCGCTCCATTGATTCATCTGGCTTGGGCCACCGGTTTGATCGGCGGCGTCATACGCTCCATGAGGCAACGGACTGTCAGACGAGCTTCCAACCATTTGAGTCGCGTGGTTGCCACCCATCCCTTGAGGACCGCTGTAGTGACGTGTCAGATCAATCAGTTCACGCCGAATCTGTAACGCAGCAAGACGGTAAAAATGTCTTGAGTCATTGGGAGTGACTTTTTCCAGCGACTGGTACAGACGCATGGTGGCTCGCTGGAAGACATCTTCCGTTTGCTCCCATCGCTGGACTCTGCCAAAACTGCGTTTCACCTTCCGCGTGAGATTCATCAGACGATCGCAGGCGCAATTGATCAGTTCTCCCCTCGCGGAATCGTCGCCTTGCTGCAGTCGGGAGATCAAGGCTTGCACCTGATCCACTTGCGTGTGTTCGCTCATTCGGTCCCCAGAACTTTCTCGCGGCATTGCAGCCGGAATAACAATCAGCAGCAAAAGCCAGCAAACGGCAGTTTAATCGACAACCTTCATCAATGTCAAAATGTCTGGCTTCGGTACGTTTTCCGTCAGCGCATAGAAAAACCGCAAGGCTTCGAAAAGCAATGCGGCAAAAAGTTACTCCGACCGTACGCGCAGCGATGGGAGTCGCTGGGAGAAAAACGGAGATCGGACGTGCTAAGCACAAGCCACTGATGATCCCGGTTAACCCTAAAATTGGTCCCTCAGCCGTGAGTGGCAGGAGTAACAATACGTTTGGTGATCTGACACGATGTTCGACAGCAGATCAACGGATGTATCGTTCAATCGACAATGCAGACGTTAGCCAAATTGGCCCGTTTGCGGAAGCTCAATCGCTGAGAACATTCTAGCTTTAAATTTGAACAAATAACCGCAAAAAATATTTCAGGATCACACTGACAGAACTGGCTGGCTGGAATTCCTGACTTCAGACAACTTCAATTGGATGCTTTAATTTGAAGAATAACGCTTTCCCAGTCGGTCCCGGGCGTCGGGTACTGTGCGACGACCCTCAAGTCAAGTTTTTTCAACATGCCTTTTTCAGCGGCGGCATTCTTTTCATCAATCCAGCGTGGTCCTTTGACAGCCAGCAGGCGGCCTACCGAAGGCCAGACTTCTTCAAACCATGTGCAAAATTTAATCAGCGGGCCGACCGCACGAGCCGTTGTGTAGTCGTAGCGAAAATCCTGTAGAAGGTCTTCGGCACGGCAATGGTAAATTTCCAAATCGAGGCCGATGGTTTCCGCGATGTCGCCCAACGCCTGCGCCTTTTTCCCAACGGATTCGGCCAGCGCGACACTCAGATCGGGACGCAGAACCTGAAGCAGCATGCCCGGAACGCCTCCGCCGGATCCCACGTCAAGCACTTGTTTGCCTTCAGGAATCAATTTCGACAGCTGCAGCGTATCAATCAGATCCCGCGTCACAAACAGCTCGTACGATGTGTGACGGGTCAGATTCATCGTCTGATTGACCTCCCACAGCGTCTGGCAGTACTGTTTCAGCTGAGGGTAGGCGCGTTCAGGTACCTCGATCTGGTATTGTTCGAGCGTGTTTTTCAGATTTGCCAAAGCGGGGCCAGTGATCATTCGGAAAGTTGCAAAGACGTTTCAGAATTCATTATAGTCTTTTTATCGCCACCCGGACGAGCAGTGGCACAGGAGTCTGTCACGCTTTTTTAGTCTGACCTGGCCTGAGTACGGTTGTCGAATTGGAATGGTGATGAGAAATGGATAATTCTGCCCCGGGCTTTGAGTCAGAGCTTTTGCTGGAGTCTCGTCGAATCGCCGAAGCGGCCGCAAGGTCCGGCTTGAAAATCGCCGTGGCCGAAAGTTGCACCGGTGGCCTTGTTGCTGCTTCACTGACCAGAGTGCCCGGTGCGTCAGATTGGTTTTGCGGTTCGTCCGTGGTTTATCAGGAACCGACCAAAATCGGCTGGCTGAACGTTTCGCACGACTTGATCGTGGAGCACTCGGCGGAATCCGCCCAGGTGACCGAAGCGATGTCGCGAGCGATTCTTGAAGTGACCCCACACGCTGATGTGTCAGTGGCAACGTCGGGGCATCTTGAACCCAATGCTTCGCATGATCGACCGGGGCCATACGTTTTCGTCTGCGTCTCTCAGCGTGATGGCGTCAAGATTAAATCCGCTCGGCCGATTGAGTTGTCGTTGTCGGGTAATTCACGAGGGGCTCGGCAGCAGTCAGCCGCGATAGCGGCAATCCGGAAACTGTTTGATTTTCTAAATCGGCAGAGCCCTGTGACTGAGGCTTGAACGTCCCGCAAGAACTGGTGCCGACACAACAATCCGCAAGGGAGCAAAAGCACACAGAATGCGCAAACTTTGAAAATCCGTTTTTGAAGGTTGACGAAAGGCGATCGCACGCATCCGCCAGAAAGCTCGTCACCTGTTCAGATTCGCCCCCCGCGCAGCTTGACACGTTTGTCTGCCGTGCGAGCGCATTCAAAGCGCTGTGCGCGGGTCTCCCGACCCCAGCCCTGTGCGCGGGTCAAGCGCTGTGCGCGGGTCTCCCGACCCCGCACCAGTGGGTTCGACTGGACGCCACGTGGCCATCGGGCAAGGGCTCCGCGCTGTGCGCGGGTCAAGCGCTGTGCGCGGGTCTCCCGACCCCGCACCAGTGGG
>CAYXWX010000023.1:25385-29820 GCA_964468915.1 uncultured Pirellulaceae bacterium
GCGCTGTGCGCGGGTCAAGCGCTGTGCGCGGGTCTCCCGACCCCGCACCAGTGGGGCGCAAGCAGGCTCGCCGCCTTTCGGCTGGTGAAGGCAATGCAACTCAGAACAGTTCTCTCATTTGGTTTGGGCACACCGATTCCGATCCGGTCGCGCTGTGCGCGGGTCTCCCGACCCCGCACCAGTGGGGCGATTCCGATCCGGTCGTTCGACTGGACGCCAAGTGGCCATCGGGCAAGGGCTCCTTCGAGGAGAGTCTCAACCACGCTTCACCAATCCCGATGGTCGAGCCTGATTAACCGTGCTGGCTAACATTCTTTGTCTGGCTGATCCACAATCCGGACATGCAGGGCTCAAAAGTCGTTCGGCACGACATTAGTGAGCCTTCACACGCATTCAACCCTTTTTTGCAAGCGAGCGAATCGGTTCAGCAGCTATAAATTGCGTTATTCCGGTGGTCGATTGCCAAACAGTTGATGAATCAGCGGCGAACTCTGGTTAAAATCTTGCATGGGGCAAGCAGGGGCGGTCGGATGTCGTGGGACGTCTCAGGCAATGGCGAGGTCTCTGAATCCCAGCACACAAGTTGCCGTTTGCAGCTTGATGTCTTTCATTTAAACAGGACAACCGGGGCTTTGTTGCGATGCACTTTTCCAGATTGCTAGACAAGTTCAACTTGAACACACGCTCAAACCGCCGACGCGATCGAGCCAACCGTTGGAATCAGGTTTCTTCCTCGTATCAGGCAATGGAAGAACGCAGAATGTTGGCGGGGGACGTTGCTGGACCCGATTATGTTTACGACATTGTCGATCAGCCCCAGGTCACTTCTTTTATCGCAACGGATGATCCTGAGAAGAGAATCGTTGACGGTACTGAAGTGGACCCGCTCAATGACCCATACCCGTCGGTCGGTCTTATTGGAGATTTGGATCGCTACTTTTGTTCGGGAACATTGATCGCGCCAACTTACGTGCTCACGGCCGCACACTGTGTCGCTGGAGCCAACATCAAATTGCCGGATGATCAAGGCAGGTTTGAAGTTGGAAGTGAAGTGTATGGCACAACGCGTGTCGAGGTTCATCCGCTTTACAACGATTTCGATTTTTCAGCTGGTTACGATATCGCAATTTTCGAATTGGACCGGCCCGTGGTGGGCATCACGCCGTCGCCTTTGTATCGCCTGACGCCAACCGTTGGTCAGGAGTTGACTCTCGTCGGCTTTGGAGCTGGGGGAACAGGTGAGGATGGCCATGACGGGACCTTCGGCACCAAGCGATTTGGAACGACGCCGATTGACGGAATTCGCGAACAACATATTGATTGGGATTTCGATGACAATCCAGAAAATCCGGAGTCTAATACGGCACCGGGCGATAGCGGCGGACCAGGCTTTATCGATGTGAATGGAACACTCCATGTGGCGGGTGTTACATCTGGCGGAACCATAGGTTCGGCGTTTGGAGGAGGATCATTCCAAATCAGAGTCGACGCTTTCATTGACTACATTGAAAGTGTTTTCTTTGGTCGTGATGAGCATAGCGATGTGGCAGACGCGACTGCCACCTTTGTCGCTCACGGAGACGATGGAACAGTTCGAACAAGCGGCCGTTTGCAACAACCAGGCGATCGGGATGTTTTCCGAATGCAGTTTCGTCAGCAGAGTTTCGTTGTGTTTCGGGTCAACGGAACCAATGGCACCAGTCAGGTTGATTCCTTCTTGAGGATGTACAATTCCGACGGTTTGCTGCTGTCGCAAAACGACAACTTCGACGGCACGAACAGTCGAATTGCGGTCAGTGTACAGCCAGGCATTTATTACTTCTCTGTTGGTTCCCGGAACGATTCCGAAACAGGTGATTTCTTCGTGTGGAGTAGTTTGAAAGAGTTCGGTGACCGTTCGGCTGACGATCATGCGAACACAATCAACGAGGCTGCAACCATTTACAACCTGGGCGATGACGGAACCGGTCGCCAGAGTGGACGCATTTCATTCCAGAACGATCGGGATGTGTTTCAGGTCACAACGCAGGAGCCAGGCACCGCGTTCGTTCGAGTCAACGGTTTTGAAGGACTAAACCCACAGGTGCAAGTCTTTGACAGCCTCGGGCGGAGCATTGCTCAGAACGACGATTTCAATGGCACACTCAATTCAGGTCTGAATTTTCAATTCGTTCCGGGCACGTACTACATTGCGGTGAGCTCCAGTCGAAGTCGCACCACGGGCAGTTTCAACATGTGGTCGAATTTCAGACCGCTGGCCATTCGTGACGACCATGGTGGGTTCATCAACAACTCAACAGGTTTGAGTCTCGCGTCAAACAGCACCGGGTTCGCTTCCGGTGTGATCACCTCAAGCAGCGACCGAGACATGTTCTTCTTCACAACAAATCGGTTCTCTAACCAATACGTGATCCGTGCCAATGGGGTCAGTAACAATCTGGATACCGTTGTGTCCGTGTTCAATTCCGCCGGCGAGCGAATTGTCACCAACGACGATACCTTTGGAACGAACTCGCGTGTCTTCTTCTCTGCTGCTGCCGGTGAGACTTTCTATGTCGCCGTTGATGGAAAACAGAACTCGACTGGAAAGTTCAATCTGGCGATTTTCAGTCGTTAAGCCAGACGGGGCTGCCGTGGATCGTCCCACGCGAATACCGTTATCAACTGGGTGCCGTTGCCGGGCGCCCGGTTCTGAGATACGTTCTTGATCTGTGTTGTTGGAATTGGCGGACAACAGAAACGGATTGTCTCATGAAGCACGTATTGATTCTCTGCACCGGGAACTCTTGCCGGTCACAAATGGCCGAAGCGATCTGGCGCGAAGCTGGCGCTGGACAGTGGCGAGCCAGTTCCGCAGGATCACGCCCAACGGGGGCGGTACATCCGCTGGCACTGGAAGCGATTGACGAGCTTGGACTACCCGTTGAGGGGCTTGAAAGCAAACACGTCGACCAGTTTTTATCCGAACCGATCGATCTTGCCGTCACGGTGTGCGACAACGCGTTGGAGGCGTGCCCAAGTTTGCCCAATGCAAAAGAGAGATTGCACTGGCCGTTCGACGACCCCGCGGATGCAACAGGGACTGATCAGGAGATCATGAATTGCTTTCGACGTGTTCGTGAAGAAATCAGGGAAAAGATAAAAGGCTATCTGTCATGAATGAACCTCAACGATATGCGATGGATTCTGATACCGTCGTCGATTGCACCAAGCTGATCGAAATGGCGCTGGCCGAAGATATCGGTGCCGCAGATTTGAATGAGGGTCGCGACTGCACCACAGATTCCATTGTTCCTCCATCGGTCACTGGCAGCGCTGCGTTTGTCAGTCGAGCGGAAGGGATCGTCTGTGGAGTCGAAGTCGCAAAGCTGATCATTGACCGCCATGCGTTGACGCTCAGCCTGGACGTTCACCTGAATGACGGAGATGCAGTCAAACATGGCGAAACCATCGCGGTCGTTTCCGGACCGGCCGCTGAGATTCTGGTTCTCGAACGAACTTGTTTGAACTTCATGTGCCGTCTCTCGGGGATCAGTTCATTGGCAAACCAGTATGCAACGCAAATCAAAGGCACCAAAGCGTGTGTGCTTGATACACGCAAGACGACTCCCGGCTGGCGCAGGCTTGAAAAGTATGCGGTTGCGTGCGGAGGTGGCCAGAACCATCGAATGGGTTTGTACGATGCCGTGATGATCAAGGATAACCATCTGGCATTTCGACGGAGCCAGGCAGAAAACAAATCGCTGACGATTCCCAATGCAATTGACTTGGCTCGAAACTGGATCAATGAGAATGCTGATTCTCTTCCTCACGGGAAGCAAACGGTTTTGCAGGTGGAAGTCGACAACCTGGAACAATTGGCTGTCGCGTTGAGCACGTCGGTTGACATTGTCTTGCTTGATAACATGAGCAACGATCAACTGTCGTCCGCCGTGGCGATGCGTAACGAGCAAGCTGCACATGTTTTGCTGGAGGCTTCCGGCGGTGTGAATCTGGAAACGATTGCCGGAATCGCAAGCACGGGCGTTGAAAGAATCAGCGTTGGTGCTTTGACTCACTCAGCAACGAATTTTGATATTGGGCTGGATTGGACGATTGATTAAAGCGCATCGGCTGGGACACCCCAGTAAGACGCGGTGTACCGCCAACGAATTCAGCTGGACACTGAATCGAGGTAGTGAACGAAAGATATCGGAGCAATTCGATTGACAACGCGCTTGTGCAACCTAGTCTTCGGTACGCTTGTTTGTGCTGGGGAGCAACGAACAAGTTGGCGACAGGTGCCTGGCATGATGCCAATGGGGGCCTGTCGCTTTTTTTGTTGCATTGGCCTGGCGCCCGGTAAGAAATCGCTTATGGAAAAGGCGACCACCGCTGGAGCGGCGTCGCCTTGAAAAGTCCAATTTGTGACGTCGTGCTGACGCCTGGAACCTGC
>CAYXWX010000023.1:29920-47181 GCA_964468915.1 uncultured Pirellulaceae bacterium
GCCTGGAACCTGCGTTTTACCAGTTAAGTTCTTTTAGCTGCCATCCGTCTTGTCGGCTGACACTGAATCGCCAGGTTCCCCGGGAAACCGTAGATTTGGCGACCCCGAAATCTCCGCCTCGCGAGAATCGGACATCGAACGACTTCGCTCCAGAGCAAACGAATTTCTGACCAGGTTCAAGACGAATCTTGCGTTGGTTGATGACAAACCAGACAGGTAGTTGGTTCATGCTGGGATTTTGAATCGCAATCTCCGCCCCGGACGTTTCTTCCGTCGTCAGTTCACCAGCAATGACATTGTCTGAATCTGTCTCTTCTTGGCTGTCTGACGGCTTGAGTTCATCTGCCTCTTTCGAAGATGGCGCTGGGCTGGAAGCCTGGGGCTTCAAATCGTCAGCGGCGTCTGTATTCTCGTCGGCCCGCGCGGCAGGTGGTTCGACGGTCGGTGTTTCGGGTGTTTCAATTGCCGGGGCATTCGATGGATCAGCCTCCAGTTCGAGTTCCGACTGATCGTCGAGTTCTGGTTGATCGAGTTCCGGTTCAGGCATCACGATGTCGGTAGGCTCAAGTTCCGGAATCACCTCGTCAGAGATTGCCTGCTCGTTACCCAGTGCTTCGGACAACGCTTCCGAAGGGTCTGGAGCCTGCGAGGAGTACTTTGTTCCTTCGGGAGAACTTGCTGTTGGAATAACGTGTGCGGCGTCCGTCTGACTTTGGAGCTCTTCTTGTTCGCCAAGTGCAAACTCGTCGCCTGCGTCAGTTGTCACAGAAGGCGGAGTCACAAACGCTGCCACCAGGTTGAAGGCGTCCTCCACCGCGACCGAAATCGAGTCAAGATTTTCAGCATTGGCTTCGATGAAGCGGGATTCTTCTGCCAGGGTAACTTCGTGCTCCAGTTCCTCGGCTGTTGATTCGGTTTCCTGATCAACAAGCGTTTCACCAGGCTCACTTTCAGCCGTCAGAGCGGTTTCGCTCGGTGTCTCGCTGGTCTCAACTTCTGAATCGTTCAGCGATGGCGATGGCGGAGTTTCAGCGTTGTCGGCAGCCAGTGTAGCGGAAGGTTCTGACGCTGATTCAACCTGAGTGACGGCCGACAATTCGGTGCTTTCTTCAGAGGTAACTTCGTTGCGCTGGCTAAGCAGCAAAACTCCCACTAGCCCAACACCTACGGCACATACGGCCATGAATGGCAAAGGTAACTTTTGAAGTGTTGACGTTTTCACGAGTGGATTCGCTCCAGAATAAAGGCAGAAATCATCGTTGTATCGTGGGTTAACTCACGACAAACAGCCCCGAGATAGAATCTGAGCCTTGGAACCATAGGTTACGCCAAACGTCTGACAACAACTTTTTACAAACACTTGTTGAGTTGATGATTGTTGACGGTGACCCGCCGTTGGTTCCCTGGCGACCCAAACGCTCCTCTTCGCGACGTCAATTCGATTTTGCGGTTGGTGACGATTGCGACGTCTCGACCAGCGTGGTCGGCGCACACTTGGACCTAATTCTGTCGGGCGTCAGTGTTTCGCAGCCTAGAGTTCCGAATCCAGGTCTCTCGCACGGCACCCGATCGGCTCGAGCGTGATGCGCAAGCAACACGCGACATTCACAGCCACTCAAAACCCAACCGAGTGCCTCGGCAGACGCATGCTGCTCGCACGGCAAGTCACAAAGCACGATTCAAACAAACGCAGAGTTACCATGACGACTCCAGACGAACTGAACGCTCTCTCAATGGAAACCGCCGCAGCGATCATCGCAGGCAATCGGCTGATCGCTCGATTGAATGTTGAGGGTTTGATTGAGCAATCGCGCGAAAACGTTGACAGTTGGTTGTTGTATGCATGGACGTCCGATTCTCCTGTTGCCGCGACTCTGGCAATCGATCGAAGCCTTCAGATTGATCCGGATAACGAGCTTGCACTCGCTGGCAAACGCTGGTTGCAGGGGATTCAGGAATTGGTCGACGGGATGGTCGAAGCTAACGATGTTCACCAAGCGGCCGCAAAGCTGCACGCAGTTTCAAATACGAATGTTTCCGCACCGGAGATTGAAACCAAGGCGACTGAAACGGACGGATGTGGCAATCCAGAGGAAGTTCAAATCGATTCAAGTACGCCTGAGGCCACCAACGGTGCTGCACACGATTCATGCGGCGAAGGTGTTGCTCCCGCGGAAACGGAAGCTCAAGGTCAGAGCGCTGAAAGCCCACAAGAAACGACGGAGGATTCGGAATCCGTGTTGGCCGTGTCAGACCAGCAACTAAGTCCGTCAGAGATCCTTGCTGATGTGGTTGAAAAGACTCACGATTCCTCAACGCCAGCCATCGTTACGTCTGAAAATGAGAAGGATGAACCGCAGGAGGAAACTACGGAGCAAGCAAAGCCTGATGATCTGACGCCTCCACGGAGTGAGTTAGATTCGCTGAATCAGATCGATAGCGAGATTTCTCTTGCAGACGAGATCAGACTATCGCTGAAAAAAACAATTGAGACGTTTTCTGCCACAGAACGTCCGGTTGAGACAGCTTCTAAGTTGAGTGCCGAGGAACACAGCGAAACGACACCCGGCAGTGATGTCGTCGACTCAACAGAAAAAGCGCTGGCTGAAGTGCTTGCTCTTGATGCTGCAGACGTCGAAACGGCATCAGACTCGGACGATTCAGCTGAATCTCAGATCGCCAAAGAAATCGAGAGCATCTCGGAGGAAGTCGGTTCCGTTGTAGCACCGAGCACCAAAACCAGGGATGCGTCAGAAGGTGTTGCGGTCGAGCCCGGTCAATCCGAACCGAGTGTCCGTCCGGTGGTCCTGATCATTGATGACAGTGCGACGATTCGAAAACTGGTCACGATGGTACTTGCGGATGGCGGGTTCGACATTGTCACTGCCGCCGCAGGAGACGAAGGGCTGACGCTGGTGTCCCAACAGAAGCCGGATCTCGTTCTCGTGGACGTCTCAATGCCTGACATGGATGGCTATCAGGTTTGCAAGGCAATTCGAGCAGACGAAGAAACCAGCGAGATTCCAGTCTTGCTGCTTGGAAGCAAGGATAACGTCATCGAGAAAATGCGAAGTAAATTGTCAGGAGCCAGCGGAACAATCGCCAAGCCCTTTGAGGCCAGAGAATTGCTAAGTGAAGTCCAGCAACATTTGCAGTCTGTGATCGCATGAATGCGATGGAATTGACCATTCGGACAGGAAGTCCATCAAAAACGTAAAACCGTCTACTCTATTCAACCCGTGAGAGCTGGATGCCATGAGCATTGAAAGCCTGAACCCGAGTCAAACAATGACCACTGAATCGACACTTGAACTACAGAACAAATCCACGCCCACGACCGACACAACAGCGATTGAGTTGAAGTATGGATGCATTGATCTGTTGTGCAAAATGGAGTGCTTCGTTGCTGAGTTCAATGAAGCTGAGCCAGTTGACCGTCATGAAGTTGCAGAAGAACTTTCTCGCAAAATCATTGATGACTTGAAGGTGTTTTCGTCGGCGTTTTTCAGTGATGAGACGTTTAATGATCTCACGGCCGAGATTGAAAAGGTATCTACAGAAGCGGACGCATTGAAGGAACTGATCGACAATCGCTCCTTTGCAGGCATGGTCCGATTAACATTCGGAGGCAGTGAGCCGAACGAAGACCTCTTCAAGGAAGCGAGTAAAAATCTCTTCAAAGCAGTCAAGCGAAGTGTCGTGACGCTGATGTTTCACGCAATAAAAGACGTGGGGGCCAAGTCGCCTCTGGGCGAGCAACTTGATCAGAGTACTCGATTGTTTGTTGCGGAACTTGAATCGGTTTATCGAGAAGACGAATAGCCCGGATATTTCACAGGCCGGCAACTTGGTCTCGAAAACACTGCCGTAATTTTGCAAACCAGAAAGTTGTCAAAAACGATGTGCAGGGATTCCGGAAACTTCTTCACTCCTATTGCCACGTGATGCATGGACAGCATCGACGTCAGCAGGCTAAGCTGGGTTCGGACAAATCCCCACGGCGGACGTGCGGGCCGGTTGGTCCACCAAACGATGCACCAGCACCATCATGCACCGGATGAAGTACTCTTACAGCAGTGGTTCTCGACCGCTCGAAGATTTCACGATCAAGCGTGGCCTTGGGATTGGTGGCTTCGGGGAGGTCTACTTCGCGGTCAGCAGAGCCGGGAAGGAAGTGGCTCTGAAAAAGATCCAGCGGAATCTGGATATTGAGCTTCGTGGCGTGCAACAGTGCCTGAATCTGAATCATGTCAATTTGATATCTTTGTGGGATATCCGAACGAATCATTACGACGAAAAATGGGTCGTGATGGAGTACGTGTCCGGTCCCAATCTTCGTGACGTGATTGAAGCCAGCCCGCGCGGGATGCTTGAGCCTCAAGTCAAGGCATGGTTCACCGCGATCGCTTCAGGGGTCGCCTATCTGCATGAAAAAGGAATCGTTCATCGCGATCTGAAGCCGGGAAATATTTTCTGCGACGAGCATTCTCGTGTGGTGAAAATCGGCGACTATGGCCTGTCCAAGTTTATCTCTTCAAGCCGTCGATCCGGGCAGACGGAGGCCGTCGGGACGTTTCACTATATGGCTCCTGAAATTGGGAACGGAATTTACGGCAAAGAGATTGACATCTATGCCTTGGGCATTTTGTTGTTCGAGATGTTGACGGGCACCGTCCCCTTTGATGGCGAAAGTGCTCAGGAAATCATCATGAAGCATCTGACATCGACCCCCGATTTATCGCTGGCGCCCGAACCGTTTCATGTTGTCTTGAAACGAGCTTTGCAGAAGGACCCAAAACAACGATACGCGTCCGTGCATGCGATGCTGAAAGACTTGCCGTGGCCTGATGTTGTGAACAACAGCCACAAAATCGTCTCATGGCACACCGTTGGAGCCATGATTCATACCGACGATATTCCTCGCGGTGCCAAAGTCTCTCCGACGGATGTCCATCCGGCCGGTATTGCCAAAGCAACTGCTCCGCAAGCGGAAACTCACTACCCCGTTGCGAAAAAGACAACGGTTGATGTCGCACGGGTCATCGTTGACGAAGCGCCTGCCGAAGTCGTGGTGCCAGACATCCAGTTTGGTCCTGTCCGGCATGGCGAGATGCCGCGTCGATTGATGGAGCTTAATTCGGATGTTGAGGGTCCGGTCACGCGCTTTTTGGGCGAGCGATTTCCAGAATTCGCCGAGTGGTGGAATGGTGGAAAAATCATTCTTCCGATCAAGGTTGCGTTATTGGCGTTAACCGTTTGGGTAGCGCTGACGCAGACTCGATGGTTGGTTCCGGTGACATTGGCTGTGGGTGCAATTTACCTGTTGTATTACTTGTCCTTCGCGCTTTATTCCCGAGGTTCCACCGCGGTCAGCAAGTTACTGTTGGAGCGTGAGGCGAAGCGGGCTCAGGGTGCCTTGGTCCGAAAATGGATTGCGACCCGACCGGTGATCGATCGGTTTACCGAGCTTGTTGGTTCTCTGCTGGGTGGAGCGATCTCGTGCATCGTGCTGAGCTTCTTTGGGCTGGTTCTTACCGGACCCCTCGTGAATCCCAGTCAGGAGTCTTGGTGCGTCTATCTATGGTTGACGATCACTGCCATGGTTTGCTGCTGGGCGTCGCTGCTGGCGGGTAAGTACTGGGAATCCCGCGATGAGAATGTCGGGTTTCGGCAGATGACGATGGTGTTTACCGGATTCGGAGCTGGTGCCGTATCGTATGGGATCGCCAGCTGGTTGCACATCGACTTGTCGTCATTGGCGACGATCGAAAACCGAGCAAGTAACAATGAAATCGTGAGTGCGACGTTTAATGCATTGCCAGCCAGCCTGCTGTTCTTCTCCATCATTTTTGGAGTCCTCCGTTGGTGGCGTCAGGCGGATCCCCTGCGACGGACTCGCGTCAGCATCTGGAGTGTAGGGCTTTGTATGGTCTGGGCAATTGTGCTTTGTCGAATCGTCAATTTGCCTGCCGTCAGCGGCTGTATCCTCGCATTTGCAACTTCGATGTCGATCCAGTTTGCCTCTCCATGGATGAGTTCTGATCGAAGGAGCGAGATCTGTCATTCGCCGAAAGCGAGCGACATTTCATGAGCCGACATGCCCACCTTCTGTTATGCGGAATCGTTTGTTTCAGTCTGTTGTTGGCCGTGTGCAATGGCTGGAACCAGACCGGCTTTGCGCTGGAACCGTCAACGGTGACCTTAGGCGACACGATGGCGAATGAATCGAATCTAGATGAAGTGGTTCGCGTGATTGACGCGAGCGATCTTGTGCACGAAGAGTACCTGGGCAATCGGTTACTACTTACAAGTACGTTGCTGGGAATTCTCCTTGGGCAGTTGTCAGTTTTGTACGGTTATCTGAAAATCAATCACGCAACCAGGGGTTTCTACAGCGGACGAATGCAGTCGATTGCTGCGGTGACCTCGATCACGGTGTTGGCGATCGGATATTTTTTTTACGTAAGTTGGATGACTTGACGGCCGGTGAAACCTATGCCCGAATTGATTGCTCAGGGAATTCTGCCGGCTCAACGCTGGCGACGCGTGTTGCCGAAAGGTCAATCGATCGAACTTGGCCGTGCGACACGGACGCATGCGGTGCCGTGGGACAATCGGATTTCGCGTCGCCATGTTGAAATGACGCTCCATGATGGCCGAGTGAATGTTGTCAAACTTCCATCGGCTGCCAATCCAGTGTTCCACAATGGGGCTCAGGAAGACGTGTTCTGGTTGAATGCAGGCGAGCATTTTGTGATCGGTGAAACGACCTTTACGCTGACGTTTGATCGAGCCGAAGCAACGTTAGACGTGCCGATTCCGGTCAGCCAACAGACGTTTTCCCACGACTTTCTGGAACGGGTCAAGTATCGAGACGCCGATCGAAGAATCGAGGTGCTTAGCCAGTTGCCAGATTTGATTTCCAGTGCGACAGAAGATTCCGAACTGTTGACACAGATCGTCAATACACTGATGGAGGGAATTCCATCGGCTGCAACAATCGGGATCGTGCATTGTGATTTGGAACAATCAAATGAAGACGCCGCCGTTGACCTGGAAGTGCTTCACTGGGATCGTCGCGGCGCGGGTAGTGGTGATTTCGCGCCCAGCGCTCGGTTGATTGGCGAAGCAAATGCTTCAGGCGAAACCGTGCTGCATATCTGGCATGTGTCGCAGAAAAAAACTGATTCAGAGAATGCCGCATACACGTTTGACTATGAAAATGATTGGGCGTTTTGCTGTCCATTGGCTAGTCCGGCAACTGACGGTTGGGCGATCTATGTGGCAGGTGCCAATCGACCGTCGGTAACCCCTGTGGTCAAGCATTCCGATCGGACTCGCTCGTTTGATTCCGGTTCAGGCACTCCCGATCTTCAGGGAGATATCAAGTTTTGCAAACTGGTAGGCTCAACTCTGAAAAACCTGCTGCAAGTCAAAAGCCTCGAGCGACGTCAGGCAAGCCTGCGCGGTTTCTTTTCCCCCGTGGTTCTGCACGCGATTGCGGATCAAGATCCCGACGTTGTGCTCTCGCCACGTGAGTGCCACGTTTCAGTGTTATTTTGCGATTTGAGAGGGTTTTCGCAAAAGTCAGAACAGTTGGCCGGTGATCTGTCTGATCTTCTGCAACGAGTCAGCGATGCATTGAGCGTGATGACTCGCAATATTCTGGACCATGGCGGTGTCGTCGGCGATTTTCATGGTGACGCGGCAATGGGATTCTGGGGCTGGCCACTGGAAGATCAGAACTCGGCCGTTCAGGCAATCAATGCTGCCCGAGGTATTCGAGACGCCTTTGCTGAATTCGCTCACGATCGAGAGCACCCACTTGGTGATTTTCAGGCTGGGATTGGAATTGCGACAGGCATTGCGGTCGCAGGGAAAATCGGATCGCGCGATCAGGTCAAGGTCACGGCTTTTGGTCCTGTTGTTAATCTGGCTTCGCGACTCGAAGGCATGAACCGGTGGCTCGGAACCGAAGTGTTGATGGATGACCTGACTGCACAAAAGGGGCAGACTGAATCATTGGCCTCGGAAACCCGTGCGCTAGGCGCATTCCAACCCTACGGGATGAGCAACAGCGTGCTGGTACACGAGTTATCAAGCAACGCAGAGGACGCTCGGTCGTCATACTCGAAAGCACTTGAATTCTTTCAAGCGGGCCAGTGGAGCAATGCATTGTCCGAACTGGCATTAATGCCAACCGATGACTCCGCTCGGATCTTTTTGGAGGGCTATATCCATCGCCACGACGACAAACCTCCAGAAAATTGGAACGGCATCATTCGGATGAGAGCGAAATGATTGTTTCAACACTGACTACTTCGCCGTAAAAGGAAGTCAGGCAATAAATAAAGCGGCCTCTGAAACAAGAGGCCGCTTTCATTCTTGTCGCTTTGTCGCATCAATTGATGCTTTGAAATGGAAACATCTCAAAAAGTGGTGCGGAGGAGTACGCCAGTACCCAAGGGTTCCGACGTACCCTCCAACCACCATTGACCACTTCGTTAGCGGCTTGGATTTGCGTCCGTTCAAGAAGACACATTCGAAGCTCGCATGTTTCAAAGGCCCTGCCGAACCAAGAGGTCAATGTTCGACAGGGCGAGTCTCGTATCGTTAACTGAGAACGGACTAGTTCATTGAGTAAGCACCGATTCCGTGCTCGCCAAGATCCAGGCCTCGTTCTTCTTCCTCTGGACTTACTCGCAATCCCATGACTGCTTTCAAGATCAATCCGACGATCAGCGTGAACACAACGGTGAAGGCGCCGATCGCTCCGATGCCGCAAAGTTGGTTCATAAGCTGTTCTGTACTTGCCAACGCTCCGAAGATTCCAACGGCCAGTGTGCCCCAGATTCCACAGACAAGGTGAACGCTGACAGCACCAACCGGATCATCAATCTTGATGACACCATCCACGATGATCACGGAGAAGTAAACAAGGATACCGGCGATCAATCCGATCACGATCGCTTCCCAACCAGCCATTTGATCAGCACCAGCAGTGATTCCGACCAGGCCGGCCAGAATTCCGTTCAGTGCCATCGACAGATCCGGCTTACCACCGTGAACCGTTGAGATAAACGCAGCCGCCAATCCACCACCTGCAGCGGCAAGTGATGTCGTAACCAAAGTCAGCGAAACAAGTCCGGGGTCAGCACTCAATACTGAACCGCCGTTGAATCCGAACCAACCAAACCAGAGCAGGAACACACCGATCGCTGCCAAAGGCAGGCTACTCGGTGGCAATGCAACGGGGCGGCCATCGACATATTTGCCTTTTCTCGGACCCAGCAAGGCGGCCATGACAAGAGCTCCCCAACCTCCCACAGAGTGGACGAGCGTGGAACCCGCAAA
This sequence comes from uncultured Pirellulaceae bacterium, assembly GCA_964468915.1. Classification (GTDB taxonomy): domain Bacteria; phylum Planctomycetota; class Planctomycetia; order Pirellulales; family Pirellulaceae; genus Mariniblastus. Next base: position 39,275 of record CAYXWX010000023.1, read on the forward strand.
GTCGTAGAAGCCCATTGCGTCCAACCAGCCTCCGCCCCACTTCCACGCACCGGTGATTGGGTAGCTGATACTGACGAACAAAGTGCAGAACACGAGGAAAGTTGAAAGTTTGACACGCCCGGCAACTGCACCCGAAACAATGGTGCAACAGGTGGCAGCAAACATTGCTTGAAAGAAGAAGTCGGTGTACCAAGTGTAGCCAGCGTATTCTTGAGTTGAGTTCGCGTTGTATGCTTCAACTGCTTCATCACCGAGTTCAGCAGCGGCGTCAGCTGAAGCCAGTTCAAGGCCAGTGCCAAGGAAGCCAAAGCTTGCTGCACTGATTTTGAAATAACCGCCGTCACCATCTTCGAAACCGGGATACATCAGATTGAATCCGATGATGCCGTAGGTGATGATGCCGATACACACGATCATCGTGTTTTTGAACAAGATGTTCACAGTATTCTTCGATCGAGTCAGCCCGGATTCAAGCGTTGCAAATCCAAGATGCATGATGAAGACCAGCATCCCTGCGAGCATGATCCACAGGTTACTCACGACGAAACCGTCAGTGATTTCAATCGCAGAAACCGTTGCGGCAGGAGCTTCGTCCTCCGTCGCAGTTTCCTCGGTCGCAGAATCGTCAGCGACTTCGGTCGCCTCCGTTGCATCCTGTGCAAAAACCGGAGTGGCGTAGAAATTTGAACATGCGATACATCCCAGCATCGCCAACAACAGAACGCAAGTCTTATTGCGTAGTAATGTAGTCACTTGAAAATCCTCGGGGTCAGTGTAATGGTGGTAAAAAAAGTGGTTTTGGGCCGTAATGCAACCGCTATACCAAACTTCAGAGATTTTCATCTCGGTTTTGTCGAGGGAGCGTTTAATGCGGTATTTCCTTATTGACCGCGTGACGATTTTTTTTTGCTGAATCGTCGATTCGCTAATCACAAGAAGGGTTTGCCTAGATCAATGGCAGGGGTTTTGACGTTGAAAACCCGTTTTTGAAGGATTTTATCTCACAAGGGATCGATTTCATCCACTGAATCCAGTTTTTTGGAACCCTGTGGTCCTTAGCCTGCATTTGATGCCTAAACGGAGTGTCCCGCGAGTGCTTGCACTAAAAACAAGCAAGTTTCTGGCGTTGGCATCAAATTCAAATCATCTGCCTTGATCGGTTTGCCCAAAACATGCAAATTCAGTTTGCCCTCAGTTGGCCAGCATGAATTCCTGGCCAGCATGAGCTCCGAACCCATTCAAGGAAAGAGAGACTCGAAACGACATGTCACGACTGGCGGAACAGGTTGATCGAAAACAGGGTCCCGAACTTGCTGGGAAAAAAGCCCATGAATTCGCTTTCAAGTCGTTTGCGGATTCCCCCATCAGCACCTGGTCCGTTGGGCGACGCTCGGTTCTGTTCGCTGAGTGCTCGATGATTTCGTATCTGTCGATCGAGCAATGCAATATCGCGGCCGGCAAGCTTGGATTTACTGACGGAAAGTTCTTCAATTGTGGAGCTTCCCAGGCTTACTGGTTTACCAACGACCATGACAGTGTTGTCGTTTGCCGAGGAACCGAACCCAACAACTGGGATGACATTCAAGTGGATGCCAACGCGGTGACCGCCGTGGCAGAAACGGTGGGGAAAGTCCATCGAGGGTTCAAGCAGGAGGCAGATGAAATCTGGCCGCACATCGAGAAAGTTCTCGAAGCCAATACGTCACCTCTTTGGTTTTGCGGGCACTCCCTGGGGGGAGCTCTCGCCACGATCTGTGCCGCTCGATGCAAGCTGTCCTACATCCGCAGCGAGCCCGAGCAAGTGTTCACTTACGGAAGTCCGCGCATTGGCTGCCATCGCTACGTGAACCATGTCGCGCTGGATCATTACCGATGGGTCAACAATAACGATATCGTGACGCGAGTACCGCCCGTCTGGCTGGGCTATCGGCATAGTGGCAGAGAAATGTACCTGAATCGGAATGGCGTCTATCAAGACGTTCGAGGCTGGCGCCGCATGAGTGATCGGTTGCAAGGATTTTTCAGTGGCTTGCGACATTGGAAAATCGATCACTTGTCAGATCATTCAGCGGTTCGATACAAGGACTACATCTTCGAAAACTATCGACATGAGGTTCCTGCCGTCGCAAGGTAGCGGGTTGGTATTCCCAACGGACCATTTCCGTCTGGAAACCACAACAAATTTTAATTCACATCTATTGGACCAGACTGTTTGATGAATTTTCTGCGCGTTGCATTGTTTGTCATTTTTCTGATCGCGGTGGCCGTGTGGAAGCAATGGATACCGCTCAACATCGGGTCATTGTTAAAACCGAAGCCTGGCACCCCATCGAGCCCATCTGCAGATGTCGCCAGCAGTGAATCGACATCAAATTCCCAACCACCGTTACTCATTGATGGGAAGTCCGTGATTTCGGTCGCTTCGATTCGAGACGCCTACATCGTCGATGGCGATTCGATTCGCTGGAACAGTATGTCGGGGCCGGTGGAGTATCGACTTGCTTCGATCGACGCCCCGGAATTGAGCCAACCCTACGGGCAACGTGCCAAACAATATCTGCAATCAATCGTCGCGGGCAAAGAGCTGACTGCTTACCAGACCGATGTCGATCAATACGGCCGTCGCATTGCGTTTTTCTTTGCCACCCGACCGGGGCATTCCGACGTCGCGGAGGAGATCAATGCGAAAATGATTGCTGATGGATATGCCTGGCATGCCGTCAAACACAGTTCGAACGGAAATCTGAACAGCCTCGAATCCAATGCACGCGCAGCGCAGTTGGGGCTCTGGGAACACATGAATCCTGTTCCACCCTGGGAATTTCGTGGACGCCAACAGCAGCAACGGCTCGGTTCCGCTAAACTGAGTCCATGACTTCAGATTCACACGCCTTGTCTCAATTTTCATTGGCCAGTTGGCTCCGTACGGCGGTGTTGATCTACCTGTGCTGCCTGATCGGATGTCGTGACAGTTCGGATTACGTTTCTGATCAACAGCCCGCAACAACAGCTCCCGAGAAAATCGAATGGGTTGACGAACTCGTTCAGGCAGAGAATCTCATACTGGGACTGACGGCGTCCCTGAAACCGCTGAACGAAAGTGTCAATGAACTTTCTCTACCGAGTGTGGGTTGTCAGTCGATGTTCTGCGATCGGGTTGAGGTCTCATCTGTCGGCGAGGCTGTCGATGGTGATTCTGCAACTGCACCACTTGGCATGAAGGTGACTTCTTTTCAAATCGGAGCGGGTCGCAGCGAGTCTGCCGACGAACTGAAGCTGTGGCAACCGATGTTCCGTGGCATCCGTTTCTTCCAGCACGCAAGGTTCTATATCGTCGACGGTCAGTTTGTGGATCGTAATCGACAGCTGTTTACAACGCGGCTGAATTTCGAAGGTTTGGCGAAGCTTGAAAACGGAAACTGGATCGCGGTTCACGCGGAACAGAGAGTCACGTGGCGCGAAGTTGAAAACGAAGAACAAAAACAATGGATGATCGCGGGCTGGGAGCAGATTAAGCTGAAAATCACTTCACGAGACAGGCTTCTGTTTCGCGAAGTGACGGCCAGTGCGATCGACGCCAATGAACTTTCGACCTTAAAACACTCGATGCAGGATCAGTTTGTTGTTCGAAGTTTTCGTAATGAACCTCTGGAACTTCCGTATCCAGAATTGGAGCCATATTTCTCGAGCGACTCCACGATGTTTCACCCATCGGTTTCGGTTGTCGATATCAATGCGGACGGGTGGGACGATCTGTACCTTACGACTCGATGGGAAAAGAACCGGCTGTTCGTGAATCAGCAAGACGGCACATTCGTCAACAGAGCGAAAGAATATGGATTGGATCGTGACCGAACGTCCTGTGCATTGTTTGTTGACGTGGACAACGATGGTGACAAGGACGCTTTTCTGGGGCGGTGCTACGCGCCTTCGTTGCTGCTGATTAACGAAAAAGGGAAGTTTGTTGATCGAACCTCTGAAAACATTCCGCAACCGTTGCCGCCATTTATCACGTCAGCCTCTGCCGCTGACTTTGACAATGACGGCCTGCTGGATCTTTACCTGTGTAGCTATACCTCAATTGGTACACACATCGGCAATGTTGAGACTGCGTCAAAGTTCATGCCGACTTCCATGGCAAGCGAATTGATTGGATGGTTTACTCAAACCAGTCCGGCGGACCTTTGGCTTGACCGTCCAGGGCCTCCCAACCGGCTGTTGAAAAACCTTGGGGCAGGAAACTTCACGAAATCGACAGCGATTCAGGAAATCTGGGCCAACTCGTTTCAATCCACCTGGTCCGACTATGACCGGGATGGAGATGTTGATCTGTACATCAGCAATGACTTTGCGCCGGACTATTTATTTCGCAACGATGGCCTCAAGGGCTTCACTGATGTCACTCGACGGTCGGGCGGTGACGCGATGGCTGGTTATGGGATGGGCGTGACATGGGGCGACTACGACGGCGATGGTTGGCAGGACCTGTATGTGTCAAATATGTACAGCAAGGCTGGCAAGCGAATCATTGGTCAGATGCAAACCGATTTGGACGCTCGTTATTTGATGTCGGCCAACGGAAATCGACTTTTCAGAAACAACAGCGGCAAGACATTTGATCTTGTCTCTGGCGAAGGAGAGAACGACATTCGCGTCACCCGGGCAGGCTGGTCATGGGGCGGTCAGTTTTGCGACTTCGACAACGATGGGTGGTTGGATCTGTACGTTGCCAGTGGGTTCTATACAGCGCCACAGGAAATCAGCTGCCACAAAGACTTGTGAAGTCAGTATTGGCGCACGGTCGTGCGTACGGATGACAACCTGGATGCGAAGATTCGAAATCAGGACTCATGGGAAGCCAAAACGCAGGCAAGCCAATTAGAAGATCCGATCAATCAATCTTTTAGTGGCGAGGAGCGAAACCGTTGGTACCACGGTCGTGCCAACGGAAACAGAAGAGACATGCATGAGTTCTCGATGCTGTCGGGGCTTGATTCGATCAGCGACGGTCGAGCGTTTGCGATCGCAGACTTCAACCATGATGGCCGGCCAGATATTGCGTTATGCAACGCGAATGCACCCCATCTTCAGATTTTCGAAAACCAAATCGATACAGATAACAACTTTGTGGCTCTTCGCTTCGAGGGGGCAGCAGATGTCGATTCAGCTGCGTCCGGACGATCCTGCCGCGACGGTTACGGCGCGGTCGTTGAACTTACTCTGGATGACGGACGGATTTTGTATCGCGAGTTCCGTTGTGGCGAGGGCTTTGCGGCTCAGAACAGCGACACGTTGATGGTTGGAATCGGAAATGCTGAAAAGGTCAAGCAATTGGAAGTGACCTGGCCATCGGGAACCACGCGGTTGCACGGGTCAGTTCCTGGAGGTTCTTTGCAAATTCTGAAAGAACAGAACGATCAGTCTGAGGTTGTCCCAATCCCTTATTTGACCAACTGAGCGACAAACGAAAGCGAAAGTCTTGGATTGGCTCGATGTCGACTGGCGGTCGATTGGAGCACCAACACGGGGGGCCGGCCGTAGCGAGCCTACTTCTCGCTCTTCAGGTCGAAGTCGATTGGTGGATTGGTTCCGGGTTTGACAGTCGCCGTCAGGGGCGTCGTTCGCCGGTCCTGATAAGACTTGTCCAGCAGTTCCTTCCGCCCTGGCGTTGCGACCGGGGCGGGTTCGTCCTCTCGTCTGTAGGCGTTCGCCGTGACTTCCTCGATGGCAGTTGTAATGGTCACCTTGTGGCTACCGACGGACGCACCTTTCTGCGAGCCGGTGTACTGCAATTCGTAATGTCCGTCGCTGTCGGTTGTCCCAACACTTCCTCGTCCCCCTGTAGGATAAAAGCCAATCAGAGCTTTATCGACAGGCTTGCCATCCAGCGTAATGGTCCCTTCTACGTACCCGAAATCTCCACCCTCCGAGCAGCCTGCCAAGGTGATGCAAGCAACTGCGAGAGCGGCAAAAGATGCGATGTCACGTCGTGTCATGTCGTAAACCAGTCAATCAACTAAGTAATTCGGAGGATTCAATTGCAAAGTAGTCGGGATAAAGAGGTGCGGTCACTTGATCGCAACTATGTCATTAAAGTACTTACTTTACGTTCATTCAACCAGCAACAGGTTGATGCTTAAAACTCTTCATTGACCTCGCCGCCATTTCGAGTCCCCGCGAATTCGTAAGCGTCGGCACTGATTGAATCCTGAACGAATGTCACCGATCCATCGGCCCGACCGAAATTAGCGCCGCCTGGATGGCTGCTGGTAAACGGGACCCATTGCTGTTGGGACGCAGTGATACCACCTCCTCCGGACACATACGGCGAATTCAGGTTGTATCCAACGCGACCGTCTGTTGGTCCCATGGATGAGTTCAACCAACTGACTTGACGCGACCCGCACCAGGTTGCTGCACCACGTACCACCTGATTTCCATTGGGGTCTACCTCGGTGGCACCATCACGTTCGCCCACCAGGAATGTATTGCTGGATCCGTCAGTCACGTCACTGAACGACACTTTCGAGTTATGAAATAACATTCCGGGAAACTCGTACTTATATCTGTCCTCGTCACCGCCTTCGGCTCCGCCGAACGGCTCGCCGGAACCGTCGATTTCGTATTCGATTGAGTTACCAACGGCTCTCAGATCGTGAGGCAACCTCGGACCCACGACGCCAACGTAGTTGCTCTTTCCGGCAAACGCTCCGCCACTGTCCAGAGAATCCATTCCTCGACGCTTTGTATTGATCAGATCCATCGGACATGAGGGACAAATGAAAATCGACAGAATCTCGTTCTCCAGGTAAACCCTCGGCGTAATTGTCGGGTCAAACGACTGTGGAGTTGTGAAAGAGTCAGACACAGCAGACAGCTGGTCGTACATCGCATTCTGTTCGATGAATGGGAGAATAATTGCGCTCCAGTTAAACCCTTTGCCTGTCAAGTGCGGTCTGAATTTAGTTGCCCCGCTACCTAAAGGAGCACCTTCGACGCCCGCAGGGAAGTGCTGATTGGCACTTTCATAGTTCAGCATCCCCAACGCCATCTGCCGCATTTGATTCTGGCATTGGGAACGGCGAGCGGCCTCACGGACCTGCTGAACAGCTGGAAGGAGCATCCCAATCAGGATGCCGATAATCGCAATAACAACCAATAGCTCGACCAGCGTAAATGCAAGTCGTCGGGCGGGACGGGAGAAATAATACATGCGTATAACCCTGACTTCTCATGGGGAGGAAAAAAGAGAAACAAGAATAAATGGGAACGGTTTCATTGTATCGGAAACCAGATCGCATTCAACTGGTTGAAGCGAAAACTCTCGCGGTAAAACCGTTTAACGGTTCAAGATATAACCGTTATTAATTTTCGTCGTGGTTGAACGAAAGGCATTCGCTGGTGCTTTGTTCCAGCCGAAAATCAGGGATTTCCAATCGATCAGGACAGGGAAGACACTCGCGAATTCCCACCGTTTGGCCGCAGATCTCGCGAGAACTCAGCGAGAACTCAATTTGTGACTGCCATCACCAACGAGGTAGTGCTTTGTTCCAACTGAAGATTAGGGTTGACCGACCGAATCATCATTCCGTGAGCCTCAAAAGCAAAAAATAAAACGAGACCCTCCGCAAGTAACAAACCTAAAAACGAGTTGGAACAAAGCAGTAGTGATTTTTTAGAAACATGGCTCGCAGGGCTCGTAGTAAAGCCTTCAGGCTTTTGAAATTACCACAAACAAGCGACTTAAAGCCGGAATAAGAACGGCGTTACGCGAAATGCGCAAGGCCCCGGTAAAAATCACAACCCAACCCGGATATTTCATCTGAGATGTAGGCCGCAACACGCAAACCATTGCCCTGCCGGAACTTCGGGCTCGGATTTGTTGCCGTCGAGAATGACAGACTGTT
>CAYXWX010000024.1:0-47002 GCA_964468915.1 uncultured Pirellulaceae bacterium
GCTTCGGCGAGGTGTGGCAACGCGATGTTTTCGGAGCCCTCGATGTCGGCGATGGTGCGGGACATTCGCAAGACCTTGTCGTGGGCTCGGGCAGAGAGTCCGAGATCATTCACACTGACTTTCAACAGGTTCATACTCTCGTCGTCGAGCGGACAGAACTTGCGAATCTGCTGGCTGGACATCTGAGCGTTGTACATGATGCTGGTGTCGGCAAATCGAGCGGCCTGCATCTTGCGAGCGGAAATGACCTGTTGACGAATCACCTCGCTGGATGTGCCCTGCTCTTTCGATGACAGCTCTTTGAACTCGGCGGCAGGAACTTCGACGTGAATGTCGATTCGATCCAGCAAAGGTCCGCTGATTTTACCCATGTAGCGTTCGATCTGAGGCGGTGTGCAGTTGCACGAACGACGCGGGTCGCTGCGGTATCCGCACGGGCATGGATTGAGCGCGGCGATCATCATGAAATCGCATGGGAAGGTCGTGGACGTGAGTGCTCGCGAGATCGTGACGACGCGATCCTCAAGCGGTTGGCGCAGCACCTCCAGCGTGCGGCGATTGAACTCAGGAAGCTCGTCCAAAAACAGCACGCCGTTGTGAGCCATGCTGATTTCACCCGGCATTGGGTTACTGCCTCCGCCGACCAGACCGGGTTCGCTGATCGTGTGGTGAGGAGAACGGAACGGTCGTGTGGCCATCAAGGGTTGAGCTGAATCGAGCCGTCCGACCGAACTGTAGATGCGAGTCGTTTCGATCGATTCATCAGGCGTCAGGTGAGGCAGCACCGTGGGGACTCGTTTGGCCAGCATCGTCTTGCCACTTCCGGGCGGACCCAGCATCAGCAAATTGTGGGATCCGGCTGCAGCGACCGTGATGGCTCGCTTGGCCATTTCCTGACCTCGCACGTCGGCGAAGTCCACTTCATATTGAGAGAATTCATCAAACAGTTCGTCGATTCGAGACGGCGTTGGCTCGATATCCAGCTGCCCGGAAAAGAAGCCGACCGCTTCTGTCAACGAATGAACGGCGATCACTTCCAGCTCTTCAACAACGGCCGCTTCGGCCGCGTTTTGAGCCGGAACGACGATCCCCTTGAGCCCCATTTCACGCGCGGTGATGGCCATGGACAACACGCCTTTACACGGACGCATGGTTCCTTCTAACGCAAGCTCGCCAACGGCTGCATAATCGTCCAGTCGATCGGATTCAAACTGACTGCTGCCAATCAGAATACCCAACGTGATTGGCAGATCGAACGAAGCGGCTTGTTTGGGTAGTTCAGCGGGGGCGAGATTGATGACAACTCGATCGAACGGACGTTGAAATCCACTGTTGGCCATTGCTCGTTCGCAGCGATGGATACTTTCGCGAACCGCTGCTTCTGGTAGGCCGACGAGAATGGTTTTGGGAGCACTGCGGACAGAAACATCGACCTCCGCTTCCACAGGCATTGCCTTGATGCCCAGCAGGCTGAAGGTATGCAGTCTTGCCAGGCGACCTCCCACGTGAGGCGACTCGGTTTCAAGAGCATCGTTTTTCAAACTCATGGGAACACCGTCATTGATACATTTCTGATATTTCTTCGACGATTCTGGACATTGACTTTCTGGCCGAAGCGGGCGAGACAATTTCCGCGTTTGCGCCCATGCTGAGTACTCGCGGAATGATCTCCAGATCGTGAGCCGCTTCAACGGTCAACTCGATCTGGCCGTCTTTACGTTTTTTTATCTTCTGGTCGGGATGCCACGGATCTTCGGAAACCCAGCGAGCCGCAGCGGCAGAAATGCGAATCTTGAATCGCTGCGTTTTACTGCGGACGAACATGCCCAGCGATTTACCAACGTGCTCGTCCAGATCCAGATCGTCAGGAATTTTGAACCATGCATCTAGAAGCTTGGCTGATTCAAACCGATCCAGTTTGAAAGAGCGCGTTCGCGTTTCTGGATTTTCGTCCTCGACGGCCGCCGCGATCACGTACAGGCTCGATTGGAACAGGACCAAAGTGTAAGGCTCGATCTTTCGAACCTTCGGAGGCTTGCCGGTGCTGGCGTATTTCGCCTCAATGACTCGATGTTCAAGGATCCCTCGATTGAGTGTCTTGATGATGCCGTGTTGTTTTTCGTATGACTTGGCCGGTACGCCAAGGACTCGCAGTGTTTTGCGAAATTTTTCGTAGTGCGTGAAAACCGAGTCAGGAATCTCTTCCTGAATCTTCTTCCAGAATGATTCGATGCCCGTCCAGAACGGAGTGCCAGCCAGCGGGTGCATCAACTGCCGACCGACGGACAGAGCGATCAATTCGGATGCGGAAAAACTGATCTTGGTCGCCGTTTTCGCCAGCGGTCCCAATTTCCAGACTTTGCCACGCTGAGTCTCATGGCTGTCGACGTCAATTCCGGCAGCCTGCAACGCGGCGAGGTCACGCTTGAGTGTTCGCTGATGAATCGAAGTCAGGCCCAGCTCATCGCAGATATCATCGGAAAGTTCACCGATCGTTTTTCCAAACCGGACTCGTTCGAGAATCTGCAGAATCTTGTGCTGTCGAATAAGTTGTTCGTTTCGAGCCATGGTCGATCGAATGAAGTGAGTGATATACTAAAGAACAGTATTATTACGGATGTGGTGAGCAGCACCAGCCTTCTGCATGCCAGAAACAATTGGTGTTTCGTGATCTAAGCGTCCGCCAGGTTGCCGAAACCGAGCCTCTTTGTAACCTGTCTGGTGCTCCGTGCAGCACGCGCCAGCTTAAACAGTTTAATTTCGCTTATTCTGATAGAGTCCCGATATGTCAAAACCTCGAAGCGCCGTTGTTTGTCTCAGCGGCGGCATGGATTCAACCGCTTTGCTGATGAAGCTGCTTGCCGAAGATCGAAAGGTCTACGGAATCAGTTTTGACTACGGTCAGAAGCATCGCGTCGAACTGGATCGGTTAAACTTGAACCTGACGTATCTGAAGCAGAACGACATTCAGCTGGCGTGGCGACTGATGGACCTTTCAGGGCTGGGCGATTTGCTGCATTCGGCTCTGACGGATTCCAATTGGACGGTTCCGACCGGCCACTACGAGCAGGAAAACATGAAGCAGACGGTTGTTCCGAATCGCAACGCAATTTTTGCAGCAATCAGCTATAGCTATGCGCTTTCGTTGGCGATCCGGGAAAACGCGGATGTTGATTTCTGCCTGGGGGTTCACAGTGGTGACCACGCGATCTATCCGGACTGCCGCCCCGAGTTTTACGAGGCGATTTTTCAAGCGTTCAAGATCGGGAACTGGGACTCAGAGAAAGTTCATTTGCATCTTCCGTTTCTCAACGGTGACAAGCTTTCGATCTTGCAGGAGTCAGCCGATGCAATCGATAAATTGGGGCTCGATTTCGACACGGTATTCGCCAATACGATCACCAGCTATCAGCCTGACGAGCAAGGTCGTTCTCATGGACTGACGGGTTCCGATGTCGAGCGAGTTCTCGCTTTTCACAAGTTCGGGCGTCGCGATCCCATCGAGTACGTGAAGCCGTGGGACGACGTGGTGGCTCAAGCGTTAAAACTTGAGCGGCAATTCCTTGAGGATACGTCCTACGGTCGCAGAGATTGAGCTTGCGCGAGCGCGTAAACGTTATAAACGGAACCGTTTGTGGTCAGATGCCAGCGGCTGATCTGATCGACAGGGGATTGTTTCTGCGGGTTCGTTTATGCTGGACGCATGTAAATTGCTTGTCTTGTTTGATCTGAAATGCATGAATCACCCCAAAACTCATTTCTCACATGGCTGAACAAACCATGGATCGTATGGTTGCTTCTTTTCGGGTTGCTCGTTGGTATTTCGGCAACCGGCTATCGCACTTACAGGCAGTATTCCATGCCGTCGGGCGAGTTCGACTGGACGAATCGCGGTCACAGTGATTTTCACAACGGGGCTTACTTCCCGTCGCTCGCGTTTCGTGAAGGAGTCAACCCGTACTCGACCGATGCCAAGGACCGTTACCTGTTGACTCGGTCATCACCGATCTACTCGCCCGTCGTCTTTATCTGGCACCTTCCATTTTCGCTGGTCGGGTTGTACGAGGCGGACATTGCATTTTTTATCTTCAATGTCGCGATGTTAGGCTTGTTGGCGTGGATGGGAATCCGGATGTCGGGCCATCGTTTCAGTTGGGGAATCTGGCTGATGCTGTTTGCATTTCTGGTTTACAGTCGACCGGGGCACGTCACGCTGTTCACCGGGTATTTCACAACTGAATTGGTGATCGGCACGATTGTCGCGTTACATTTTGCGGCAACTCGGCCTTTTGTTTCGGGATGCGGGATGTTGTTGGCATCAGGGAAGCCGACTTACATACTGCCACTGATTGTGTTGATGCTTTGCCGTCGGAACTACCGAGCCGTGGTGATGGGCATTGCTTTATGCACTGCCGGTGGGTTGATTGGTTTGGGTTGGCTGGCTTCTTTTTCCAGCCCAATGGAAGTGATCGCCGGGATCAACGAAGGACGCATGGCTCTGCATGATGACCCGACGGAAGATCCAATCAATACGTGGACCCGTCTCGATACGGTGGGGACGGTTTCGAAGGTGATGGGTTGGAAGCCTGACGACATCGTCTATCTGATTTCGATGCTGATCATGTTGGCGATTCCCGGTTGGGTAATCTTCAAGGCATCTGCCCACGAGCAAAACCGCGGTGCCACGGGACTGACAGCAACAATTGCCTGTTTGGCGATTCTGGTTTCTATCTATCATCACTCGTACGACAGCCTTTTAATTGTCGTTCCCTGGATTGGCATCGCATTTTTCAACTCGATTGATTCATCGGAAACGCCGGGATGGATGCGAAAAGCGTTGAGCGTCTTGATGGCGGTTCCACTGGCCAATTATCTGTCGACCCGAATGTTTCAACAGAAGACGGGCCTCGATCCACAAGGCTGGGTTTGGGAGATCCTGACGTCGGCTAACGGAGCATGTTTGTTAGTCGCCCTGGGGCTTCTTGTTTGGAGTGCGACGCAAATTTCGGCGGGCAAGACGCCCGTATCTGATTAATCCCCGGAAACTCGCGAATTTTGTTGGCGATGTTGTTGTAAGCGGTGCGGTGGTGCTTAGGATCGAGGGAAGAACATTGTCGCCTTTCGTTACGCGAAAGTGCTGCTTTTCGCGGTGAACAAGGGCGACAAACACCGAACTTATTCTTCTCATGATCCTTCGGTTGGATCTTGTGATTCACAAGCTGACTGTCGGTCAAACAGGGTTGGCAGGCAGGCAGTTCCAGATTGCCGGGTTTTGCACTTATGTTCAAGTTTCTCTTTAGCAACCGCATTCAATTGATAGAATACGGGACTCGTCGTGTGCTTAAAGCTATGTCGTTGCTGATAGCCGGTTTTTTCGTGAGCTGTGTCAGCCATGACTGTGCAGCAGCCGCCCCGGTTCAACAGGCTGAGATTCAGCCGCCCGTTGTGATGATCGTGTTGGACGACTTGTTCGACTATCGTCGTTTTCGCAACCGATTTGGTGTCAAGCTGCAGACCCCTAATCTTGATCGTCTCGCTGCAAGAGGAACGTCATTCACGAACGCGTTTTGTTCCGTTGCTGTTTGCAACGCATCTCGGTCCTCGGTATTGTCTGGCTTGTCGCCGATCAAGACGAAAATTCATCAGCCGGAACCCATTCATTTTTTTGATACCCTGAGTGTCGACGATACGTTGATGACGATGATGAAGCAGGCAGGCTATCACGTGATCAGCACTGGTAAGGTGATGCACAACAGCTCAAAGACGGCTGATCGCGCTCAGCTGAAGAGTATTCATGACGAATTCTTTCAGGCGCGCGGCCGCTTGAAACTGCCCCCAGGTCGGGTCGCGAACGTTCAAGCTTCTGGCGTTTTATCAGCTGATGACAAACATGTCGCATGGGCATCCGATAAATTGAAAAACTGGGATGGGCGAGGGAAACCGCTGTTCCTTTCAGTTGGGATTGTTCGCCCGCATCGGCCATTCATCGCACCACAAGAGTTTTTCGACCTGTATGATCGCTCCGCGATTCGCGTCCCAAACCACGGTGATTCTGATTTGGAAGACGTAAGTTCTTTCTATTACCTTTTTCGGCTGGTAAGCAATTACGCCCGCTATTTGATCAACGGAAGGTTGGACAAAGAGTTTGTTCACGGGTACCTCGCGAGCACTTCTTATGCGGATGCCAAGGTGGGTGAAATACTTGATGCGATCGACAGCAACCCAGCATTGAAAAACGCGAGGATTCTACTCTGGTCCGATCACGGTTATGAGCTGGGTGATAAGAATACGTGGAACAAATTCACGTTGTGGGAATCGTCATCAAGAGTGCCATTGATCGTGGTGGATCCTGAGCTACCAGCCGGGAAGACCATTCGCCATTCGGTCAGTCTGCTTGATGTTTTACCGACGATTCTGAACTGGGCTGACGCGCCCATTCCCGATGCTTGCGATGGTGTCAGCCTGCTGGAGACGGGAGCGCGACGTAATCAAACGGATCGAAGAGCTGTTCTGACGACCATGTTAGGCTGCTGTTCAATCCGACGTCGTGACATGCGGTTCACCCTTTACCCGGATGGATCCGTCGAACTTTATCACATGCGTATCGACCCGATGCAGCGGACGAATCTGGCGTATTTGCCTCGATGGAAACCGACACTTGATTCACTCAGAGTGGCGTTGACGCGCGAAGTGAAACGCCAGGGTGGTGTGATAGATCCTGAAGCTGTTTCGATCGATGGATCTTCGGGCGACGATGTTTTGTATGTGATCGGCAACCAGAAGGCGAATGGAGGGCCCGGGAACGACACTTACTTTGTTGCCGATGGAATCGTGAACGAGTTGCCAGGAGCAGGTGACGACATGGTCTTTTTCGCAAACCTTGACTTTCAGATTCCAAAGAACATTGAATCGTCGTCTACCTACCCGTTCCTCAACGATTTTTCGCGGCGGGCTCAGTGGAAGGTTGTCGGAAATCAACAACCTAATCGAATATTCGTGTTCGGAGGCAAGGGGAATGTACACGCCGGTTTTGGAAATGATCTGATCAAAGCCTCTGCGTCAGCGGACAGGCTGTTTGGAGACAATGGCCGCGATGAAATCCACGCAGGTTCAGGGCGAGATTTTATCAGGGGTGGCCAGGGTGCCGACAGATTGTACGGCGAGAACGGGGATGACGATCTGGACGGTGGAACTGGTCCCGACGTAATGACAGGTGGTTTGGGGAAAGACCGGTTTCGATTTCCCAGAGACAATTTCCTTGATATTGTCACCGATTTTGAGTTTGGCTCCGACACGATCTGGTTGCATTCTGGCACCATGTTACATGGACTGAATCTCACGCAGATGGCTGAACGAATGAGTCAACAGACGTCAACCGAAGTTCTGATTCGCGATGACGATGGTAAACAAATGTTGATTCAGAATGCGACGCTGCAACAGGTGTTGAGTTCTATCGAGAAAGAATAGCCTGTGGTTGGAACGTCAGGTTTTTTTGGATCGACGGGATCAGGCTTGAATCTGTCGCAAGCAATTCAGTTCGTCTTGCAGTACCGTTTTCATCGCATCCTCAGCGATGGTGATCGTCTCGTTCACATTCAAATTGCCTCGCAGGATGTAGGACGAGTTCACGATGTACATTCCTTCGACGGATGACTTCATTGGTGGCAATAGTTGACTGTAGTTCAGCGTGGGAATCGCCATCACGCTGCGAACACGTGAGATTTTGAAATCCACAACGTCGCTACGTTCGAAATCCGGATGCATGCGATCCAACGCGGACAGGAAGTCTTCTTGAATCGCTTCGTCAGACTTTTCGAATAGCTCGTGCTCGGCCGGGACATACTTCGGCAGATAAACCAGCGAATGCCCGTTCATTTCTTCTCGATCCACGATGCATGTCATCTCGATCACTGCTGTCATCGGAACCCACGTATCGGTGATGTTGGTCACGTAGTAAGGCGACAGAGGCTTTTTCAAAAGTGCCGAAGCACAAACGATTCCCAGATAGTCGACCTTGTCGAACCGAGACTTTTCATCTTCGCTCAAGTCCGTGCAGACCTTGCTGAGAATCGAGTTCGGAGTGGTCATGATCACGCGATCAAATTCCTGCTCGGATCCGTCCGCCATCAGAATCTGAAAGTTGCCGTCCGTCTGTTTTTGGATCTGTTTGATCGGGACGCCGGCCTGGACGGTGACGCCCAGTTCAGTGAGGACTTCTTCGAGCCGTTCGATAATGCGTCGATAACCTCCACTGACGTAACCGAACATTTCCTTCTTCAAGCCGGTTCGACGAGCCTTGTACATTCGACTGATATGAGCCCAGATAAACGAGGCAGCAGTCTTCTTGTAGCTATCGCCCAGTTTGGCGTTCAGCAGGGGCTTCCAGATTTTTTCAAACGTCCCTTTACCCGACCATCGTCGAAGCCAGTCGGCGACGGGCATCTTCTCCAGGCGACGCCAATTCCTGATTTTTGAAGCATAAAAAATCGTGCCTCCCAATCGCAGTTTTTCGATCAGCGTCAGCGGCGGGAATTTCAGAAATTCGGCTGTGTCGGACATCGAGTACAACTTGCCATCAGTGTAAAAACCTGTCTTGGTTTCAACCCACTTCAGCTCGTCCGAAAGTCCGATCTCGTCGAGCAAATTTCGCAGGCGGTCATCGGACATCAGAATCACGTGATAGTGCTTTTCCCATTCGATGTCCCCGAGGTTCCATGTCGAAGCAAGACCTCCGAGTTTGTCGGACGCTTCGATCAGCGTGACATCGTGACCTTGCCTCGCCATACGCATGGCAAGGGTCAGGCCCAGCATGCCCCCACCCGCGATGGCCCACCTGGTGGGTTGATTCGAATCTGGATTCTTGACAATCATGGAAGCGACTTCGTGGATGGAATGAAAAGATGGATGGAATGAGAAGAGCGTGTGATTCGTCGCGTTTGAATGCAAAGCCGTTGTGATGACAGCGCAATCTCGGGGCGAGCTTGTCAGCAATCTGCCCACTTGACCGACGCTCTGCCGAACACCGCAATCGGTCATTCAGGTGAGTAGTTTGCCGGTACCCGAAATTCAATAGCCGCCCAAGCGACGTTTGAGCAACAGTTTCAGCGTCAGCCAGACGGTTCGTCCTACGGCCATTTTGCTGTCGCCCAGTTTTTGATCGTATCGAAGCAGGAAGGGTACTTCGCCGAAAGCGTATTTAAACCGGCGCATTTTTAGCAGGACGTCGGCCATGCACGAGAAGCCCTTCTCAGATACGAACGAATCGCCATAAAAGTCCATTGAATCTTTCAGCACGTTTTTACGATACGCTCGATAGCCACACGTGTAATCGCGAACTCCGGGGATGGGCATGATGGTTTGAAACAACAGCTTCGCGCCATAAGTCATCAGGACACGAAACTGAGGAACGCCCATGACACGCGATCCGGGTTGGTAACGCGATGCGGTGACCACGTCGTATCCTTCACTGATCTTTTGAATCAAGGGATTGATGATTCCTGGGGGATGAGTATCGTCACCGTCCATCGTGACAATGATATCCCCGTCGGCGGCCTGGTTGGTCGCCTCAGTGAACCCACTTCGAAGAGCTCCGGGCAGGTTTTGGTTGACCTTGTGCTGGACGAGGGTCAGAGGCATCTGAAAGCTGAACTGGCTTGCAATCGCAGCGGTGTTGTCAGTGCTTGCGTCGTCGACCACGATCACGTGGTAGTCTCGTCGATTGGCAGCAAAGACGCTTTGGATTTTTGTCAGTAACGAAGGCAGGCCATCGGCTTCATTGTATGCAGGTAAGACGACAAAGATCTTCGCAGCCGTAACGTGGGGCTCGGCAAGCTCGGCAGCCGATGACGCCTCTGTCGGGTAGTGCGTACCCTTCAGAGCATGGTCGTTTGACTGAACAAGATCAGTGTGTTCATGAGGTCGCGCAGGCCCCGGAGACGAAGTCACGTGGTCGGCAAGTTCTGATGCGGGAGTAGACATGGGGAGTATCGTTGGAGCAAGTCAAAGGGTGATTCAGCCAGCGGACAATTGCGGTACGGGATCTGGGGCCCGCGAAACAGAGAGATTTCCTTGCCGCGGATCAGGCAATTGAAACGATTTACCGCTATATGATAATCGCAACGCGGGCGCTCACCACCCGATACTGGTGTGAGCGTGGGGTAAGAAACAGAAACGGCAGGCCCGTCGGAATTACCGGCATAATTTGCGTAAACTGCCGGCAAACCGCCTGATAGCACCTATCTCTGGCTGTCCGAGCGTGCGGCTTTCCGGCTTTTTTCATCCAGTTTGGCCACCGGGACTTTGATTTTGGATCCATCTCGTTTGCAGAGGTGCACGTAAGTACCGTCGTTCTCAAGGAGATGGGCCTCGATCGAGTACTTGCCTGTCGAGTCTCTCCAAATGACGTAATTGCGCGTTTCGTGCATCGCGTCTTCAAGCTGATCTCTGGTGACTTCTTGCAGGACGGTCACAGACATGGAAGTGAGACCGGGGATGACAATCGTCTCCGTCCCGGCGACATACACAGGCATCGGGATCATTTCTTCACCCGGCGAAAGTCCGGTCGTCGACTGTGTCCACATCAGGTAACGACCACCATCGTAGTCGACGACGATTTCATGATCGTTATACGCATGTAAAACAATTGCGCCATCCAGAAAGCCAATCGACCTCGCGCTTCGTGTGTCCAGCGGTGGCCCCGCTTCGCTTAATAATGCCAGAATTGAGCCGTCGTCTGATGATTTGCCTACCTTGCTTCGCAGCGCTCTCAGGTCTTTCAACCTGGATTCATTCTTCCGAACGATATGCCATTTGGTGCGATCGTCCTTGAAAAAATAGGTGTCGGAATTACGGCCTCGAACTTTGACGAAATCTTTCCCCGGACCACCCAGTTCAGCCGGGATGTAGGATCTGCCCTGCCGCATCTTGCTGAGGTTCTCATCCGTTCTTGTTACAGATCGGCGAACGTGTTTGGCAAGGTCTTTAAACGATGCTCGCCCCTCCTGAAAATACTCTTCGAATGACTCAGGGGGCACCTCGCGGTACTCGACCAATGATTCGACTCCCGGTGTGGACTTTTCCTTATCGCGAATCTTTCCCACGCCAGACTCGAGCGTTCGTTCACCTTTGGTACCGGCTTCTTTAATCGCATCTTGGATATCGGTGATCGAGATACCGAAGTTCAGATTTTGAGCCATGCCAAACGACGCACGAGTGCTCATCGCGACGACTTCACCAAACTTGTTGATCAGGGGTCCACCACTGTTGCCGGGGGACAGGGCGGCGTCCACCTGCACCCACGTTCCACGCATTTCATCGTCACCAATGTCACTGCCCAATTCCTTGCCAGCTCGAATTGCACTGACAATTCCAGTCGTCGCCGTGAATGAAAGTCCAAGCGGAGCACCTAACGCGGTGACGGTTTCGCCTTTGCGGGGGAGCTCTGCTGCCAACGCAATCGGTGTCAGTCCTTCGGTGTTCATCTGAGCAACGCAGATGTCTTTACCCTCATCAATGATGTAGGTGCCGACCAGTGAGTGCCTCTTGCCATTGGGGAAAATCGCAATCGCAGATTTCGCGCCAGCCAGAACGTGGACGTTGGTCACGATCATTCCGTCTTCCGAAACAACGAAACCGCTGCCGAGGCTTTCGCCCGCGTAGCCTTTGACTTCGATACGGATCACACTTTCCTCGCAACGTTCGATAACGTTCGCGAGACTCTCCTGAGCCGGTGCTTCTGTTTCGGTGGAAACCGTCAAGCTGAAAGCCGCGACCAGAGAAACAACGAGTCGGGTAACACGAGAACCGTGTCCGTAAATTAGAAAGTTCATGCCATCCTCAATGACAGATCCGTGGAAGTGGAGCTCCCTCCAACGTAACAACTCGGCCATTGATTGTCAAAAAAATCGTCTCGAATCAGGCGGCTCGCATGAAAAGCGGAGAGTCAACCCTCATGACCGAAAAAGTTGACCAAATTCGCGTGGTTTCTAAATGAAATCGCATGATCTTCGCTCCTCAGTCGCGCATTCCTTCTGGAAACGTTTAGCATTCTTGTGCAAGTGACTGATCGGACGCTGGTTCTTGCCTGCCCGTGTGAGGCTCATGCAGCAACCAAGGTTCATGCATAAAAAACCACGCTCGTTTGAACGTGGTCGATTCGAACGGATTGGTCGGTCAATTGTCAGACGCTCGTCGCCTCTTTTTCAAATCGAGTGAAAGTGATCAAACCGTAGAGTGCGATGACAACGAAACAGCCTACCGGCAACCAGAACGAAGTCCGAACTCCGTAGTCGGTGATCATCCCGCCCTGAAGTTTGGTCAACACCGCGCCACCGACGATCGACATGATCAAGTAGGCTGAGCCGAGCTTGGCTTCTTCCTCTTCCATCCCGTTGAGAGCGATGCCGTAAATCGTTGGGAACATCAGCGACATGCAGGCAGACACCATGACCAGGCAAATCATGCCGATCTGGCCGGGCAAATAAATGGCACCGATGACAAACGCAATTCCTGCCAGGGCAAAGAAAAACAGCATTCGACCAGGGCTGATGAACCGCAGCAGGTAAGTGCAAATCCAACGGCTGACAAGAAAGATCACCATGGCGGCGATGTTCCATGTTTGAGCCTGAGACAACGTCATGCCCACTTGTTCCATTCCGTAGTGAATGATGTAGGTCCAGCACATAATCTGAGCGCCGACGTAGAACAGTTGGGCGAGGACTCCTCCCAGAAATCGGCCACGTCCGAAGATTCGCCCGGTGATCTCCAGAAAAGGAGCGTCCGACTGACCCTCGACTTTAAACGATGGCATACTGCTGAAAGCAAAAATCGCGAGGAATAACAGCACAACGCCTGCCACGACAACGTAGGGAGTCCGAACGTAGCCAAGGTCAGCGTTTTGAAGTTCGCTGAATCCTTCGGGGTTGGTTTCTCGGAAAACTTTCATCGCGTCGGTGGTCGCGCCACCAAGAGCGCCAACGGTGGTTTCAAAATCAGGGATCCCGTCTGCGTAGAAATTGACTTCAGTTTTCAGATCATCGTCCAGAACAAACTTTCCTTGTCAGTATGAAGTGTTGCGCCTGTTGGAATCTTCGATTCGTCGGTGATGACGTACTGAGCGACTTCCTGTTTACCGTCTTTTAAATCCTGCTGGAATTGAGTCACCATCAGGTTGGGGGCCAGAATTTGACTGGCAACAAACATTCCAACCAATGATCCAATTGGGTTGAACGCCTGGGCAAGATTCAGACGCTGGGTCGCGGTTTCTTTCGGACCCATTGCAAGGATGTACGGGTTACAGGCCGTTTCAAGAAAGGCCAGACCGTAAGTCAAGACGTAGGAACCCAGCAAAAACAATGGAAACGCCGCGTATAAACTGGCGGGAATCGCCAGCAATGCACCGATGGCGTAAAAAAGAAAGCCGACCATGATGGCAGCTTTGTAGGAAAACTTTCGAATGAAGAAAGCAGCTGGCAGAGCCATGCAGAAGTAGCCTGTATAAAACGCAAACTGCAGCCACGAAGCCTGCCCAGTCGTGATGATAAAAACCTGCTCGAAAACTTTAACCAACGGATTGGTAAAGTCGTTGGCGAACCCCCACAACGAAAAGCAGCAAGTCGTCAAGATGAAGGGAAGCAGGTACTGCTTGGGGACAACGGGCGGTTTATCGCCGGGCTGCGTTTCGTCACTCATCGTTTGAATCTTAGGGTTAAAATTGAAATGGAACAGGAACGACCAACCCGTTCGGGCTGTCACGGAATCTCCGATCGAAGCACGTTCCGAAAGGTAGAAGTTAGTCTAATCACCGAAAATTCCCCTGACTATCGCTCAAGGGGAGACGCGATCACTTTAGGCGACTGATTTGGTGTCTGAGTTTTCTCTAACCGGTATCATTTCACTCGTTCGCGGGGTCGGACGACAAAAACCCAATCCTGCATTGGTTGAGAATCCGTTTGCTTGAGGATTAGCCCATTCTCTGAATCGGTGCACGACACAAGATCAGGATCTGCCCCTTCCCCTGTCTTTGGGTTGAACGCAAGAACACGGCAATCAGCGGTCTTCCATGAGGTACTCAGCGCGACCGCGCCGCCTTCGGGAGAATAAATCAGGTAGACCTCGTTCTCTGCTGCCAAACACCACGGGCCATATTCGTTGCTCGAGTTTCCGACTAACGAATTCATATTCTTCATCCGATCCAATGGAATACTCTGCTCACGTAGAAAGTTGACGGTGTAGCGGCAGTAATCCCATGATTGGTCTCGCGAGCGAAAATCCTCGCACATCAAGTCATTCTGTTTCAATGCGTATCCGAAGTAGTACATCACTCCGGCACCGCCCGCCATCAGGTTCCCCCATAGCGTACGTTTGCGAATATCATCGATTGTGTACGACTGATCATTTTTCATTTTGACCACGCCGTCGAAGCCGTCGTAACCGGCGTCAGGCGGTACGCCTTGGTCTGCCTGGCCTTGTTCATCGTTAGCCACCACCCATGGTCGGCCAGAGTCTGCCGAAGCATTCACCCAATGAAGAGTCCGCCTGTGAGTCTGATCCCACATGTTCTGGAGTGACGCCCCAGTCAATTTTGATTGACCGCCAAGCAAAAGGTCGTACCGTTGGTTCTGCTCCTGGGGATACGTATGCAGAACGATCGGATGCGAGTAAGGATCAATTTGGTTCAGATAATCGATCATCGCGTTCTGCTGTTCTGGCGACTGAGTATTTTCTTCACCGATGTTCCACTCAAGGCCCGGAGCATGACCAAACCTCGCGACCAGCTCGCGAAGGTAGAGCTTTCGTTCGATACCAAGATCTCCGCCGTCTAATGCGGCTGGCACGTTGCCGGTTTCTCCCTCATGTCCGATGTTGCGATCATCGTTTTCTGTTTCCTGGAGCTTGATGTGGATCATCAGGCCTTTCGATTGAGCATGATCCATTACAATGCCCCACTGATCCAGCTTCGAGCAATCAAAATGAAGACGATCAGTGTCCGACACGTGTGGCCAGACATTTTGCCCATCGCCACCGACGTTGTAAGTTAAAAATGAGAAAGCATTCAGCCCTTTATCTGCAAGGTAGTTGACGGCACCGACTAGTCCCTTGCCCTTTTCCTGCTTCCATGTGGGATCGCCATCGTTCCAATCGCGTTCGTGAGCTTCCCATGTTTTGACTCGACTGGCTTTGGGTTTTCGAGCGAAAGTATCATCGAAATCCTTGAACGCAAGCAATGTTTCTGGTGCGTCGGGTCCCACTTTAAAAAACGGCTTCCCGGTTTCCATGGCCTGCAGAAAGTGTTGCCCAACATAGCGAAGCTGACCAATTGCTCGAAAGTCAGGAAATATTTTGTCGGTGCCTTCGACAATGAATTCTCCGGTGCCACCATCGTAGCCGACGACTGGCTTGCCCCGTTGTTCCGGCTCGATCGCGATGTTCTTTCCCTGCACGAAAGAGATTTGAAACTTCCACGTTCCTGTCCGGTTCGGCATGAAGTGGCATCGCCACTTCGTTCCCTTCTGAGACGATGAGTTTGCCGCGTCGCCATCGGCGGCGAAATAACCGGGGACCTCGAATGTCGTTTGTCGGCCGGATCCATCGGCAGGATTCTCTTCATGAGTGAACAAGCAAGACATTCGGTAATCGAGAAATGGATTCAGATCGGAATCCAGCTCGCGAGCAAATGGGCCGTCCAGTTCGATCGAGGTTTTGTGCCATTTCTTCTGTTCACCCAGAATCGAAACCTGTCCCGTTCCGTCTTTCCCCCGAGGCGCCGTGAACGCTTGGGGGAGTGTTCCACTGCGAACGAGTGTTTCAGGACCCGCATCGTTCGGACGTTGGAAGTCCCTGTCCTGCGTTAGAATAAAACGATCAAACTCGAATCCATCTTCTCGCATGCAGAAGCTGATCGTATGGAGTCCGGGCGTGTCGATATCAAGATAGATTTCATCTTCGACTCCGCAGTGCACTTTCGCTGTCCGCTGTCGGCTTTCCCATCGCCACTGATGTTTCCCCTGGCACCACTGCATTCGCTGCCCATGTTCTGGCCACGTTCCATCAATACCAACATGGATACCGTTGTCCTCGCTGCCCGTTGAGTAGGCTCGAACCCAAACGTAGTAGCGTCCCGGATTTTCAAAGTGAACCTTGTAGTCCAGCCGCCCAATCTCACCGGGCGATGGCTGAAAGTTCTCTCCTTTGATCAGCTTGTCGTCGTGAGTGCGGCGCGTGTCGGGCAACAGTTCCAGATAGGCTCCACCGCTGGCTGCTTCTGCGTGGCTGGGGTCGCCGTCTGGTTCTACATCGGGTGAGCCGGCCAAAGTCGACAGCATCCATGTTCGGATACCTTTGCTGTTTTGCGATCGAAAGTGCTCTGCTTCGATTGCAACAAGTCCATCCCGTTCCTGAAACACGACTTCTTCACTGGCGATCGGAGCAGCAAAGTCAGAAGTTACCTCGGTCGAGAAGCAAACTGCCGGGGAAAAACATCCCAGGGCGACAAGCAACCGGATGGTCGCCACTGGAAGGAATACGAACGAAAATCTCAATGCTGGATTCACGAAAAATCTCGTCTGGTTCAGGGGAGTTGAGGTTCAATCGTATCGGCAGGCAATCTGGCTCACAACGTTGCCTGCGTGACATACGTTGCCCGGTAGGTTCTGAAAGATAGTGAACCTTTTGCAACCGGAAATGTTCTGACCCCGCAGGACAAGTTTTTGGCGATTCGGGTTGTTGGAGGTCGGTTGCTCCTTCCCCTCATTCGCCGATTGCTGATAATAGAGCGGAACATTTTCAATTCGGTAGATCCTCATGTCAGAACCTCGATCCATTAAAATTTTTGATACCACGCTGCGTGATGGCGAGCAGTCGCCGGGAGCCAGCATGAATCTTCAGGAGAAAATGGAGATCGCTCAGGCGCTGGTGGATATGGGCGTGGATGTGATCGAGGCCGGTTTTCCGATCGCTTCGCCAGGTGATTTCGAGGCCGTTCGAGAGATTTCCTCTCAGATCCGCGGTGCGGAGATCTGCGGGTTGGCCCGCTCGCATGAGAAAGACATTAACCGGGCGTGGGAGGCCTTGAAGCACTCATCAGATCCTCGGATCCACGTCTTTTTGGCCACCAGCGCAATTCATCGTGAATTCAAGTTGAAAATGACTCCCGACGAAATCGTTCGGCGCGCGGTCGAAGGAGTCAAGTTAGCGAAAAGCTTTTGCGACAACATTGAATTTTCACCTGAAGACGCGGCCCGCACCGAGATCGATTTCTTGTGTCGAGTGGTTGAGGCTGTCATTGATGCGGGAGCAACAACCGTCAACATCCCGGACACTGTGGGCTACGCGACTCCGGATCACATGAAGCAATGTATCAGCCAGTTGGTCAACCGAGTTCCGAATATCGACAAGGCAGTCATCAGCGTACACTGTCATGATGATCTTGGGATGGCAGTCGCCAACAGTCTGGCGGCTGTTGAAGCGGGTGCCGGGCAAATTGAATGCACAATCAACGGAATCGGCGAACGAGCAGGGAACTGCTCCCTGGAAGAGGTGGTGATGGCGATGCGGACGCGCAACGATCACTATCAGTGCGATACCGGGATCGATGCGAAGCGATTGGTGCCGGCTAGCCGCCTGGTATCCACGATCACCGGCTTGCAGGTGCAGCGCAACAAGGCCATCGTCGGGCGCAATGCTTTTGCTCATGAGTCTGGTATCCACCAGGACGGCATGCTGAAGGAACCGACAACCTACGAAATCATGCGTCCGGAGGATGTTGGCTTCGCCAGCACAGATCTGGTACTCGGTAAACACAGCGGCCGAGCCGCATTGGCAGACAAGGCAAAACAGCTGGGCTTTAATTTGACCGGAGACCAGCTGCAAAAAGTTTTCGAGGAATTCAAAGTTCTGGCTGATCGTAAAAAAGACGTTTTCGATGGGGACATCCGAGCGTTGATCCAGCATCAGGTAATCGGGAAAGTTCAAGAGCAGTGGTCACTGGTCACCTATCAGCTGGACTTGCCTTATCAAAAGACGCCGACGATTTCGCTGACTCTGAAAAAGGGAGACGAGGAGCATTCCGTGACGGTCACTGACGGTACCGGGCCAGTTGACGCGGCATTTCTGGCGGTGACTGAAATTACAGGCATCGATCTGGTCTGCAAAGAATATCAGGTCCGAAGCTCATCACTCGGGCGAGACGCGCAGGGGCAGGTGACGGTTCAGGTTGAATACCAAGATGAAACGCATCGTGGCCAAGCTGTTTCAATGGATTGCATCGAGGCTTCGATCAAGGCGATCCTGAACTCGGTCAATCGAATCCTTGACGCTCAGCAGCATCCGCGAGGTGAGGTGATCGACGTGAAGTCGACGGTCTGAATCGCGAGCATCATGCGATCGCATAAAAAAACGACGGCCAGATGAGACTGCCGTCGTTTTCTTTTTTTAACAGGTGGGTGCTTTTTGGGGACTCCCCGGTTTCGCTAGTTGAACAGGTCGCGAATACCGAAGGTGAAAAAGACTCCTGAAGCAAAGTTGATTATTTCCTCTTGTGGCTTGAACCGCAAGATCAATGTGTCACCTGGCTTCACCAGCAAACGCTGGCGTGGATCGTTGATCGTATCATTCAGGTCGATGCGGATCGCCAGCTGCCGAGCACCCGGGATTCGCCGTAAAACGATCAGTTCTGTCGGAGGAACACGCTGAGCAGCACCGCCAATCAAGCCGGTGACCTGGTTGGTGGCGATTCCGGTCCCTGCCAGCGAAACAGCTGCCAGTACATCAAGGTCGTAGTCACGCGGCAACACTCGCTCGCCTCCACCCAGTAGTCCACCCGTGTAGTAGACTTCACTCTGACGGCTGTCGACGTAGATGATGTCGCCGTCTCGCAGGATGATGTCTTCCTCCCGCAAGTTAGGTACGACGCCTGGTTTCATACGCATTGGGATGTTAATCGTGTTCGTCTCATCAGCGACCGTTGGAATGACTCCGTAGGGGAACTGATCAGGTTTGTTTGATCGATAGAAATCCGTGAGTTGTTCATCTCGTCGAGCAATATCAAGCCTGTTGCCTCGTAAAATACGCAACTCGTTTTTCGCATTCACACCAGGCAGACCACCTGTTCTAGAAAGTGCATTGAGCACATCGTTTTTATATGCCGGCAGCTGGAGCACAAATCCACGGCTACTGAAGTCAGAACGGTCAGAGACGATGCCACCTCGCTGTTGACCTTGGAACTGAAGACTCTGCTGGGCTCGCGAGTTATCCTGCCGTACGACAAAGACTCGATAAGTTCTTTCTCGCAGAAGCGTCACAATAATTCGGCTGTCTTCCTTCAAGATCGGTTGATCGCCGCCGCGGTAAGCCCGCGTGATCAATGCTTCAGCCTGTTGAATCGTCAGACCACGCAGCGGAAGTGGCTTGACCAACGGAAGCGAAATGGTTCCGTCTTCACGTACCGGTACCGGGAAACCAATCGCAGGAGGCAAGTCGCTGTCTGGGGCTGGCAACTGAACCGGTGGTGCCTCGTCAAAGTTGCCCAACACACCTTCGATGAAGATACCGAGTACATCATCAGAATCGAGCGTATAAAACGGAGGCTTGGTTTGCCGCAGACGAGCCACGTCAATCGGAACCTTGTTTGCCTGGGGTTCTGCAAGAAACTGCGAAGGGACTCGGTTTACTGGAATCGTATCAATTGGATTGAACAATGCCGTACATCCGGTCATCGACAGGCTGGTCAGGATTACTGCCAGAGTGATCGCGCGACTGAGGCCGATGCGAACCTGTTTCGTTTTGGTTGATGATGACATATTAGGAAAACTCCCCCTGAATTTCAGCAAGCGTGAGATGCCGAGTGTTAATGACGGGTGTGCGGCTGTACGAGTAAACTATTTTCAGCGGACAAATTGGTTCGTGATGACCGACGCGTTCGCCTGGCGAGCCATTGGTAGCGGTTGCGGTGATCCCGCTGACGGCCTCGCAGAAGTCACTTGCGAAGGCTGCTGGTTCTGAGCGGATCTGCCCTTCACGATGGGAGGCAAAGCGGGCCGAATCGAGTTTGTCTGAGGAGCATCTGAGGAGACGGTCTCGATGATGCTGATCGGATCAAAGTGTCTGTTCCCATCGGAGGTCACTGCGGGTCCCGCAAGGGATACGTCCGATTGCACATCGGCTGTGCGAGTGTTGGAAGTTACTTCTGGTAAAGGAGGTGCCTCGTTCGTTGTAACACCTGAATCTTCATCTTTCTTTGCGTTGACAATTGGAACGTCGCCCGGCAACAAGTGCTTCGCATTCTCTTGCGTGACGGCAGAGTTGATCATCTTGGAGATGAACATGTCTTTGTAATCACCGGACTTGTCCTGCTTCGCAGCGGCGACGCCTGCCGGGTAACCTTCGAACCAGGTGTTGACGCACTTTGCACCCTCGGCACACTGATATTCGTAACCACGATATTCGGATGGCGGAAGCGCTGGCACGTATCCGTCGCCTCCGTTGCAAACGTCCATGTAACCGGCGCAGAATCCGTCGCGATAGTGGCTGGAGTATGGCCGATCGCAGTTTCCGTAGCGAAGGTTGTACGCGCGACGTGACCAGACTGCGTCGCGATATTCGACCAACAAATTATTGTTCAGATCATTCGTCAGGTTCCGGAAGCTGGAACCGCAACCACTTTGAGCAAGTGCGACAAGGGCAAGTGCGGAAAGTCCGATGGGCAAAGCGTTTCGCTTCATGCGTTGACGAATCGAATTCAGTGCACGGGTCATGGACTCGCGATAGTTGCGGTGGCCGAGAGACGAGTAGTTCAATTTCAACATGGTTTCCCCCTGGACGAATTCCCTTGCTGCAAGGGCAGCAAAGAGTGATCCAGACGCATCGAGCGCCTAATCACCTCACCCACTAGATCGCCAGTTAAGCTATGCCGAATTTAACGAAGATTGCAGTTATCCCTATTTTCCCAGAAATAGGTATTGCAGGGCTCGTTCTGGTTTTCGGGGCGAAACCGAACGTGAGCGCCGGTGGTCAATTCGCAATTCCAGCGGCGCGACGACTGCCGTGCACGCAAGCAATCTATGCCAGCAGTGTATGAAAGTGGCGCACGCGTTTAGAGCGCGTTTCGTTTAAGTCTAGCGGCTTTTCGATACTTTTCGCTCGGTTTTTCAACGCCGCAGACGCTACAGTTAAGTGCAACATGCACTAATGATCGTAAGCCACGAAAAGTCATGAGTGCTGGAAGATTCAGCGAGCAGAGGTGCATTAGTCAGCGACAACACCATTGACCAGATGTATGACATCGTCCGCCTTGCTGGCCAGATCTCCGTCATGAGTCACCATGAGCAGCGTCAGGTTCTCGTGTTCTCGGAGACGATGCAGCGTCTCCATGACCTCGGCTCCGTTTTCGGCGTCAAGGTTCCCGGTCGGCTCGTCCGCCAGCAGGATGGTTGGATTGGAAATCAGCGAGCGTGCGATCGCGGTTCGCTGCATCTCGCCTCCGGAAAGTTCGCTGGGCTTGTGAGTCAGTCGATGGCTCAGGCCGACCAGTTCCAGAAGCTCTGACGCTCGCTGAACATAAGCTTTCTTATTTCGCAGGTACTGGAAGAAACCGTCCTGAACCATGCGAGGAACCAGCACGTTTTCAAGCGTCGTCAGCTCAGGTAGTAAATGATAGAACTGAAAGATCAGGCCAAATTCTGTATTGCGAAGCTTTTCCAACTGCCTGGATGGCAGATTGTCGATCCGCTGGTCTTGATAGTGAATTTCACCAGCGTCAGGGGCGTCCAGCGTCCCCAGTAAGTGTAGTAACGTGCTTTTGCCGGATCCACTCTGCCCGACAATCGCAGTGAAGCTCCCTTCAGCGACTGATAAATCGACGCCCTTCAAGACCGGGACTTCCAGTTTTCCCTTGTGGTAACTCTTGTACAAACCGTTAACCGACATCGCCGTTGGTCGCGAGACCTGCAGTTTGGTGTTGTTTCGTTTGATGGAATTGCCCACGGCATTTGCGAAGTTTTGCGTAGGGTTGGACGACTTTAGCGACAGATTACTCATGGGCTGGTCATTTCAAATTTGATTCGAGCGATACATGGTGTTGCCGCGACGGAGCCTCTTGTGCTTTCGTGGCGTCGTTCTGCTGAAGCGGGTTAACCTGTGGTGCTTTTGTTGGCGACCTTACTCATAACGAAGAGCCTCAACCGGGTGTAAACGAGCTGCTCGCAGGGCAGGCAGTACGCTTGCCAGAACGGCGATTCCAATTGCTCCGGCTGCGACCAGGAAAACCATCAACGGACTGACGATCGTTGGAATTTCAGAAAAGTAATAAATAGTTGGATCAAAGACTTCCTGACCGGTCACCCACGCGACGAGATCCGCGATCTCATTGATGTAGCGAATGAACAGAAGACCCAGCACGATCCCCGCGCTGGTACCGACGGTGCCCAGAGACATTCCGTAACCAAGGAATATTGACATGACTCCCTGGCTTGGCGCGCCGAGTGCTTTCAGGATGCCGATGTCGCGAGTTTTCTCCACGACGATCATGAAAAACGTGGCCAGAATGCCGAAGCCCGCCACCGCAATGATCAGGAACAGCAGAATGTTCAGAATCGTCAACTCCATGGTCACGGCACTCAGCAGAGGACGCTGAGTGTCCTGCCAGGTGTGGATGTCGTATGGATATTGCGAAGGAGGGAATCTCGCGATCAGTTTGTCGCGAGCTGCATCCAGATCGGCCCCTTCTTTCAGTTTGATTTGAATGGTCGAAACGGTTCCGTCGCCCGTCAGTGGATCGATCATGCCTCGCATATCCTGCAATGCCGACAGTGGCATGAACGCAAACGTAGAATCGTACTCGTGCATGTTGGACGAATAAAAATCAACCACCGTGCAGTTATCGCTGACCGGCTGAGCACGCGAGCCAACACTCGGAAACATGATTTGAACGTCGTCGCCCGGGCGAACCATGTACAGATCAACGATCTCACCGGCTTCGTTGGTCGTTTTTCGTTGAGAGATTGCCTGGCCCAGAATGATGCCAGTGTATTGATCCTTTGCCGCGTCAAACATGTCCTCGGGCTTCACCTGAGGCCGTAAATTTGCGTGCGGATCGAATGGAGATACTCTTTGCGTTCCGGCTTGTCCGGACGGCTTGAGTGTGTTCGGGATCGAGTTCGCTTGATGGATGTTTGCATCGATCTTGGTAACCGGATCGGAATGTTGCGGGACTTTCGATGGTAGCGGCCGAAGTTGGACTTTCCTTTCTCCGTCGGGGCCGTTGACTTTGATTGCGGCGCCTTGCGAGTCTGTTTCTTCCAGATACGACGCTGCCGCGACCTCGTAGGCATTTTGATGTTGTTGCATCAAATTGGCCAGCTGCTTTTTATTTTCGGCGACGCGACGTCGGTACTCCCACCCCGACGGCTCGTATTTTTGTTCGTAGCCATTTTCTTCCAGCTCGAAGCTGAATCTCTGCCGCTTCAGCTCGTTGGTCAGGTAGGGCTCAAAGTCGGTCACCTTGCCGAAAGTTTCATCGTCGATGCCCATCAGCATCACTTGCTGCGTCCATTGCCGACCGTGAAACTCGAACGACAGCAACGCAGGGTTTCGTACGACACAGGTCAATGCTTCGACTTCGTCCCCCAGCAGTTCACGAATGACGGCCACGTGCTCTTGGGGATATGTGATTTCGCCCAACAACGGTGCGGCGACTTCCACATCGGAAAGAATTCCGTGCAGGCGGCTTTTCATCTGGTCGACGAAGCCCGCCATTACGCTGTTGACCACGATCAACGTCGCGACGCCCAACGTCACGCTGACAATTGATGCCAACGCGATGAAGCGGGTTTTCAGGTAACGCCACGAAAGCAGCAGTTTGTACATCGCCAATCCTTTGGCAGGTTTGTTCTAACTAAAACGCGGGATCTAATTCTGACGTCCGTGTCAGTTCACTCGCTTGCGCTTCGTGCTTGTAACTTTCAAGTCTCGTGTCGCAGCAACGGAAACAGAATGATGTCCCGGATCGACTGTGAATTGGTCAATAGCATCACCAGACGGTCGATGCCGATTCCCAATCCGCCTGCGGGCGGCATACCGTTCCGCAGTGCCGTAACAAAATCGTGGTCCATTTTCGCCATCGAGTCCTCGTCGGATAATCCTTCCAACTGAGTTTCGAACAACTGCTGCTGCAAATCCGGATCGTTGAGTTCCGTGTAAGCGTTCGCCAATTCCATCCCATTGATGAACAGCTCAAAACGCTCAGCCACCGAGGGATCGTCCGCTTTCCGCTTGGTCAACGGGCAGATGCTGGCCGGATAATCCGTGACGAATACTGGCCCGACCAACGCGTCTTCGACTTTCTCTTCGAAAACATCGCTTTTGATCACATCCGGGTGTCGACCTTCGGTGTCGAAGCCCAAACTCTCCGCCAGTGCTTGTACAGCAGCCGAGTGTTCCGGGTCAACGCCGGTGTGCATCGCGAAAAGCTCGTTGTACGTTTTCCGCTCGAACGGCGTCGAGAAATCGATCTCCGTATCTCCGAACGGAACTTTTGTGCCAGCACCGATTGCTTGCAAGGCGTTTGCTATCACAGATTCGGTCAGGTCCATCATGCTTTCGTAGTCACCGTAAGCCTGGTAAACCTCCAGCATGCTGAACTCCGGATTGTGTCGAGGGCTGATGCCTTCGTTTCGGTAGACTCGCCCGAGTTCGAAAACGCGTTCCATACCGCCGACCATCAGACGCTTCAAGTGAAGCTCCAATGCGATTCGCATGTAAAGTTGCATATCGAGGGCGTTATGATGGGTCTCAAACGGCCGCGCGGCGGCACCGCCGGCGATTGCATGCAGCGTCGGGCCCTCAATTTCGACAAAGCCCTGCCCCATCAGTGTTTCGCGAACCGACTGAACAATTTTGCTTCGATCGAGGAAGCGATCACGAACGCCTTCGTTATATGCGAGGTCGATATACCGCTTTCGCTGCCGAACTTCCGGATCGGTTAGACCGATATGTTTGGCCGGAGGCTGATCGAGAGCTTTGCACAGGATGTAGATTTTTTCAGCAAAAATGGAAAGCTCGCCCGTCTGAGTCCAGCGCAGCATGCCATCGACGCCGATCGTGTCGCCGAGGTCCAGACACTGAATTAACGCCCAATTCTCTTCGCCCACTTGCTTCTGGCCGACGAACAGCTGAACTCGTCCTGTCCAGTCTTCGATGTCGATGAACTGCAACTTGCCCTTGTCACGGTGCAAGATAATCCTGCCTGCGGCTCGGACCTTTGGCCCCTGCAGCGTTCCTTTGCCCTGCTCTTTCGCCCACGCTTTCAAGCCACCTTCGCCCAACGAATCGATTGACGGGATTTCCAGTTCGGCACCGTCTTCCAGCTTGTAGCGAATTTCGTTGCTGCGGCTACGGATGTCTTTCAGCAGATCGCGGTCGTCAAAGCGGTGCCCGTACGGATCGTGCCCAAGAGCAATGATTTGCTCCAGCTTTTTACGGCGAGCTTCTTCGGGATTCAGTGAGTCAGAATTTGGAGTGGTGTCGGTCATCGATAGAACGCATCCGTGTAAGAAAATTTGGAGCCGCATTTTACGGAAAGCTCTACGCCGCTCATAGTCCAGCCGGCCGACGAACGGATGTAAAACGCGGAGACGCACAGATGCCACGAGGATGCGTTACGCACTGCGTCCTCCGGGGCTACGCGTTTCAAAGATTGCACCTGATGCCTGCGTCTACTTTACCGCCACGATGTAGCAGATCCAGCAGGCAACGCTATCTGCAGAATCGGCTCGTTCCCAATCGCCGGTGTCTTCGCCGTCCTCGTCCTCCAGTTCCCAGTAGACGTGACTTTCGCTGAATCCGGCTTCGTCGAGCATTTCGCGAACTTCCGGAATGCTCCAGAACCTCCAGTCATAACGGAACGCATTCTTCAACTTGCTGCCGTCCTTGAACTTGAAACTGATTGAGAAGCTGGCGTCGTGAGTGATCGGGTCGAAGCTGATCTGTTTCCAATGATAGTCGAAACCTTTCTTTCCTTTTTTGATTGTACGTTTGTCGACTTGTCCTTCTTCCAGGCAATCGCCACCACCCATCATGTCCATCACCATGATGCCTTCTGTTTTCAGATTCGCACGAGCCGCCCTGAAGTACTCAACGACCTCACAGCGAGTCTTGAAGATCCAGAAGGAAAAGTTCTGAGCCGC
This sequence comes from uncultured Pirellulaceae bacterium, assembly GCA_964468915.1. Lineage (GTDB taxonomy): Bacteria > Planctomycetota > Planctomycetia > Pirellulales > Pirellulaceae > Mariniblastus. The sequence continues at coordinate 26,178 of CAYXWX010000024.1, forward strand.
CAGGACATCCACCTGAGGACGATTGCGTTTGCGAACGTCCTGCTCGATCAAGCGGACTCGTTTTTGCTGCGTTGGAGACAGAGCTGCCAAGTTGTTTTCGCGTCCCCACTGCAACGTCTCGCCACACAAGTCGACGCCCAGCGCTTCGCGTTTGCTGTTTGATTTGACCCATTCGCAGCAGACACTGAATGTGCCGCAGAAGTCTTCTCTCAAGCTGTAAGGCTTTTTGCGAAACGCTTCTTTGTAGGCTTGTTCGAAAAACTCGACCTCGTGCTCGGCCGATTGAACGGACTTCTGGTAACACAGAAACTTGTCAGCTTTTTCAGCGAGTGTTTTTTTGTTGCCGTTTTTCGATTTCTTGCTTCTATCAGTTTTTCCCATAAGAACTACAGCTTTTTCAGTTGCGACAATTGGTGTGGAACAAGTTGAGAGTGCAGATGCGGTTCTTCCGGACCAGGCTCTGTATGACAATCCAGAATACAAGCACGACGCGCAAGCGAGTGAACAGAATAGTCAAGCTAAATCCACTCGCTTGCGCTTCGTGCTTGTATTGTTACACAGAGCCTAAAACAATCTGTTTACCTGAAGTCGTATCGCAGTTCTATTGTAACGACAGATCGTGAAGGCCATCTATGGCCCAGAATGCCTTGAAACGGATCGGAAATGTTGCAATGAACACAGTGGCGATCAGCTTTTTGATTTACACGCTTGCGATTGCTGTGTTGGGAGTTGTCAGCTCACGATTCGCAAAGCAAACGCATGCCGATTTTCTGTTGGCAGATCGCGGGCTTGGGCCTTGGGTAGCCGGGCTTTCATCGGCGGCTTCCTCGGAAAGCGGTTGGGTGACTCTGGGGTTGGTTGGCTTTGCATACGAAACAGGCGTCGGTGCGTTTTGGGTCGTTCCTATGACGTTTCTGGCAATGCTGTTTAACTGGTTCGTTATGGGACCCAGGTTGAGGCAGGCATCGGTCGATCAGGACTCGTTAACCGTTGTTGATGTGATCGCTTCAAGGTATTCCGCTCGGTACGCATTTTGGATTCGGATCATTGGGATCGCGATCGTGTTGTCGATGCTGACCGCCTACGTTGCCGCTCAATTGAATGCTGCGGGTAAAACTTTTACCGGGACGTTTGGATGGAATTATGGGACCGGTGTTTTGGTCGGAGCGACGATCATCCTTGTTTACACGATCGTCGGGGGATTCCGAGCAATTTCGTGGACAGATGTTGCTCAGTCGATTTTCATGATTCTGGCAGTCACTGTGATTCCACTGCTGCTGATTTATCATCTGGGAGGTTTCAGAGATTTCTGGCAGAAACTGGGTGCGTTGGAAAATGGTGACCAGCTTACCGACATCTACGCGGGCAAGTCCGGATTCGCACTGTTTGGTTTCCTTGCCTTGTGGCTTGGGATTCCATTAGCCAATCCCGGGCAGCCTCATAGCCTGGTTCGTCTGATGTCGGCTCGGGACGATCAAGCTATTTTTCGCGGAGGCATTATCTGCACGATCTGGGTGACGACTTTGTTTGCCGGAGCGATCCTGCTGGGGATCGCGGCACGAGTTTACTACGGAGACATCACCGATCCCGAAAACACGTTGCCAGTGATCGCGAAAGACGCGGATTTGATTCCGGGAGTCATCGGAGGCATGTTACTGGCCGCGATTCTGGCAGCGATCTGTTCGACCGCTGATTCTCAGCTGTTGGTTTCTGCATCTGCGGTCAGTCATGATTTGCTGGAGAGGATTTTCGGGGTCACGCCGACCTTGAAATCACGTAAGACGATCGAGCGTTGTTCATTGGTTTTTGTTGCAATTATCGCGACCGCGATTGCCATCGGCGAAGTTCGCTCCGTGTTCACCTTCGTGCTGGACTACGGCTGGGCGGGACTTGGAGCCGGGATTGGACCCGCGCTGATCATGAGCCTTTTGTGGAAACGAACGACGGGGCTCGGCGTGATTGCCGGAATGTTGGTCGGCATCACCACGGTTGTGGTCTGGCAGCAGTTTCCCAGGCTCGCCGACAGTTGCTACAACCTCGTGCCCGCATTTTTTGGATCACTCGCGTCGATCGTGATCGTGAGCCACCTGAGCGGTAGCAAAACGAATCTCAACGACTAAATCTGACGGGCTCATTGCCCAAACCGGGCAACCAGTCGATTGGCGATGCCGGGGATGATGCGGTCGAGCCAGACGATGATGCGGCCGCCGAAGGTGAGAATGATTTCGTGGCGACGTTTCTGCATTGCTCGTATCGTTTTAGCAGCAACAGTTTCGGGAGACATCGCACCGCCCTTTTTCCAATCCTTGCCGGTTTCGTCTTCGATGGCGGAATCGAAAAAATCGCTGTCGGTTGTGCTGGGACTGACCAACAGTAAATCCACCCCATCGCCTGCAAGCTCCGCACGAATCGCGTCACTTAAACCATGCACCGCGAACTTGGAAGCACAGTATTCGCTCTTGAGCGGTGTCGCGCGATGACCCAGCACGCTGTTCATATTCACGATCAAAGGGTCGGCACCGACTTTCAACAGTGGCAGCGACTCGCGAATTAACTCGGCCATTGCAAAGAAGTTGACCTCAAAGATCTGTCGTAACCGTTCCGGGTTTGCTTCGTCAAATCTTCCCATCGCTCCAATTCCAGCGTTGTTGATCAGAATATCCACGCCGCCAAAATGTTCCTCAGCCGCAGCCAATAAAAGTCCACGCGTCGCCGATTCACAGACATCGCCAACGACAACGACACAGGTGCCGCCCAGTGGCTCGATCAAAGAGGCCAGTTCATTCAGTCGGTCCTCCCGACGAGCACAGACGACCATCTGGCACCCAAACTCAGCTAACTGCAAAGCAAGATGCCAGCCAATCCCACTGGAAGTTCCGGTGATAATCACTCTGCGATTGGTAAGTTGGCGTCGAGGCATGGAACGAGTCAGAAAAATGAAAGCTGGCTTGAACAAGGATCACCGATACGTCCATCGATCCTTGCTGGAAGCTTGGTTGTCGCAGATTGATTCGAAATTGTCGACCGAAGGGTTGGGAGTGCGAATCTCTGTGCAACCTCATTTTGCGTGATGGTTGATTGATATAATCCCTATCCATGGCAGCGAGCCGATGAGAACACCCGGTTGAATTGCTTGCCACCAGACAAGACTGGTGTAGGATGGAAACCAGCTTTTCAAATCATGCTCATTCGTTTTTGGATACACAATGTCACCCGCGAAACAAACGATTGCCAACGTTCGATCCGCTTCGAAACATCATCTGTCATCTGGATCGATCTGCATGTTCGCGTTTCTGATGGCGGTTAGCTTCGTTCCGGTGTCAGTTTTTGGGCAGTTCGATTTGCAGCTTTCGATTGCTAACCCTGATGATTTTTCAGCGGCGGAGTTGGCCATCACGCAAGAGGCCATGCAAATCGCCGAGGTCGTCTGGGAGCGGGAGATCCTTGGGTACCAACCAGGCATCACGCAAACCACCCTGCCAATTTCAATTGAAGGCACAACCACGGGGTTCGCGAATGCCAATGGCTTGACACCTTTTTTTGAAGGCGGATTCTGGATTTTTCAGGCGGGAGAGATCCGGATTAACCGCGGCATCCTGGAAGATTTTTCCGATTTTCGGGGACAGGGATTGAACGTGATCGACGAGTTAATTGCTCATGAGATCGGCCACGTGCTTGGGATCGGAACGACTTGGGTTGCCAACGGCGTCTACGTGCCAGGATCGGGCCAGTACACAGGACAATTCGGGTTGGCCGCCTATCGAGAAGAGTTCGATCCCGATGCTGAGTTTATTCCGGTGGAGCTTTCCGGACCTCCGGGGTCGCGAGACGTTCACTGGGATCAGATTTTTCGTGGTGCCGGTGAAGCAGGCGAAGGCGATCCGTTTGATTTGTCTCCGCTGACCGGAATTGTTGACGATCAAGATCGCGATCTTGCAGGAGAGTTGCTGACGGCAGCACTGGACCCTGATATCGGCGCCCCGTTTCTGGCTCGGTTCACGGTCGAGTCATTGCGTGATGTCGGGTTTGAGGTTCGGCCTGCCGCGATTCCAGAGCCATCGGCAGTGTTTGTCTGGTTCGCGGGAACAACGTTGCTTGCGTCGCGCCGTCGCAGAAGCTGATCCGCCCAGGCAGCATCAATCCACGTCGATATTCTGTGGGGATTGCCGATCGATGGGTGGATGATCCAGTTGAATAGGTTTCATCTGAATTGGATCCCAGTCACTTTCTTCGGTGGTCGCCGCGGCATCTGCCGTAAAGGCATCTGCGTCAGAATCCGTATCCAGAAGGTCGTCCGCGCTCAGCACCGTTTGATCATCCGACTCTGATTCCGTATCGGACGTCCAGCCTGCGGCCGAGTGCGGCGTGATGATTGTGTCCGTGGGATCGATTCGCCCCAGATATTTCTGAGGTAGTCGGCAGTGGACCTTCACGAAGTCTTCGCCATACTGAGTCGAAACAATTTCACCCTTGGCGGCCAGATAGGCCAACAGCTTTCCATTGCTGATCGACATCTCAATATCAACGTCTTGAAACGACCGACTGAGCGCATCGCCCACCACGCTATGCAGTTTTTCGAATCCGATCTTGGTTTTCGCGCTGACGGGAATTGCATTTGGGTAGCGATTTAACAAAGCATCCAGCCGCGAAGGATCATGAATCTGATCCACTTTGTTCAAAACCAGCAGCGCGTCTTTCTCTTCGATGCCCAATTCTTTCAGCACATCGTAGACGGCCTGAATTTGATCGATCACCTGCGGGTTACTCGCGTCCGCAACGTGTAGCAACAGATCGGCCTGCCGGGTTTCTTCGAGCGTGGCTTTGAAACTGGCAATCAGTTTGTGCGGCAGGTCACGAATGAATCCGACGGTGTCACTCAATAGAACCGGTCCCCACTTGGGCAGGTGCCAACGACGAGTCCGCGTATCCAACGTGGCGAAAAGTTTATCTTGAGCCAGCACGTCCGCATCGGTCAACGCATTCATCAACGTGCTCTTGCCAGCGTTGGTGTAACCGACCAGCGAAACCGTCATCGTTCCCTTGCGAGACTCCACCTGACGCTGTTTTCGTTTTTCGACCTTGCCGAGTTCGGTCTTCAAGTCGTGGATGCGTTTCTCAACCAGCCGACGGTCGGTTTCCAATTGCTTCTCACCCGGCCCACGCATTCCGACACCCATCTTCAAACGAGACAAGTGAGTCCACATGCGTTTGAGTCTGGGCAGGGAATATTCCAGCTGAGCCAGTTCGACCGCCAGGCGCGATTCGTAGGTGCGAGCGTGCGTCGCAAAGATATCCAGAATCAGCTCGGTCCGATCGAGTACCTTGCAATTCAGCGTTTGCTCCAAATTTCGATTCTGCGCCGGAGAAAGGTCGTTATCGAATATCACCACGTCAGCTGCATGGAACTCGACCAGCGTTTCCAATTCAACCAGCTTTCCTTTTCCCAGATACGCTGCCGGGTCAGGACGTTCACGGCGCTGAACCAATCCGGCCATTACCAACGAGCCTGCCGTTTCCGCAAGTCCCGTCAGCTCCTCCAGCGGATCAAGCTCCACCGGATCGTCAGGCAGAATCACTCGCACGACGATCGCGACTTCTTCTTCTGATTTTCGAGTTCTTTCGCGATCGTGCATGGTGGCTCAAGTCAAGTTTCGAAAGGTAATACCGAAGTATAGGTCTTGTTGCTTCATTTGGCGACAAGAAAATAACCCACACAACGGAAGCGACCCACATCCGTCAACCCACAAGTCATCGATGTTTGGTATGTGTTTTCGTATCGGGAGAACTTCCCTGTAACGTTCGCAGTGGTCAGTTTGAGGACAGTGTGAATGCTCTCGGGTTCACGCGTTGCTACTTGGCCTCGAAAAACTTTCCTGGTTTCAAGAACACATAGACCTTGGTTCCTTTGGGCGGCACATTTTCAGTGTAAGCTTCGTAAAGTAAGCCGCCGTCAGCTGCTGTGCTGGCAACGTTAAGGTCCATCGTTGCGGTTGCGAAGTTTGATACACAAACCAGAGGGCCACTGTCGGCGTAATAATAAGATTCGCCCGATTCGGGATCTTTTTCGAGAATGCTTCCGCCAAAAATCCAATCGTTGGACAACCCAAGGCCGTTGCGAAAATCACGGACCATTTCTTTTCCCCATCGAGTCAACAGACGACCGGACTGAGGATCGCTCCAAGTGACTTTCACTTCGATGATTGATCCGCTGGCAGGTTGATACTCGGGTTCCCACTGGACCGGCTTCCCTTGTTTTGCTCCGACCGCCAGCAATGCCGCGTGGACTTCGGACGCTGCCGCATGGGCCGCGATGACAGATTCGTGCTCTTTGGTATTAACCGGGCAGACAAACATTTCCAGCCCGCCACGAGTCAGGCAAATGTGTCCCGCGACAATCACGGTCTTGTTCTTCATGTCCAGCCAGACTTCGCTGCCGCCGGGACGCCCCAAACGCTTCCAATGCTCAGGGATCGGGATCGTTTGCTCTTCTACGGCGGCGACTTGAGCATCGGACGTTGGCTCGGACTCGGCCCCGTTTTCCTGTACTTTTGTGGGGGCGCTATCCGGATCTTGAGCCACGCAAAATGGTGAGGCAACGACACTGATCAGCCCTGCTGCCAGGAGCACGAGAATTGCTGATCCAACGACTGAACGCACAGGCCGATGAAGTGAGCTGCTGGTTGATGGTCGTCTGATTTGTTTCGACATCTTGAAGCCTCTGGTACTGCAATTGGCGACAATGTCGTGAGGAGTGTTCTCGACGTCGCGTTTGAATGGTAAAATGTGGACTCTTTCGGGAAGCACGCTTCCCTTTTCGTCCCATTCTGACAGGAACGCCGGTGCTGAAAAAGATGGAGCCATGGTCGAAGTTCGCGAAGAGGATTTCGCGGCCCAATCGATGGCGCAAGTATTGCAAATTGCTCGGCGGCGAATTGGATCGGCGATCAAAATCTCCGTTGACGTGGGCGGTGACGCGATCGGTGCTTAATGGTGATACGCTTCCGGTGATCGAGCGTTGGCACGATTCGGTTTCTCGTCAGGGCAAGTTAAAAACACTGGCACGCGAGGTTACACAGGCTGCGGAATCTTTGTCGATGGGCAGTAACGGTCCACTGCGGGCTGATGCAGAATCGGCTTTGCTCTCGGTCGCGGCGGCTCAGGCCCTGCCCGCGATTGCTTCGAGGTGCGACGAAGGACAGTGGCACCAGACGCTCGACAATTTGGTGGACATGTCAGTTTCACCTCGCAGCGATTGGGAATTGAGTCCGTGGGGGTACCAATTGGTTTCGGTGGAACTACCCATGACGTTGGCGTTTCTGATGCCTGAAGTTGACTCAATGGATCAAACCGGTCACGACGCTGCCATTCGATTAAATAACTCATTGAGTGCGATGCTGGATCTGGACGGTTGGCCCTCGGCGGAGTACCTGCCTGTGTTAGCGCCGTTGGCTGCCAGTTGGACTCGCTGTTTGAAAATGGCTCGCAAAGCGGGCTTCCCGGCTGACCCGGCGGTTGATGAACAAGTTCATTGGCTGGTGGCTCAGGTATTTCGCCTGATGCGGTTTGACGGATCGTTGATGTTGAGCAGTTTTCAGGATGCACCTGTCGGCAAGGCATTCAGTTCACAGCTGATTTCGTTGATGAAAGGTAAACGACGCGAAAGAGAATTTGCCGACGTTTGCCGCCTGAGAAAACCCAAACGCGCCGATGTTGGGGCGATCGATCTGGAGGAAAGTTCGCTGTCCGAGTGGGCGGCGTCGGGTGTTTACCAGGGAAGCTGGCGTCGACGGTCTCCGAAGTTTGCATTGGACTATTCGAATCAGGGGTGTCGCCTCGAGGTCGGGCGAGACTTGCCGTTGATCGGCGGAGAAACCATGCCTCAGATTCGATGCGATGGGCAATTGCTTGAACCCGTCGGTGATTTTGAATCAGTTTGTGACGAGCAGAACGAGCATCTTGATTTTCTGGAACTGGAAATCGAACTTTCAAATGATGTGACTTTGCAACGTCAGTTCATCTTGTCGCGAGACGATGAGTTTTTGATCGTTGCCGACGTGATCGTTTCTGAACAGCCGGGTTCGATTGAGTATCAATGCCACTGGCCTCTGGCTCCGGGTGTTTCGGTTTTGAAAGAATCCGAGACGCGAGAAATTTATCTTACGGCAGGAAAGATTCAGTCGCTGGTCTTGCCTTTGTCTTTGCCTGAATGGAAAGGGGCCCGGCATGAGGGAAGTCTTGATGTTCAGGATCACGCATTTGTGTTGCGTCAGCGCACTTCGGGGCGAACCTTGTATGCTCCGTTGGTGTTTGACCTGAACCCAAAACGGAGCAAGCGTCCCCGAACGTGGCGGTCGCTGACTGTGGCCGAGCATCTGAAAATTGTCCCCTGCGATGTTGCGGCAGCGTTTCGAATCCAGTTAGACACTCAGCAATGGGTCTTGTATCGATCGCTCGCTGAGCGTGGTAATCGGACGTTTATCGGCGAGAACTTTGCAGGTGAGTTTTTTCTGGGTTCCTTTGATATTTCCGGGCACGTTGAGCCTCTTTTGCAAATCGAATGATTGAAAAATTAAGATCCAATGTCGCGTCGGTTCGCGAGCGAATTGCTGAGGCAGCAAAGAAGTCTGGCAGATCGGCGGATGACGTGACGTTGGTTGCTGTGACCAAGTACGTGGACTCGGCGGTTACGGAAACTCTTTTCCATGCCGGTTGCCATCATCTGGGCGAAGGAAGGCCTCAGGTTCTATGGGAAAAGTCGGACGCGATTTCCCAACCTGACCTTTGCTGGCATTTGATCGGTCATTTACAGCGAAACAAGGTCGCTAGAACGGCTCCGATCACGACGCTGATTCATTCGGTCGATAGCAATCGACTTTTGAATTCGATTAACTCGGTTGGATCCGACCTGCAACGTCAAGTTAACGTGCTGCTGGAGGTGAATATCTCCGGCGATCAGGCCAAGCATGGTTACGACGAATCAGGATTGGCGGATGCATTGGAGTACGCCAGTTCTTTGAAGTTTGTGCAGGTTTCGGGGCTGATGGGCATGGCGGGGCTGGACGTGGGTGAGTCTGAAACGCGGCGTCAATTCGCCCATCTGCGGCAGCTACAGCAGGACCATTCGAATCAACCGGCGTCGAACATTCGGCTCACCGAGCTTTCGATGGGAATGAGCAATGACTTTGAATGGGCCATCGAAGAAGGCGCCACCATCGTCCGCGTTGGTTCCGTGCTGCTTGAAGGTGTGCTTTGATCGAGTCGCGATTGCAAACGAGCCGCAGCGTCGTCTAACGATCGATTCCGGGCTACCCAGGCCCCAGCAATTGTGATTGGTGAATATCGAGGACACTGGTATCTTCTGGTTTCTGGAAACCTTTCGATACTGGCGTGAACGAGGTCCTTGATGACTCAATCAGAAATTGAACAGCAAGCCGATGTGTTCGGCCATCCGGCTGGCTTGTACACCTTGTTCTTTGCAGAGATGTGGGAGCGTTTTTCTTATTACGGAATGCGAGCGTTGCTGGTGTTCTACATGATCAAGGGGTTCCTTGGTTACGGAGACACTCAAGCGTACACCGTGTATGGAGCCTACACGGCCTTAGTCTACATGACGCCGTTTATCGGCGGCATGCTCGCAGACAAACTGCTGGGCAAACGAATTGCGGTGGTCATTGGAGGCTTGCTGATGGCTGCCGGTCATTTGTTGATGACCGTGGAAGCCGAGTGGCCTTTCTTCTTCGCCCTCGCTCTGCTGATTGTCGGAAACGGGTTCTTCAAACCCAATATCTCAGCAACGGTCGGATCGCTGTATGCAGATGGCGATCGAAGGCGAGATGACGGCTTCAATATTTTCTATACCGGAATCAACCTCGGGGCTGCAATGAGTCCGCTGCTGTGCGGATACGTGGGAGAAACCTACGGTTGGCACTATGGGTTCGGGCTCGCAACGATCGGAATGCTGGTTGGGCTTGCCGTCTTTGTCATGCCGACTTTCATTTCCCAGGCGTTGATCATGGCGGGAGCGATTGCCTCGACCGTGGGCATGTTGATGTTTCGCTCGGACAATATCTACGCGATTTCTATCAATGTATTCGTGGCGGTGTGTCTGATGATTGCTGCGGTTGTTTCCTGCATCGCGCTTTCACGCGGTGGGCTTCCGGCATGGGCCGGCGGCCGACCGGAAGGAGTCGATTCGCGTAACGACTGGAAGGTGTATCTGGCGACGGCGATCTCAATTCCGATTTTCGCGTTGCTGGTCTCGGGCTTCTCTCCGTTCAATCAGCCTCCAGCAGACGCGACGGTTCAAACCAGGGAGGAATTGCTGCTTGATCGAATTGGCTTTTTGCAGAAATTCAACGTCGATGAAAAAACAATTGCGAAAGTTCGTGAAACCGGGATTGAAGTTGAGCCGAAATTGCGAGGCGAGTCGTATCAGCTGATCGATCGCGACACAATCAGCAAAGTGAAAGGCAGCGGGGGAATTGCCGGCACGATCGCCGGAATTTTCCTTGAGGAAGTCAGCAAACCGGCGGGACTCGTACTGACTGTGCTGGGGATTCTCGCTTTCGGTTACCTGATCTTGGAGACTTTCAAACTGAAAAAGATTCAGCGTCACCGAATGCTCGCGGCGTTGGTCCTGATTTTCTTCCAAATGCTCTTTTTCGCATTTTTCGAACAGGCGGGTAGCAGCGTTAACAACTTTACGGATCGGAATATTGACCGGGTTGGTGAAACAGAGGCGGTGACGTCTGAGATGGTCGGTCAGATCGTGAAGATTGAACCCACTCAGGCTCAGCTGGGATATGCCTACAACGCTTCAGGAGACGCGTTCACCAATTCCGACCTTGATCGAATCAGGAAGATTATCAATGAGGTGCCTGATATTGATAAGGTGGATGTCAATTGGTCGATCAGCGAATCAAACGTCGGCATGGGCATTGCGAGTCGCGCCGACGAGTTGCCAGCATCCATCTTCCAGTCATTCAACGCGATTTTCATTCTGATTTTTGCACTGGTATTCAATTGGATGTGGTCGAAGCTTCGCGCGAAGAATCTTGATCCGAGTGCTCCCGTGAAGTTTGGGCTGGGATTGATTCAGCTGGGGCTTGGCTTTGGAGCGTTCTGGCTGGGGGCTCAGAATTGCACCGACGTCGGTATGGTGGCGATCAGTTGGTTGACTTTGGGAATTCTGCTCCAGACAACGGGAGAGCTTTGCCTTTCGCCTGTTGGGCTGTCGACGATGACCAAGCTCAGCCCGAAAGTGCTTGTCAGTACGTTGATGGGAGCATGGTTTCTGGCGACGGCGTTCAGCCAGTATCTTGCCGCCATCATCTCACAGTTCACCAGCGTTGGTGGACACGGAGGAGGAAGCGATCTGCCAGCTCCAAAGGATACGGTCCATGTTTACGGGGACGTGTTTGGTAGCATTGCGCTGACTGCAATCGCTTGCGGCGTCGTTTGCATACTGCTCTCGCCGCTGCTGAAGTACTGGATGCACGAAGGAGTTGTGATCGACGAAGCTGGGGAGCCGGCGAATGTTGACTGAGAAATTCGTTTTCAACGAAAGCGTCATGCGTGGAGAAGTTCTTTTGCAAATTGCTTTAAAGATGGCAGCAGGCTCATAACGTCTTTGGTACGACCTGCTGCCACGGCTTCAATCAATAGGATAGTTTGCTCTCTATTGATACAGAACGCAGGCGTACCAACAGCCGTCGCTGCCTTTCGCGACGCCAATCTGTGATACGGGACGAGTGCCCCAATAGCAGCAGTTCTGGATCGCGGACTGAGCCGACTGTGAAGACCAGCCCACGCCCTCGTAATTCGCGCCGCCCAGCCCTCCACCAAGATGGCCTCGTAACCCAATCCGAGCCGCAGTTGCCGCTTTCGTCTGCGCAAGTCCGGTTCGGACGTTAGATGCAAGTGACGAAACAGGGGCTGGCGGAACGGGCTGCTGAGCGATGGGCTGTGAATAGGTGGTGGTTGTCACAGGAGCCTGCATGATTTGTGGCGCGTTGTACGTGGCTGGAGCCACCGCTGAGTCCTGATAAATCATTTGACTCGAGTCCACAACTTCGTTCACAACTGCAGTTTGGAGCGGTTCGACGCGGTCCGAAAAATTGACTGCCTGGGAACAATTCTGGCAGGCTGAGGAATCAGAATTTGAAACTATCTGTCCTTCCGTGACTGAACCGAACGCCAAAACAGAAAATAGAACGCCATAAAATCCATAAATCTTCATTGAGTTTCTCATAGAACCCATGGACTCATCACAGAGCCCGAATGTGAAATTCCGGCCGGCGGGGGTGCCGTCACCGAAAACGAAAAAGTTTTGCCACGAGAAATTTGCGGCATCTTTTCAGCAACTGCCCGTCAGAAAGATTCGTCGTTCTACTGACAACCGAATCAGATTTCCTGTTGCTTCGTCAAACAAGAGTTTTGGGGTTGGCGCGCCAAACCCAGTTTTCAAGTTAGACAAAGCACTAAACGCGAGTTGTTTGAAGAAGCAGAAAACTCGGCTGCCCAAACAAAGTTTCGCAAACTGACAGAAGGTCAGCTGAAGTGCTGGCAAAAGAACTGAATCCAGCGGCGCGCCGTTACGGAATAGCGAAGAATTGGCGATGACATCAACCTCGCTCAGGTTGCTCGCCTCCTGGACGTGATACCCAACACCGTGAAAAAAGCCAGCAAAAAGCTATTCGGTTCCGGGACCGCGAGTGCTGTCGCAAACCTGAAGTCGCGAATCGCAATGTCATCAGAGCCAGAGTTTTCATCAAATGAAATACTTCCGATTGGGACAGTTGACGTCACGCCCAAGAAAAAGTTATTGATTACCCCGGGAGGTCCCGGGGGCAGGTCGAAGACTGCCAGTAACACGTCGTTGGCATCGTAGACAGTCAGCGTTTCTCCTGTTGATACGTTTGAATCAAGCAAATCAAATCCAAAACCGTAAATCGGCTTTCCATCCAGGAACCGAAACGTTACATCGTCGTTGTCAAAGTTGCCAACATCTCCGGGGGACAACGCACCAGTCCGAAAAATGTCTCCCCCTTCCTGGTCGTTATATGTAAATCCACCTGCTTCACTTCCTGGGAAATCGACCGTTTCATCTGCCGTGACGGAAAAACTCCACTCAAGCCCGGTTGCGACGCGGTCAAACGTAAGCGTGCCGGTCTCTCGACCCAGACCAAAAGAATTGGTGGAAGGGAGAGTATCGACTTCAGTAGCGAAAAGAATGTGAGCCGCTTCGGTTTCAAACAGCGTCGCGTTATCTACCCTATTCAGCCACGGTGATGGATCGGGATCAGACGTGTTGTCGGGGCGTTCAGTAACCGTGAATGTCACGTCCCCGCTGCAAACGCCACAAAACAGGAACAGGCTGATCGACGCTGTCGAAAAAAGAGAACAAAAGGGTGGCCTCGACATAGCTGGACTCCAGTACACGATGCAAACTGTTCAGTATAAACAATTGATTACCCAAGGCACCAATTTTTAAGTTGGATCAGTTTCTGCCGTTGTGTCGTGTAACGACGGCCCGAGCAATTCGCCGCTAAACTTGAGACGGACATTGCGATGGTGTCGGCACCGGCCAATTGAGCGACGTAACCTCCCGCTATCGTTTTTCCAAGGGAACGAATTCTCGTTCCGTTGGGCCAGTGTAAATTTGGCGAGGGCGACAAATCCGCGACGTGGGCGAGTTCTGCATTTCTTTCCAGTGAGCAATCCAACCTGGCAGGCGACCGATCGCGAAAAGAACGGTGAACATTTCGACGGGAATCCCCATCGCTCGATAAATCACGCCGGAATAGAAGTCGACGTTCGGGTAAAGGTTTCGTTTGATGAAATACTCGTCTTCCAGAGCGACCTTTTCCAGCTTTTGAGCAATCTCGAACAGCGGATCGTCGATGTTCAGTCTTTCCAGCAGTCGATCACAGGCCGACTTGATCAGCTTAGCGCGTGGGTCAAAGTTCTTGTAAACTCGATGCCCAAAGCCCATCAAACGGAATCCGTTCTCCTTATCCTTGGCCATGTCGACGTACTTTTCGACATTGCCGCCGTCATCGGCGATCTGATTCAGCATACGCACCACTTTTTCGTTCGCGCCCCCGTGCAATGGGCCCCAAAGAGCGCAGATGCCCGAAGAGATCGAAGCGAACAGGTTTGCATCTGCTGACCCGACCATCCGAACGGTCGACGTGCTGCAATTCTGCTCGTGGTCAGCGTGAACAATCAGCAGCATGTTCAAAGCGTTGACGAAAACGGGGTCGGATTGGTATTCCTCACACGGAACCGAAAACATCATCCGCAAAAAGTTATCGCAGTATGAGTCCTCGTTCTGGGGATAAATGAACGGCTGTCCGAGCGATTTTTTATGAGCGTAAGCCGCAATCGTCGGCAATTTCGCCATCAATCGATGGATCGAAATCTCTACCTGTTTCGGATCGTGTGGATCAAGCGAATCCTGGTAGAACGTGGACATGGCTCCAACGACGCTGGAAAGGATGGCCATCGGGTGGGCGTCACGTGGGAATCCATCGTAAAACGACTTCAAATCCTCGTGCAGCATCGTGTGCTTACGGATGGAATTACGAAACGCATCCAGTTGGGGTTTGGATGGTAGCTCGCCATAGATCAGCAGCCACGCGACCTCGATAAAGTCACACTTGCTGGTCAATTCCTCGATCGGATAGCCCCGATAACGCAGAATTCCCTTTTCGCCATCCAAAAACGTGATGTCACTGGTCGTTGAGCCCGTATTTACGTAGCCCACATCGAGTGTGACCATCCCGGTTTCTTTTCGAAGGACGCCGATATCGATCCCTTCTTCGTTTTCGCTGCCCACCGTTACGGGCAGTTCCAATTCCTTTTCACCGGTGGATAGCTTGACGACTTTCGCCATTGAGATCATTCCTGAAGCCTGAGATTTGCGACGCAGATAAGCCCTTGATCTTACCGTTTTTTACGTCGATGCGAAACTCGGCTGGATGATTCGATTTCATCCTCGATTGGATTGAAACCGGATCTCGAAAGTTCTCTCTGCCCTCTTGAACTGGGCGCAGTGGCCGGGCGAGGCTCGTTAGATAACGTCTTAGGGCGCGAGGAAGCTGCCGGGCTGAGTTTATTCGGTCGCTTTGAGCGTTTTGCGGGATCTTTTCGAGGCTATTCCAAAAACGAGCCATCGTCGCGAGACGCAACTTCGTTCGATTCAAAGTTGAAATATTCGACGGGAATTTTCTTCTTGAGCTTTGCAAGGTGCTGCTCAAATGCATCTTCCCGCATTTTTACTTTCAGCCTCTTTTTAATGTCCGCCTGAGCCTCGGTGAACGGTTTAATTCCGGCTTCCTGTCGGTCGATCACACGGACAATGTGTAAACCGTCTCTGGTTTCGATCACGTCGCTCAGTTTGCCAATCGGCAACGAGAAAATCGCTTTGTCGATCTCTTTCAACACCAACGCGTTCCGCCCCGTCCAGTCGTGTTGGCCACCTTCGTCGGCGCGGAAACCGTGCGAGCTTTTTTTGGCGAGGGCAGGAAGGCTCGCTCCGTTGACCAGTCGATTACCCAAAGCCACGATTTCTTCGTGAGCTTCGTCGCGATGGGAGAAACGATCGAAGCGAACCATGATTTGTTCCCACTTCGATTTTTCGGCGATCTTGTACTGTTCAACGTTCGCCCGATACTCCTCCAAAAGCTGCTGATGAGTAATCTCGCGATCGAGGTCGAGTTGTTCGCCAATAAAATATCGCGTCAACTGATCGCGAGCCCATGCATCGCGTCGTTTTCTCAGCGACGATCCCATGCTTCGAAGTAATTTGTCGTAGTCAGCCGCGTCTTTCAACTTCGCTCGTTTCAGCAGATCGGGCAGAGCTTTTTCGTCAAACTCTTTGGCCGCAGAGGCGACGATTTGTTCGATGTCCGCTTCCTCCGGCAAATCTTGTAATGCTCCTACGTACAGGATTTTTTCGTCAACCATCTTGGGCAGAATTCTTTTGATCAAGCCACGTCGTTCACGAGCTTTGGCCGATTCGGGAGCGTTACCCATGTGCTGTTCGATCAGCTGATTAACCTGAAGCAGTGCATCACCAACGAAGATCGGTTCACCACCAACCAGCGCCAACAATTGAGTCGGCTCGAAGGTTTCTGCATCAACAGGGCGAACCGTTGAGTTTGCTGGGGAGCTGGCCGTCTGACGAGTGGTGGCGGGCGTGGAAACCGAGTCCTTGTTTGAAGATGGGCTGGTAAGCGATCCAAATGAGTCAATTTTCTTTGGTTTTGTTTTGCCCAATAGTGGCTGCGCCTTGCCAACAAATGTGTTGCGGGCAATCGGTTCCGTCTTCTTGATTTTTGGGGGTTCTAGTTCGACGGTTGGCTGCGAAGGTCCTGTCTTGATGGTTCGTGGAACGAAATCGGAACGTCCCGCGAAGTCTCGGTCGTTTCGCCTCGCGACTCCCGATACGCTGGAAGCGCCTGTTTTTCCGCCTGATGTTGCTCGTGAAGTTTCAAGCGTTGGATCGGGTGTCTTGATCAATGTCGGTTCAGCCGGTTTGACTGCCGCTTCGACGCCCGCTTTGGCGAAATCGTTAGAAATCACTTTCTGGTGGCCACCGGACGACAGAAGCGAAGTTGAGTTGGGGCGAATGATCGATGTGGCACGCTTGAAGGGCTGAACTGGTGTTGGCCGTTTATCGCCCAAGGAAATTTCTGGAACTCCCTGCCGTTGCGCAGCGAGCTGTTGAGCCGTGGATTTTTCTGTCGCGGATGGTTGTGGCGCGGGTTGCTGCAGCCACGGAATGGGTGAATGGGTTAGCTTGCTCGAGTCATACGCAGGAGTAACAGGTGTCAGTGGCGGTTCCCATGTTTCGTTTTCCATCAGAGAACGGACTTGGTTTTTCAAACGCGACGGAAGCGATGCAGCCGGTCGATTTTGATGGGTTGAATTGCCCGGTGGATTCCATTCAACGGAGCCACCGGCTTGAGAATCCATGGGCGAATCAAGAGTCAGCGCGGAAGAATAATACGGATCCGGCGTGAACGTGGCGTCGTTTTGAGACGGAGTGATTCTTTCCGGATGAGCCGACGGCTGAAATTGATTGTCTGTTTGCGCGATCGTGGTTCCTGAGTTCACCGCCATCAAGACAGCGAACGTAACGAAAGGAGTAGCATTTAAAATGCGAGCCGCGACGCGGTAAAAACCGTCTCTGTTCATGTTTCCGCCAGAGTTATCAAGTAGTTGCCTGTTGCATGCATGTCGCGCAGCAACTGGCGCAGATTCGGACGGCGAACAGTAGAAGTTTCAGGTTGCTGGCTGCAAGAGCGATTTCACAAGTGATAGCATCTTGTCAGGTTCGATCTTTGCCGACTTGAGTGTCACCAATGCCGTTTGATCGTCGATGACTCGCAAAACCTTGCGTCCGTCGGCCAGTTGTTCGAATCGGCGACGGTCCTGAAATTTAAACGTCAGATATTTGTCCTGAAGATAAATGGCAGTGACCTGCCATAACGCGGCTTCCAGTTTCAGCCGAGAAAGTCGCATCAATCGCTCAGCCGGTTCAGGCAGTGGGCCGAAGCGATCTTCGATTTCATCACGAAGCTCATCGATCTGCTCGAACTTTTCCAGACGAGTCAAACGCCGATACAAATCAATTTTCTGACGTCGATCACTGACATACTCGTCAGGTAGAAATGCCGCCACGGGCAAATCGACTTCCACATGGATCGAGAGTTTCGCAGGCATGTGTTTCAGGCGTCGGACCGCTTTCTCGAGCAGTTGGCAGTACAGTTCGTATCCGATCGTCGCGATATGCCCGGATTGCTGCGTGCCCAGCAAGTTACCCGCGCCTCGAATCTCGAGATCTCGCATCGAGATCGCAAATCCGGCTCCCATGTCGCTGAATGTTTCGATTGCCTGCAGTCGCTTGGCTGCCGTCGGGTTCAAATGTTTGTGAGGTTCGAGCAGCAGATAACAAAACGCCTGATGCTTGTACCGCCCTACCCTGCCCCGCAACTGGTGCAAATCTGACAGACCGTATCGGTCGGCTTCGTTGATAAAAATCGTGTTCGCATTTGGGATGTCGAGGCCGCTTTCGATGATGGTCGTTGCCAGCAAGATGTCGTACTTTCCGGCGATGAAGTCCGTCATGACGTCTTCAAGTTCGTCCGTTGGCATCTGCCCGTGGCCCACAATGATTGATGCCTCTGGAACGATCGACCGCAACCGTTCCTCGATCACGCGGATGTCATTGACTCGGTTGTGAACGAAATACGTCTGCCCGCCGCGACTCAGTTCTCGCAGAATGGCCTCTCGAATGACCTTGCTGTTGAATCTCAAAACTTTGGTTTCGACGGCTGAGCGTTCCTCGGGGGCGGTTTCAAGATTCGATATGTCGCGAACTCCGACCAGCGACATGTGAAGCGTTCGGGGAATCGGCGTCGCGGACATGGTCAGCACGTCCACACTGTTTCGCAGTGTTTTCAATCGTTCCTTGTGTTGGACTCCGAACCTTTGTTCTTCGTCGATGATAACCAGACCAAGGTTGTGGAACTTGACGTCCTTGGAAACAAGTCGATGGGTTCCGATTGCGATGTCAACTCGACCGGACGTGATTCCGGCGAGGTTCTCCTTCATTTCAGCGGTGCTGCAGAATCGGCTGAGCTTCGCGATCGACAGTGGAAATTCGCCCATTCGCTCGCTGAAATTTTTGTAGTGTTGCTCTGCAAGAATGGTTGTCGGGACGAGGATTCCAACTTGAAAACCGTTTTCGACGGCCTTGAATGCGGCTCGCATGGCGACTTCGGTCTTGCCGAATCCAACATCGCCACACAGCAACCGATCCATCGGTGCGGCTCGTTGCATATCCTCCTTGATCGAATCGATGGCGGTCAGCTGGTCGGGCGTCTCGCGATAGGGGAACGAGTGTTCGAACTCAGCTTGCCAAGTCGTGTCTGCACCAAACGCGATCCCGGGCCGACCGTCTCGTTTGGCTTGCAGCTCGATCATGTCCGATGCAAGGTCTTCAATTGCGTTCTGGACGGAGGCTTTTTGTTTCGCCCACGTTTTCCCGCCGATCTTCGCCAGCACCGGTCGAGTTTTGCTGCCGCCGATATATTTCTGAACCAGATCGATTTTGGACGCCGGCACGTACATCCGCGTACCGCCGTGGAACTCCAGTTCCAGATGCTCGGTTCGCTGGCCGTCCTTGTCGAGCATCTTCAAACCGCGAAAACGCCCAATTCCATGCGACAAGTGAACGACCAGATCGCCCTCACGCAGGTCCATGAAGCTGTCGATCGCTTTGCCAAGCTTTTTTCGACCACGCCGTCGAAGCTCAGTGCGGTGGAACATCTGGTCGCAACCAACGACCACCGTCCGCTGGTCGCGAATCCGGTACCCTTCGTGGACGCAGCCGACGGTCAAGTGAATCCGGCCCGCTTGGAAAGCCGCCGTCGACCCGAGGATTTCGTTGACTCGTTCGAGTTCCCCTTCGACTCGGGCGACGACAAAAACATCTGCCGGGTTGCCACTCGGATCGATCGCGACTCGGTCGACTTGCAAACGCAGATCGCCGATGTCACCACTGAACTGCTCCACCGAATCAATCGGAAGCTGCCAACGCGCTCCCAGATGCCCGGATGTGACTTGACTGGCTGTTGCAGCGGCAAGGTGAGCCAGTTCTTTTTGAGTTTGTTCCCATCCGATCAGTTCATCGGGGTTGGGGCATCTTTCGATCGTGCGAGTCGCCTGCTCCCGAAGTAGTTCCGGTTCAACGTGCAGAACGATCGTATTGTTTGGTAAATACTCAGCCAAATGACCGGTTTCGGTTTGCGTCTTATCGAAAACGGAGATTTCAATCCCGCTCAGGTTGGCAACGCTTCGCTGTGTCGCCGTGTCGAATTGGCGGAGTGATTCGACTTCGTCATCAAAAAGTTCGATTCGGACGGGGCCAGTCCAATCGGCCGCAAAGACGTCAACGATGCCGCCGCGATTGCTGAACTCTCCGGGTAGTTCGACTGCACTGGTGTGATGAAATCCGTTTTCCGTAAGCCATTGAACGAAATCGTCCACGTCAATCCGGTCGCCTTCGTCGATTCGGCGCACGTTGCCTCGCAGCGTGCCTTCCGCTGGAACAGATTGCATCAACGCATCGACGGTCGTCACGATGATGGGAGCCTGATCGTTCGTCATCAACGACTTAACCATTCTCAGACGGTCACCGAACTCAAGATCGATCGCAAGGCTGTTGGCAGATCTGGGCAGGCAAGCCGGAAACAAATCAACCGCTCGGTCAAAAACAGTGGGCAGGTCATCCAGCAGACGGTCTGCCGCTTTTCCGTCGTTGACGATCACCAACAGAGGCGAGAGCTTTTTGGCAATCGACGAACAAAGCAGCGCGCAGGATGAACCCCAGACTGAATCAAACGTGGCGTTGCCTCCTTCTGCGAGGGATTCTACGCACGCCAGGAATTCAGGACTTTCAGAGAACGCTTCGTGCAAACGCAGTAGGCGATCGGCAGCACTTTCCTGCAAAATTGGCTGGTCCATCAAGCGAGATTGTAGCAACTTTTACCAGAAGACGCCGCCGGCAGGCTCAACCCCGGATGTTTCGTCTGGGATGGAGGCCGGAACACGCAAACCATTGCCGTGCCGGAACTAGTGCGTTGTTCCAACTCGTTTTCAGGGTTGTTACTTGCGGAGGGTCTCGTTTTATTTTTTGCTTTTGAGGCTCACGGAATGATGATTCGGTCGGTCAACCCTAATCTTCAGTTGGAACAAAGCACTAGGAAATATCCGGGCTAATAGAACTCTTCCTGCTCATCCAACTGGCCGACTTT
>CAYXWX010000025.1:0-45886 GCA_964468915.1 uncultured Pirellulaceae bacterium
GTTACGGCAGTGTTTTCGAGACCTTGTTGCCGGCCTACGAAATATCCGGGCTAAACAGAACGCCTCGAAACTGCCCGGTACGAACTCGAATTGCATCCCACTGTGCATCGTCCAATCCCACTGTGCATCGTCCAGTAACTGGTTTGTGATGGAACTTTGCGGGCAGCAATCGCTCGTCAAATTTCCCTCCAAATCACTTCTTTTCGACTTTCTTGAAGCGAAGATCAAGGCACCGCGTGAGCAATGGCCATGCAGATTATGATGATTTGTTTAACATTCCCCGCTTCGGCATTTGACAAAGACTCGAAATCAGCTTGCATTTAAATTAACATCGCACTCCTTCAACTTGTTAGACAATTTATTTGTCACACCACTTAACTGAACTCGTTTTGACTTATGGGACATCCAAACTTGAGTTCCGAGCAGTGGGACAGGCTTCTTAACGAAGCCCGTGGCGGCGATGTTGATGCTCGAAATCAGATGTGGGAACAGCTTCGAAGCTATTTGATGCTGGTGGCCGACCAAACGTTAAACGGAAACCTCAGCCGTAAACTGGACGCTTCTGATGTTGTGCAGAGCACAATGCTACAGGCGGAAAAAGGTTTTGATACGTTTGAGGGAAACGTCGAGGCATTGCGAGCGTGGTTGCGAAGGATTACCGAAAACAACTGCCATGACAAATGGCGGAAGTTCAGTCAGACCGCTAAGCGGGATGTTTCGCGTGAAGTAGAGCTGTCGCCTTTATTAGCGGACGGTGAGCGCGATGTTTCAGCCAGCAAAGTACTTCAGCGAAAAGAATCCGACACCCAACTGGTGGAGGCGATTCGATCGCTTTCTGCAACTAAACAGCGATTGATTGAACTGAGACATCGGCAAGGTTTCAGCTATGCCGAAATTGCAGAACGAATGGACATGACAGAGGTCGCCGCAAGGAAGATGTGGTCTCGCACGATAGAGGAATTACGTAACAAGTTGGCCTGAGAAGATGCCTGAAGAATTTCGTGATTCTGAAACCACATCAAACATCGAGGATCACGAATCGCCTTCGAGAACGACAGACTGTGTCTGACAACTTTCTGGTTTGCAACGTTTCGGCAGTGTTTTCGATGACCATGTTGCCGGCCTACGAAATATCCGGGCATCAGAGAAATAATGCTCACTGTGATCGCGATTTCAATTCTGAGAGTTGTTTTCGAGCACTCAGGCCCTGTCGTCGTTGCGGTCTCGAACGTCAACGCCACCCCGACCGATTTTATTCAAGGCTGCTCAAGCGATTTGCTGGTATCCGCGTGCTGGAAGTGGTTTTGTGGCAAGAGCTGAAACTTGCTGAGCCTGCTGAACATGCGAATCCGAGTCGTCTGGCGTCGGTCGTCTGATTGACTCCAAGAGGAAGCGATCAACTTACGCGAGAACGCTTGGCACACTCACGTTTGAATGTCACAATTGAGCGGATGTCAACCAACGCTCAATTGAAAACCATTGAAGATTACGTCCAGCTTCAGCGGCGAAACGCGCTGTGTCATGCGATTCGCGCAGCGGTGGATCTGGGAATTCTGGATTCGCTTTCCAAGGGCCAGAAAACCTCCGAACAACTGGCAGAATTGCTCAGTCTGAACCCGCAAGCGACCGATCGCCTGATGCATGTACTCGCTGGAACTGAGCTAGTCGATAAATATGGGGAAGACTACGCACTTTCAAATATCGCGCGGCTGATTCCCCGGCCGTTTCTGGATTTTGGCGACCATTACTGGCAATATCTTGCCTCGCACGTGCGAAGTGGAACCTCGCTGGTCAAGGACGATTCGATCCCTCACACCGAAGCCGATTTCTGGGCGACTCAGGCTCACAAGGAATGGATGCTGACGCCGGTCGCGTTGGATGTGGCTCGCGTGCTGAGCATGGGCGAGTCACGTACCGGTTTGAGTATTCTGCACTTGGGTTGCGGATCGGCCGTGTTCGGAGTCACCCTTGCTCACCGAGATCCGCTGTCGAAATTGACGCTGGTCGATACCGCCACCAATCTGAAGCGAGCCAATCAAACCATCGAAAGTGTGGAATTGGGGCGCGAAGTGACTCAGATTGCCGGCGTCTGGGATGATCTGTCGACCTGCGAGGGTCTCGAACAGGGGAGTTACGATCTGGTAATCATTGCCAACCGTATTCATTGGCGGAGCCCTGAGCAGATCGAACAACTTGCAAAAGATCTGGCGACTTACGTGCGAGCTGACGGAGAGCTGGCCATCGTCGACATTTTTCCCGGCAAGGAGGAAGGCGATCTCGCACGGGCGGAACACGACCTGGAGCTTGGCCTGAGGACAGACGCAGGTCAACTGCATGATCCCATTCACCTGCGCAAGTCACTCGAACGATCCGGTTACGGCGAGATCCAGTTTGCTCACCTGACGGCCGAGCCGGGCTATTGGGGAATCACGCTGTCGACTCGCATTTGACTTTCGCCCGATCAGGTTGCCAGGTTTTCGTAGCTGACCAACTGGTCAACCAGCATGGCCGTTTCCGTGCCTGACTTTTCCAGCCAAACCGTACGTAGCGACTTGGGCATTCCGCACGAATCAAAACGATCGGCTGGGAAACAAGCCAGAATTCCGGAAACAATTTCTCGATTGAGTTCCGGGTTGGCGGGATGAGCACACACGTCTCGGATCAGATCAGTTGAAAACGATGCCGCCAGCACACGTTGCTTCATCTGAAACTGCTCGACCGTCTGCTCTCGGTTCTCGCGCCCAAAGTCCCGCATTCGAGCCGGATCGAACGCGAAGGCAGACGCGTGTTGGGCATTCGGTAGCTGGCTGAGGAATAGATCGGTCCATCGCTCGATCCGACGTCGCAAGGCGTTTAACCGATCGAAAGCTGCCTCGTTGGTCGCTTGACCACTTAACAGAATTCGCAACGCTCGGTTCTTCGCTTCCTGGTGCCGGATATGGACCGAATGGGCAAGCCCGAACAGTTCATCTGAATTGTGATGTTCGTCATGAGTCGTCACGACGGCGGACCACACACGAGTCAACAACTCAGACAGCAGAACCTCCTGGACAACGATCTCCAATGCTGGCCATGGATCATGTCGAACATTGGGATTCTTAAAATCCTTCTCGAACATCTTCAAAGCCGCGACCCAACGTTCCGCCCGCTTCTGAGACGCAACCCAGTAGTGCGTACCGATCAGCGTTGGTTGTTCACTCTGACCAAAAACAAGATTGGAAGAGTAAACCGCGACCCAACTTCCCAGCTCTGCTAAAAGACTTGCGTGCATCGAATTTCTTTTCAGTTCGTGGAGGTGTTTTCAATGTTGTTGAAAGTTCCTCGACGCAAAGCCAATGCCAGAACCGGAAAACAGGTTTTGAACTTCGCCAAGTTGTGGGGAAAACAGCATGGCGTTAAAATTCGCGAGGTTTTGGCGTGTTGCATTTTTTCAACGCGAACAAAACCCACATCAAGCGTGTTTCTTTTCCTCAACATACGACTGCTCAATCGCCACCGTGTGGGCCAAAACAAAACGACTTGCCATGCCAACGGATTCGCCCATATCTGACTTTCTGGAAACGAATTTTCTACACTTCAATGCTCGGGAATTGGTCGCGACCGCAAAAGGATACCGGCAACACCTGAACGGCGGTGGCAAGATGCTGGTTACGCTCGCCGGGGCGATGAGCACGGCCGAGTTGGGAATCTCACTGGCACGAATGATCCGCGAGGACAAAGTCCATGCAATTTCCTGCACTGCCGCCAATCTGGAAGAGGACGTGTTCAATCTGGTCGCTCATGACGAGTACCAGATGGTTCCCGACTACCGTGATCTTTCGCCCGCTGATGAACAGGCTTTGCTGGATCGCGGCTTCAACCGAGTAACCGACACTTGCATTCCTGAATCCGTGATGCGGCACTTGGAAGATAATTTCATGGGTGTGTGTTCTGAAGCGGCTGAAAACGGCCAGTCGTTTTTTCCGTGGCAGGTTTTTTTCAGGCTGTTCGAAACCGGGGTTCTCAAACCTCACTTTCAGATCGATCCGCAAAACTCATGGATGTTGGCGGCGTGGGAGAAAGGGATCCCCGTTTACTCACCCGGCTTCGAGGACTCAACGCTTGGAAACATTTTCGCCGCACGCGTGATGGAGAAAAAAATCAAATCGCATCAGGCACTTCGTAGCGGCACCGAACAAATGGAGCACCTGGTCAACTGGTATCTGGAAACCGATGCCGAAGCGCCGATCGGATTTTTCCAGATTGGTGGTGGCATTGCGGGAGATTTCGCCATCTGCGCGGTGCCGACCATTATTCAGGATCTGAAGAAGGACATCCGCCTGTGGCAGTACTTCGCTCAGATTTCTGATTCGACCACTTCGTACGGATCGTACTCGGGAGCGGTTCCCAACGAAAAAATCACGTGGTGCAAACTCGCCCCCGACACTCCGAAATTCATGATCAACTCCGACGCGTCAATCTGTGCGCCATTGATCTTCGCTTATGTGTTGGGTGACTGATGCCGCACGAGCTGCACATTGTCACCGGAGCCGCCGGTGTGGGAAAAAGTACCTTTGGCCGATCACTTGCCGGAAAATCACAGGCCGCGTTCCTCGATAGTGACACGCTCAGCGAAGCCGTCGTCCGGGCCGGGATGAATGCAGCCGGGCTCGATCCGACCGATCGCGACAGCAGCCAGTACAAAGCGATTTTCCGGGATGCCGTTTACGAATGTCTTTTCGAAACTGCCGAGGAAAACCTCGCTCACACGTCCGTCGTGATGGTTGGCCCGTTCACTCGCGAACTACAGGACGTAACGTGGCCCGAGCGATTGACCGAGCGTTTTGGCGTTGCGCCTGTTGTGTGGTTCCTGACGTGCTCGGACGACACACGACGTGAACGAATTGCCGCACGAGCCAATCCTCGCGACAAAATCAAACTGGAAGACTGGAATCAACATTTGGCGGGCGATCAAACTCCCGCGTTTCCGGTCTCGATCATCAAAACAGACGCGTAGTTCCAGCATGGCGTGTGGCCGTTTCTTGAGTGGTACAAGACCAGCTTGAATTCGCAAGAGTGCTATCAGTTTTGGTGCCGCAAGTCGTTTGCATAAGATCTGTTCGCGATTCATCTTGATTCAGAAATGCAGAACGATAAAGCTGTAGCGATCGGGCTTCCTCGTTCGCAGGAAGTGACACGGAGGTCTCGGGCATCTGCTCGACAAATTCAGTCAGGATGAATCATGAGTTGCGACACGACGTCAGCCTCACCCGTTAAAACGGCCACAAAGACCAAACGGCACAAAGTCATCGCCTCTGCTCAGGAGTCTGATGAGTTTGTTCTGTTATTCGATGAAAATTCAGCCCATCATCGTGTTTACTTTCACCAGCCAGAGGAACATGCCGGTCGCACGTTCTGCTGGAGCCAGCCGATTTCCATGGTTCGCATGGATGTTCCCACCTGTTCCTATCGAGTCACAATTGATACCGCTTCGGTTCGAGGGGATCGTTGCAAGTTTCCGTTTGAACTTCGCTGGAATGACCATGCGATTGCTCCGCAGACGATCAGCATCGACCATGGCAAAATTTCGTTCTCGGTTGACCAGTCCATGTTCGTGCCCAACGACGAACAACGCCTGACCATCAGCTGCCGCCCGCTGTCATCCAGTGTGGACGATCGCCAGCTGGGGTTACCAATCGCTTCCATTCAGCTGACCCCAAACACGATTGTTCAGGCGGGTCGTGTTTCACGCGATCAACTGGGCCATTGGATGAAAGAGCGATCCATTGGAGGGTTTCGACACCTGATTGGCAAAAGTGCCCCCAGCCCACTACTGCCGATCTGGTCCATGGAACTGGCAAACGTGTCGACTCAGTTGCTGCCCGAATCCGCCAGCACTACCTCAAGCAACAAAGTTACCGATCATGTTATCGTTTCGTGCGTCGAGATCAATTCGCGACATGGCACGGGTATTCTGATTCAACATCTTTTCGACGATTTCAACCAACTGACAACCATCTGCTCGAAGCAGGTTTACAACGGCGAGCGAGTTCAGTCAGGCCTTCACCACGATTTGCCCAACGCGAAACTCGATCGTCACGAGATCTACGCAAACGTTTTGAAATGGTTTCGAAAGTCGCCACCCAAGCGAGCTTACGTTGTCCCGTTCTTTGATTCAGATCTGATTATTGCCATGGCAATGAAAGATCTTTTCGGAACAAAAATCTCTCTGCATTTCATGGACGACCAGAACATCTACGGGGAAGAAATTTCCGACAGCGTTATGCGCGAAGCATTGTCAAAAGCGGACGTGAACTTTGCAATCTCTCCAGAAATGCGAACGGCTTACCAGCAAAAATACGGCCAGAAGATCTATGTGTTCCCTCCGATTGTCCCTGACGAATCGATCCAAAAATCTGTCGACACAGCGTCGCCAGCGGCCACCCGATCAAAACAACGCGGCATTCTGATTGGAAACATCTGGGACCCTCAGTGGCTCAGTCGGCTACGTAAAACGGTTCGTGACAGTGGCTGCCAGATTGATTGGCTGTGCAACAATCCGAACGCGTTGATGGACGATCAACAGTTGTCAACGCTGAAAGACGAACTCGAAGCCGACGGCATTTTTCTGCAGGATGCGCTATGGGGTGACGATCTGATCGACGAACTCAGAAGCCGTCCCTACGCGTTGATGCCTTCTGGGACCCTGGACAAAGGTGAAACCACCGAAAGCATCGCGCGGCTCAGCCTGCCCAGTCGGATCCCGTTCATGGTAGCGACGGCTCAACTGCCCGTGATCGTTCTCGGAAGCGAGAAAACTGCGGCTGCGCAGTTCGTTGATCGATTCCAACTTGGACGAATTGCTGCGTACGAGGGCGGCCAGCTCAAAGAAGCGGTTGATGTGATTGTTGATCCGCAAACTCAAGATTCCATTCGCAAGAACGCCGCTTCACTTGGCCCCAAATTCTCGACGGTCGACATGGAAACATGGCTGTGGAATTCGGTCGAACAAGGCGAGCCCGCAGACGAACGATTCGAATCCATGTTTTCAATTCGCAGCGACGAATTCGCATACTATCTTGATGGGCAAGCGCCTGAGGATATTCCGTGGGCGTTGCAGAGTGTGTGGCATTGCTTGAAGCGGCTCAAGTCGATGAAAATTCACCCGAAAACAATCATTGACGTTGGAGCTTCCAATGGCGTCTGGTCATGGACGGCGGCCAAGGTATTTCCGAATGCTCATTATGTGATGGTCGATCCGTTGATGTCGCACTACCCGGACTCCGTCAAAACGTTTTACCAAAGCGGCATCAATCAGTTTCAATTGGTCGAAGCAGCACTAAGCGACAAACCGGGGGAAACCGAGTTCCTGGTTTCCGATGACCTGTACGGAAGCTCGTTACTGAGCGTTGACGAAAATATTCGCGCCGTCAACAAAGCCACGGTCAAGGTTCTGACGTTGGATGATCTTGCGGCACAAAACACGTGGTCCGGTCCAATCGTTTTGAAAATTGACGTTCAATACGCCGAACATCTGGTGCTTTCCGGTGGCGCGAATTTCATCCGAGATCATGTTGACGCGTTGATTCTGGAACTGACCGTAGAACGAGAACATCCCGAAGCCAAAACCTATCTCGAGATGCTGCAGATGATGGAGCAACTTGGATATCGTCTGGTGGACGAGAATGAAGGTTGGCGAACACCTGGCAGTGGCGTTCTGGAACAGAAGGATTCCGTCTTTGTCCGGCGGAACCTGCTTGAGCAACGTGGGTGTTGCGAAGGGAAAACCTGCGAATGCTGATTCTTTCAAATTCGATGTGTAAATCTGCCAGCACGATTACCTGGTGGTACAAATCTGAGCTGATCAACCGAACCTGTTCAGCCAATGGCAACCGTGGAGTCGCCGATTTCATCAACTCGGGCGCCGTGCGTGGGCAAGGCCGTTTTGTTGAAGATCCCGTCGAAGATCAAGCACTGGATCGTCTGATGGAATTTGCCAATGTCCATGGCCCAACCGTCGTCAAAACTCACTGCCACATGACGCCCTATCTGGATCGGATGATTCGCGAGCGGAAAATCATTGCGACCTACAATCACCGCGATCCGCGAGACGTGATTTTATCAGCCTTTGATTGCCGCAATCGAGAACTCGAAAATGGCAGCGTTCCTCGCTTTTCACAGTTTTCTTCCATCGAAGCCGGCATCCCGCTGATTCGCGAACAGTGCGTCCGATCGGAACCGTGGATTGTGCACCCCCGAGTGCATAATTTTCTTTACCGTGAAATCGTTGCAGATCCCGAAAAACAAATCCGCTCGCTCGCCACTGCGCTGGAAGTCGAGGTCTCAGATACGCTGGTAAAAGAAATTCTGGAGATCGAAGCTCGAAATAAATCTGGCCACGGTAACTGGATGGAGTTCAACGAGGCAAAGTTGGCAAGGTACCACGATGAAATGACGTCCGATCAAATCAAACTTTGCAACGAAACACTGGGGCCATGGATAGAGAAATTCGGTTACCAGATCGACAAGCCACCCATGACGCCGCCCGGCGTTGCTTTAACAGAAACAACTGATTTGACGAAACGAGTTGCTTGATGCTGATTCTGTCTAATTCAATGTGTAAGTCCGCCAGCACCATCATCTGGTGGTACAAAGTTCAGTTGATCGATCGAACCGTTCCAGCCAATGGGTACAAGGGTCTCGCCGAATTTATCGCGTCGGGAGCTGTTCCGGGACACGCGATCTTTGTCGCCGACCCGTTGACGGATCAAACCGTCGATCGCTTGATCGAGTACGCTGACCAACATGGGCCAACCGTTGTCAAAACCCACTGTCACATGACAACCTACCTTGATCAGTTGATTCGAGAGGGAAAGGTTCTGGCAACTTACGCGCATCGCGACCCCAGAGACGTGATCCTTTCTGCCATCGACCATCGGGCTCGAGACATCGAAAGCGGTGGAACGGTATGGTTTGATGAGTTTTCTTCAGTCGAGGAATCGATCAAACCAATGCTTGGGCTGTGTGTGCAAGCGATGCCGTGGATCGAACATCCTAACGTGCCGAAGTTTCTTTATCGCGACACCGTTGCGCATCCGGATCAGCAGATTCGAGCACTCGCAAAACACTTGAAAGCGGAAATCACCGAATGGGACGTGGAAGAAATTCTTCGAATCGAAGCAGGAGGCAAGACGAATTCCGCCAATTGGAACCAGTTCAACCAGGCGAAGGCGACTCGCTACCGCAGGGAGATGACCCAAAATCAGATACAACTTTGCAACCGTGAACTGGGCCCATGGATTGAGAAGCTTGGCTATCAAGTCGATGATTCAGACATGACGCTATCCAGCAGTGCTGATTCGTCAGCCGCCTGAGCGTTACATCACATCATCCAACTCAGACCAGTCGACGTCATTGCGTGTATGAATTCGCTTGACCAGCTCGATCGCGTCCGGTCGAGTTTCCAAAAGCCGGTAGGCAACACTGGCCAGGGACACATCCTCAGCTTCGAAGCAAATCACGACATTCCCGAGAGTGCCGTTGATGGACATTGAGGATAAAGAAAACTGTGCTTTCAAAAGTTCAGAGAGTGTCGAATTATCCGTCGAAAGCGACGGAAGCCCGATCAAAATTCGGGACGCTCCACCACAATCATCAAGGACGGGACGAGCCTTTTTGACTTTATCATTCAACCACTTGACCAGCTGTTCGAGTGTGACGTTGTTGGTTGCAATCACTTTTTCCAGCGAAAGCTTTTTATAGGCCTCTGCCAGAACCTGTTGTGCCGCAGTCCGAATTGCGACGGGTAATCGATGATGCCAACAACCTTGTGAAGACATTGCCTCAAGGTAGCCGCCTCGCTCGCGAATCAGTGACTCATAAACCTCGGCTTCCGTTTTCCTGATATGAATGCCCGTTTCAGATTCAATCGTGTCAGCCAACAATCGATCCATGCTGAATGGGTCAACGGTTTCATCGCTCGGCAATCCTTCACATGCCGAAAAATTCTTGCTGACCATCTCAAGCTGTTGACGGAGCTGAGTAATTCGTTCGTCAACATAAACCAGTGTCGATTCACAGTTGCGATAGTACCTTGCGCAATTTGCTGCCGCGAACTCCTGGAATCGCAAGTCTACGTACTGCGATACGATTGAATTCACTTCCGCGCGTTTACTATCGCCCATTCGACCATCGCTGGAGGGCAATTGAGCCAGCATCGATAACAGATCAGCCGCTGCACGCGCGCCTTCGTTTGCGACAGCCTCCATCTTGTTGGACAACCGCTTCAGCTCTTTCTTGCATTCCTCACGAGCAATACTCGCGCTGCGAAGATCGAACTGCTGTTGTTGCAACAAGGAGAGAGCGGACGTGCACAGTTTGTCTCCGACAACCATTGCTTTACCGTCGAGACTCTCCTTCAGCTGTAAACACACTTCTGGTTCCTGATATTCGTCATCCTGCCGGCACACCTGACATCCGAAAATCCCGTCCACGTACGCCATCAAGTCTTCACGAAAGCTCTGCCGACTACGCATCACTTGCTCGGTCGCATCTTTCGAGACTGAATCGCAAGTTCCTTCCAACAGTTCGAAAATTCGGCTGCTGACGTCTTCAAAACACAGGTTTTCGCTGAGACGCTGCTCCTGAAACAAGTCAGTCACGAACTGTGCTGCGTTCATTTCCGTGGTGGGATCACCCGAAATCCACTGACGAACCAGTGCAAGTCCTAATCGGTCAGCGGCTTGTGTCCCCGTTTCCACATTTCCCGGTCCACTGACGCTCAAGCCGCATGTCCGCAGAGAAAAATGCTCCCGGTCGGCTTCCAAACCGTGGCAAGCATCGTAGAACACCGAACAACTGGACATTGTCGAATGGTAGATGTACTCAGCAACGGATCCGATCTGCAACTTGAAATCGGATTGACTCAAGTCATCTCCCAGATGACGAAAGTAGCTGTGGTCAAAGGGCATCTCGTCTTCGAAATCAGGAATCCCAAGAGACTTGTCACCAGGATAACCTCTTTCAACAAAGTGTCTGAGCTCCGACAAGCAAGCAAACGCGTTTGCTGCCGACAAGCCTGGATCTCGGCTTCGTTGATACGTCGAATGAAGCATCATGCCATTGACGGAACCTTCTGACAGTCCTCGCTCGGCAAGAAGCAATTTGATCGTGTAGGCGAGATCAAGGATCATCCCGCTTCCTGTCCCACCGCTGATTGACGATACCAGATAAACGCGAGGTTGAACTTGACCGGGGCTCAGACCCAGCGTGTCTGCCGTTGTCGCCAGGTGCTCAGGTAAAACGATTTCATCAATTGCGGCCTGGAGCGATTGATAAATGGTCTCGAAGTAGCTTGCGAACAGCAAACGGCCCAGTGGTCGCAAACCTTCGGTTTTCTGGGTTCGAGGAATATTGTAAATCCAACGTCGCCCCAGCCAGGCCAGGGACGATGACGCGTGATCCCTGTAAAATTCGGGGGCCTTGAGCTGTGTGTAGATGGATTCGCGAGCACTCAGCGATCCTCGCTCGCCCACGCCTGTCAGTTTTGACAGATCTTCGATGTCTGAATCGATCGCCAGCAATCGCACAGAAGGGACAGATTCCAAAGAACCGTGCCG
This sequence comes from uncultured Pirellulaceae bacterium, assembly GCA_964468915.1. GTDB lineage: Bacteria > Planctomycetota > Planctomycetia > Pirellulales > Pirellulaceae > Mariniblastus. The sequence goes on from CAYXWX010000025.1 coordinate 11,598, forward strand.
TGCATCCATCTGCTGCTTCAAATGATGCACGACTCGATTTCCAGTGCCGCCCACTCCCACAATCAAGGTCGGGCGCACCACCGCGTTTTCCGCGTAGCATTCTGGTGGGTCCAGCGTTTGAATCTGGCTGGCCTGAAACGGCAAGCCCTGCGAATCGATAATCGCCGTCATGTCCGGCGTTGTTGATTTTGAGAGTGTCGAATTTGCAGGTTCGCGCGTCGGCTGAATTCGACGAACGCTTTTACGATTCGTTCGCTTTCGATTCGCCAACTCCTCGATCATGTCCAGACAGCTGGAAAATCGAACATTCGGATCTTTGGACAAAGCGCGTGCAATCGTCGCGCGATCATCGTTGGGTAGTGGTCTGAGGTTTGGCTTGCCGTGCATGTGCTGAGCAGCCAACTGTGCGGGCGTTGTTCCTGGAAACGGACGAATCGACGTCAACATTTCCTGGTAGACAATTGCCAGCGAGTATTGATCACTGTAGCTACCGGGGCGACCATCGAACAACTCAGGGGCTGCATACGCTGGCGTCATGCCGGTCATCAATGACATGGAATCGCTGTGCAGCTCCTTCACAAGGCCAAAGTCTGCCACTTTAACGTGAGAACCGACAATCAACAGGTTCTCAGGCTTGATATCAAGATGTTGCAGCGAATGCTCGTTACTGAGGTAGTCCAACGCGTCAGCCGCATCTCGAATGTACTTGATCAAGCGATCGCGAGGGATTCCCGGTTCACCCTTCAGCGCCAACTCATTGAACAAGTCGGCCATGCTCTTGTCCGCAAGTTCGGAAACGACGATCAGCTGGCCTTCGAAAATCTCGATTCGTTCAAGCGAAAGCAGGAACGGATGCCGCAACTCTTTGACTCGATCCAGCGATTTAAGCTCTCCCTGAGCCCGTTTTTCGTCGTGGAAACCGTAAACGATTTTGACCGCTTTCAGCATTCCACCGGGTGCGACAGCCGACCAGACTTCGCCAAAACCACCCGATCCAATGCGTTCCTTCAGCGTGTATCCAAGGATTTCTTTGGATGGCGCGATGGAATCAGTAGTGGATGTCTGGCTGTCAGGCATCATCGTTCAGGGGCACGGTTGGTTCTATGAAACATCTGGTTTAATTGCAGCTTTCTTGATCACTGCCATTGGAATCTAGCTTCGGCCTAAACGTTCGGGACGCGTTTCAAATACTTTTATGAAAATTCACGCACCACTGTGGCTGGTTCAATCTGTCAAGAGCCGTCACTGCACGGAATAACGTGACAATCATCCGTTGCGTAACAGGCCGTTCAACGTGTCGGCACCCAATCGAACGTGACAATCCGAACTCATTTGAGGCCAACTTCTGCGGGAATCCGGCCAGTTTGTATCGGCCGTACTGCATTGCGGGAGTTAATCAGTTTGATCAACGATCACCGCGGCAGACTCCGATTGATTGGTGTGGTGAGTCACATCGCGAATCGTCTTAACCAAGTCGTCCGTAATCCGGGCTCTGCTTGGCGTGACATTTGTTGATCGTTATGGCTGGCCTCCGTTAAACCGGGTTGTGCCAATTGAGCGCTTCCGTGCGGTTGCAACGAATACAAACCGGCACCAACTGGTTTCATGTGTTGAAACGCCTCACACTTCCGAAAACAAACTTGAACAAATTTTCAAAACAGCCAAATGTCGCGGAAGAATCGTCGATGACCCCAGGCAATTCAAAAGAGCTTTCGAAAGAATCATTTTTTATTTGCATGCTGGTCTTCGCGACCTATGTTTTTTCAACGACCAGGTTGCTTAATTGGCAGGCCGACGTCATTTGAATGGTGCCTGACACGTGTGCGTGTCAGTTCAAATGAAATGGTCCACCAGCCTATGCGACCCCAAGTGCAGATGAATCACTCAAACTTTTACGGTGAACTTATGAACAACCAATGGAAAAAAATGCGTTTGGGCCTCGCCCTGTTCGCGCTGCCGTTTGTCGCTTCGGCATCGGCTCAAGAATGGAATGCGCCAGTCGAGCCAACTGCGGCGAGCCAGCCTGCTTTTCTGGAAGGCAATCGAAGTCATTCAGTCACGCTGAATCGCGTAGGTCAACTTGAAGGCCGAATCACATCTGATAACCAGTCTGGTGAATTGAACGTCTATTTTGTCCGTGATGGACAAATCGTCAGTCGCACGACCACTCAGGACGGCGGCTACTTCATTGCGGATACCGTCAGCGAAGGCAACTACTCGTTCATTGCAACGGGTCGTGGTGGCTTCGTCGCCTACGGCGTTCAAGTTCGTCCATACGATCAGGCGACTGGTGTCAACGCGATCGAAGCAGCCACCGTATCGTCGGGATACAGCGGCATCCAACGAATTCTGAAAAACAGTGTTCCTTCGCAGATTGCAGCAGAAATCAGTGGTCTCCAACAGCGTGACGCTTCTGCTGAGCCATCGGCGGGACCAAACGTTGTCAAGCTGGTTGATGGCCGGCTGAGCGGACAGGTCGCTTCTGTTGATTCAAGTCGGCAGCCGGTTTACGGAACGGAAGTCTTCATCATTCAGAGTGATCGAGAGGTCGCTCGCACAACAGCCGATGCAAACGGCAACTTTTCAGTTGCCAACCTTGATCCCGGCACATACGACTTCATTGCTGCTGGTTCCAACGGCATCGCTGCCGTCAGATTTCAGGCCGTTGACTCTGAGTCGGTTCTGAATCAACAAGCACAGGAGACCGGTTTTCAACCAGTCTCATTCCGCAAGACAATCGCTGCTTCGGCGGCCGCCTCTCTACAGGTGTGCCTGACGTGCGAAGGCGATAGCGGATTCGTGGGCGAGCAAATCGATTATGCTTCCAACGACGCAGCCATTGTTGAATCGGTTCCATACGACACAACCGCTCCCATCGAATACGCAGGAGAGTCCGTCGGTTTCGGAAGTGCTGCAGGTGGCTCATGCGGAAGTTGCGGTAGCTACTCTGGCGCCGGCACTGGCTTCGTAGGCCGAGGTGGATTCTTCGGTAGAGGCGGTGGCGGAGGAGCCTTGCTCGGCGGAGGTGGCGGAAGCTTTGGTCGCCTGATCGGGTTGGGTGGCCTTGCTGGTGGAATCGTTGCTATCTCAACAGATTCCAACGCAAGTCCTCGTCCAGCGACTCCTTCAACAGCCGAGTAATACCGGTTGAACCTGGAATGAACTTTCAAAACTCCATCCGTCATGAATGGCTGATGGAGTTTTTTAATTCAGCAAGTGAATCAGTTCCCCAACGTTGCTGATTGGATTTGTTCCTGCAAATCAGTCAGCTGATTCGCAAATGGAGAACTTTCCCATCCGGACGGCAACGCGGCCAGATAGTTCAATAACTGAGCCGCTTTCTCAACTTCGCCTGCCGCAACAAGCAATCGAGCGACGTTGTATTTGGCTTCGAACCATTGATCCGTTTCCGGTTTGAGCTTTTGAGCCAGACTACGCCACAACTTGAGCGGGTTGTCCCATCGCACGGGCCTTTGATCCATCCCAATCCTGGTTTGCACTCTTGCCTGCGACAGTAATACTTTGGGATCGCGAGGAAACTCCCTGGCCAGTCGGTCCAAGGTAGCCGCAGAATCATTGTCGGCTGTCTCCTCCAACGCCAATGCGGCAGCGTGAGCCGCATCGATTCGGAATTTCGATTCCGCAGAAACTGCCAGCAGTGTCAGCGCGGCAGCAGGAAACTGTTCGTTCAAAATCTGTTGCTTTCCCAGCCACATTCTGACCTGATCTGCCGACTTTGAACCGGGCCAGTAATTCAAGTGCTCTTGCAGCGCTTTTGCGTACGCGAAATTTTGATTTTCGGCTTTTGCCGAAGCTTGAGCCAGGTTCCAAATCCCTCGCAAATGAATCGAAGCCGATGAGGAGTGATTTCGGTCCTCGGTCGCCGTCTCGATTAGTTTCTCTGCCGCTAAAGCGTGCCGGTCAAGCTGCTCCAACGACTGGCTCGTGTTGATCTGGCAGGATCTCCACGCTGCGATGTCACCTCCCTGTTTCGCGATCTCTGCAGCCTGCTCATACGCGGTGATGGCATCTGCGAATCGTTTGGCAGCGACTGCCGACTGCCCTGTTTGGACCAGTTCTTTGAATCGTCGTTCGATTTCGCTGCCCTGCCCTGATTTTTCGAACGTCCGCATGAGCAGTTGATTCGCTCGAGTGCCCCACCATGGACCGTGTTGCCGAGAAATCAGATTCGCTCTGCGCTTCGCCTGCTGCAGCAATTCCTGATCCCGCACCTTTGTCGACGAACTCCGTTTCATGGCCGCAACCAGCTTCAAGGCCAGCCAATCCATCTGGGCCGATCCGATGTTCTGACGATCGATGGCAAACAACACCTGGTTGACACGATCAATGTCCACGTTGTCGTTCGCTCCGCTGTCCAGCAATAACTCTGCCTGCTCGACCAGGATCGGACCGTGCCATTTCTTACGCTGATTTTTCAGATCTGACTCACCAGCGCGATCAAGCGTCGATTGCGCTTCCTGAAAATCTCCCAGCCGACGATAACATCTCGCCAACGCCAATTGTGTCTGCCACCACAAGTCGGTGCCCGGCCGATTGACACGCTGAAGCGAACTCAACTGGGTCAGCACCTCCGTTAGCGCGCTGGCCCGATTGAGTTCTTCGTCGTCGTCTTCGGCACCATACAAATGGGCTCGCTGAAACCCCGCCAGAGCAATCTGAAACTGAACATTTCGTTGCAGGTTGGTCAATTCGGAAGCGGTCATCTCAGAATCGACTCGCGTTTGGTTCCTCGCGTCTTGCAGCTGACCTTCGATTTCGCGATCAATGGCTCGCAAGTTGTCGCGAAAATTGCGACACAGCTCCAACGCCTGCGATCGATTCAGATCCGACAAAGCACCGAATTCCTGCTCTTGCTGAAAAAGTTGCACTCTGGCCGAATCAATCAGCGTTGCCTGCAACTGAACAATCAACCTGCGCGTATGCTGCGGATACGCGATCAAGAACCGCCGGGCCTCATCACGGGCCGCCTGCCAATGCTCTGCACGTTCGTCCAGTTTTGCAAATCTGGCCTGATCTGAATGAATCCGAATCAGCTCAACGACCAATGCGACTTGAAATCGTTCACGATCTCGCGTCGCCAAGCTGGCCGATTCGTTTAGTTCATTGATCGCCTGACGGCATACGAAAGCCGCTTGTTTAAATAGTCTTCGTTCTCGCAAACCTGACGCAAGGCGAACTTCATCTTCGGCGGCTTCCACTGAGACCGACCACGCAACGATACCTGCCAACACCGCAATCAATCGATAAAACCTTTGCTTACGCTGCATACCGTTACGACTCCCGCTACGGGTTCACCGCGAAAGATATTTTTTCGAACCGGCAGCGTTTTGCCACGTCATAGGTCTCGATCACATGCCCCAGAGGAACATTGGATTGCGGATGCAAAATGATCGGCGTTGCGGACGCAGCGCTGGCCAATCGCTGCAATTTCAAATCAACTGTCTTCAGATCCGAGTACGTTTGTTGATTGATCGCCCATGTCGGTTGAGTTTCGTTCCAGCCGATTCGCACCACGACCTGATCAAGATCCGATTCAATCGGCGGCGTCATGGTTTCGTCGGGTTGTTCACCCAACTGAGAAGACAACTCACTCGGCAGCACCTGTTCGATCGCAACGAAACTGGCGGTCCAGACAAAAAACACCAGCAACAGAAAAACGACATCGATCATGGGTGTCATGGCGGAATCCATGTCGACCTCGGACCCACGATCCAGATAAGGACTGGCGCGTTTCATGGTTGCTCCTGACGATAGACAGCGTAGCTGACATTCCAGATTCCAGCCTGAACGCAGGAACGCATAATCGGTTCCACGGTGGAATACGCCACGTGACGGCTGCCTCGAATTCGCACTTCCAAGCCGTCGCCTTCTTTCTGCAACGCGTTGACGAAACGGTCTTTCAACTGATCGGCCCGTACCGGCCGACCGGCCAGAAACAAATTCCCATCAGAATCAACGTTCACAATCATCCGAGGCGTTTGCTTATCGACGTCGTCACTGGCGGAAATCGCGATCGGCAGTTCCAATTCTAACTGGGACTCATTCCTTGCCAGATGACTGCTGACCAGAAAAAAGATAATCAACAGAAACACAACGTCGATCATCGGCGTCATGCTGATACCGTATTTTCGACTTCTGATGTGTCTGGGAATTCGCACGTTACCTGCGCTCTTTCTGCAACTCAGTTGGCAGGATTTTTTCGTGCAGGTCGTCGCAAAGGACCAAACACATGCTGGGCCGTATACCCTGCTTCGGCAATCAACTGATCAATCCGGTTTCGAAAAATCGCAAACGCACCGATCGAGGGAATCGCAACAATCAATCCTCCCACGGTCGTAACCAGTGCCTGATAGATTCCCGTTGCCAGCTGCGGCGCGGATGCGGTCCCTTGAGTCGCCGCAACATTTTGAAAAGCAAAAATCATTCCGATTACTGTCCCCAAAAGTCCGACCATCGGAGCAATGTTACCAATCAGTGATAGATACTCAATCTTTCGAAACAATCTGGCCGCCTGCTCGGCTAACGCGTCTTCGAGCGTTTTCTCAACAGCATTCCAACCAAATTCCAGTTCTCCAATTCCTTGCGAAAGCACGAAAGACATCATGCTGGGTCGCTGCTGGCAAGCCGTTTTTGCTGCGTTCACATCGTTAGACAACAAAGCCTTACGCACGGATTCCGCCAGGCCATCAGGGATCAGGATGCTCTTTCGAATGGTCATCAGGTGATCAAAAACGAGGTAGGCGGTCGTCAGCGACAATGCCAGCAAGACCACGATCATCAAAATCCCGACCAAGCCACCCGCAAAAATGATCTCGAGGAAACTTGCTGGTTGATCAGCCGCGGCATCCGGTGCCTGAGCACTTGCGAGCAACGGAAAGGTCGCGAACACGCCAGCCATCAAACATGAAAGACTGGCCAACTTGATTCGATTGAGCTTCATAAGGCTTCCTGCCGTTGTTCGTTCGCGTTTTGCGAGTCGGTTCTTATTCACTTGAGTTGATTCGCTCGCTGAGTCCAACTCGCATCAGGAAATCTGCGAGTCAATTCCTGATGAATATCATTGGCCGATTCTTGTGAACTTGTATTGTGCATCAACCGAGCGACTCGGTACAACGCCGCTGCAGCCAGATCCGGACGATCTTCGTGAAGAATCGGCAGACGCATCCATGTCGTGATCGCCTCGTCATGCCGACCCGCGGACTCAAAGTGCCCCGCCAGCACAAACAGGGGCCCGGGTCGCAGCGATTTGGGCATGGCGGACAACAACTGACGCCACTGTTCAATCAAACGAATGTCAACATCCGGCTGAGCACGCCAAATCTGGGCCGCGGCAAGACCCGATACCCGAGGATCAAGATCCTGCGACAGCGCTTCCAGAATCTGCAGCGATTCTTCCTGCTGAGCAGTCCCAATCAAGTAACTGGCTCCCATCAGTCGAACGATCGGAACTTCTGACGACAACCAATTGCCGGCTCTGCTAACCAGTGAGGCTTCGTCCAATCGAGCCGTCCAAGCCAGTGGCATCACGTTCAGGAATCGCGTATTCGGATCCCTTCGCAGCAACACCAGAAACTGCTCGCACGCAGCCGCCGGTTGTTCCATGGCAAGTAAGGCTCTGACCAGATCAGCACGCAACATCTCCTGAGCCCACAGCCTCGTTTCATCCGTAATCGATTGTCGCAGCAGCATCGTCGCTCGCGGAAACGCGCCGGCGGACAATTGCTGCCGAGCCTCAACGGCCGTTTTCGACCAAGCCGTTTCGACGTCCACGATGGCATTGTTGTCGATCTGGCGCTGACGGTTGCCTGAGGCCAATGTCAATGCAGAGCCTTCCCAGCGAGTGATTGTTCCGCGAAGACGGCGAGTTCTCTCGTTTCGCTCGGACCGAACAATCACCGTGTCAGGTTTTTCAATTTCAACTACCGCAGCGGTCAAGTCTGGCAGCGTAAAAACGGCCAGAAGAATGCCTGAGGTCAGATTGAGAAACGGATGACGGCGCATGGCTCAAGTATATCGGATCGATTGGCATGAGTGACCCGCGTGACACATCTGGTCCAATTGCACGAAAAGTGGCCGGATGCCAGCACAGAAACCTTTTCACAGAAAAATTTCGTGACGTGACCAAACGTGTCACAGCGTCTTCCAATGATGTATTCAGACAAGTCGCAAGCGATCAATGAACGATCTTCCAGAAGCGACGCGATCCGAACCTTCAAAGGAACGACTGATGATTCAATCAACCAACATGCCACAGCTGACCAGTGCCAAGCCTCGATCGGGAATGTCAAGCATCGCGGAATTGATGCCTCGCCTGATTCGCCAGTATGAGCTTCAGGCGGAAATGAAGCGAAAGTCGAAAGCGACTCAGATCCAACGATTGAATCCCGCGGCTGCAACAATCACGGTTACAACCTCACCTGCTCAGCAGACAACCTTCGGCTGGGATTAAGCCGGCACCAAAGACCGTCGTGGTGAAGCGATTTTCAGGGCGCGTTTCGTTTAAGAGCGCGTTTAGCCTGCGACGGTATCTAAGCTGGTCTCCCCGCCGCTGCTGGTCGTCGAGGCGTGTACAGGCAGCAATCCTGAGGGCACACGTCCCAGTTGGCAGGCATGTCACCAATTGCTTTTTTCTCGGCACCGTCAGTTCGCTCCAGCACCAACTGGCGGATCATGGAAACGAAATCCGGATGAGTCCCCACGGAGGCCGCGCGGACCATGTTAATACCCAGCTTCTGGCACTCTTCCTGAGCTTCGGTGTCCAAGTCGTATAGAACTTCCATGTGATCCGACACAAAACCAACTGGCATCATCACGATGTCCTTTACGTCAGTTTTCTGTTTCAATTCTCCCAGGTAGTCACAAACATCCGGTTCAAGCCAGGGTTGGCTGGGTGGACCCGATCGACTCTGGTAGACCAACTCCCATGGATAGTCGCCAATCTCCTGCATGATCAACCGGCATGACTCTTTCAGCTGAGTCTCATATTTACAGTTGTCAGCCATCGACATCGGAATACTGTGAGCCGTAAAAACGAACCGTGTCTCAGGCCGATTCGATTCAGGAATCTGATCAAAGGCGGCCTGCACACGTGACGCCGATGCCGCAACGTACGAAGGATGATTGAAACTCATCCGCACCTTGTGAACTTCTGGAGCACCTTCGCCGATTTCCTTTTGAGCCTCAGCAATGTTCTCGCGGTACTGGCGACAACCCGAGTAACAACTGTAGATCGACGTGAAGAATGCGAGTGCACATTTCACGCCGTCGTCCTTCATCTGCTGCAATGTGTCCTTGAACATGGGATGCCAATTTCGATTGCCCCAATAGACAGGTAAATCGACACCGTGACTGGCCAATTCCTCGCGGATTGCAGCCAGCAGCTGGCGGTTCTGTTCGTTGATCGGACTGACGCCATCGAAGTGCTGATAATGCTCGGACACCTCCAGCATTCGCTCTCGCGGCACGTTTTTGCCTCGCAGCACGTTCTCCAGAAACGGCATCACGTCATCGGGCCCCTCCGGTCCACCGAATGAAACCAGCAACAAAGCGTCATATTTCTTTTCCATCGTTTTCCGATACCTGTTCGTATACTTTTGTTGTTGATTTTTTCGCAGCTCGCGGGCCCCATCATCAAAACGATCAACGAATCCTTCGTCAACCGTATTCCAATCAATGCGAAAGCGCCGCGATAACGTAGTCGGGCGTCAGAATCGCAAAGGGCGGCTTATCGTCTGGAAACCGGCAGAGTGCAACCTGAAACTTGCCCGTTACATGAACTTGATCATTCAGGTCACGGATTTCAAATTCGTAACAAATCGACTTGCCATCCAGCTCTATCAGGTTCAGATAAACGATCACCTGCTGATCAAACGACAACGGTTGATCGATCTGAAAGCTTGCGTGCAGCCGCGGAAAACCCATTACGCCTTTGTCGTCAGTCAGCTTTACGCTCAGCCCGCGACTTCTTAAAAAAGCGTACTCGGTTTCCTCCATCATGCGCACGTACGACGCAAAGTGAGCAAACCCGGAAGCGTCCGTATCGACGAACCGAACCGTTCGCGGATACTCGAATCTGGCGATGGCTTCCGGGGAGTCCGACTCGGACTGTTTGTTTGTCAACAGATTGCTTGTCATTCGTTTAATTTTACCCGCTGAGATCATGCCCAAGCTGCACCTTGGAGTTCCGTTATGAAACCGTCAGACGCTCGTCAGCACAACCGGGCGGCGTGGAATCGCCTGGCCGCGCAGCAGAATCGGCTCGCCAGACCGGCTCGAGACGAGGACTTTATCAATCCGCTGGCTTCCGTTGACGGACCGGGATGGCTGGGCTCGGACATCAAGGGCAAGAACGTGCTTTGTCTGGCAGCGGGTGGCGGAAGGCAGGGGCCAATCTATGCCGCCGCAGGGGCGATCGTGACGGTGGTTGACCTGAGCCCGACCATGCTGGAACTGGACAAGCAGGTTGCCAGCGATCGAGACATGAGCATTCGCACGATCGAAACCTCCATGGACGATCTTTCCATGCTGGGCGACGCAACCTTTGACATCGTGATTCATCCAGTCAGCACTTGCTATGTGCCCGACCTTCGTCCTGTCTACCAGGAAGTGGCTCGCGTGCTGCGAATCGACGGGCTTTATATCAGCCAACATAAACAACCGGCCAGCCTGCAGACCTCATTAAAACCAAACACCGAAGGTTACTCGCTAAAGCATTCAGCATATCAAGCCGATCCTTTGCCCACCTCAAGAACTCCGAACCTCGTCCGTGAACCCGGCACACTTGAGTTCATTCATCGTTACGAAATGCTGTTAGGACAGATGTGTCGATCCGGGCTTGTGATCGAAGACGTGACCGAACCGTTCCACGCCGATCCCACTGCCGATGCTGGAACCTTTGAACATCGCAGCCAATTCGTTCCGCCTTACATCCGCGTAAAAGCTCGCCGGGTTAAGTTGGAAAGAGATGAATTTGCACCGTCGATCGTGCTGGCATAGATTTTCCCGAATCCGGATTCATCTCATTGAGAAAATCGGGCAGTAACTCTGGAATCGAGTAACCTTAGGCGAGTGGCGGAATGGTTTCTAGCATTCGATGAATATGAATATTCGGGAAACTTCTGTCTCGCCTTCCGCTCTAAGGATCAAGCCGCAATATTCGGCTGCTGCTGTGACAGGCAATGAAAAGAACCCAAGCCGACGGACAAATGGAGTGAAGGCAATCCGATGACCTCTCGGTCACGAAAAAGGGGCTTCAGGATTTCAATCGCCTGCTCATCCGCTGTGACACCAAATTGAGGCACAATGACCTGTTGATTGGTGATCAGGAAGTTGCAATAGCTGGCGGGGATCCGAGAGCCATGAAAAAAGACGGGCTCGGGCAGAGGCAATGGAATCAGCCGAGTATCGCTTCGTTCGATCGCCGCGAGGCCGGATTTCAAATCTTCCAGATTCTTCTGCAGGCCCGCCAACTGAGGATCATTCGCGTCGTCGCTCCATGCGTAAACGATGGTCCTATCGTCTGCAAACCGAGCCAGTTGGTCGATATGACCATCGGTGTCGTCGCCGTCGATCGCATCACCCGCCAGCCAGATAATCGAATCAGCACCCAGATGATCGGCCAGTGTCCTTTCAATCTGCTGTAATGTACGGTCCTTATTTCGGTTTGGATCAAGCGCACATGACTTTGTCGACAACAAGACTCCGGACTCATTGATCTCGATGGCTCCGCCTTCAAAACAAAGATCAGACGAGACGCATGCAATCTTCAAATGTCCAGCAATCCGTTCCGCTACCCGCTGGTCCAAATCAAACGGTGGATACTTCCCGCCCCACGCGTTGTAGATCCAGTCAATCGCGACCAGCTGACCTGACGATTCCTCAACGACGAATGTCGGCGCGTAGTCTCTGGCCCACGCGTCGTTGGTCGGGATGTCGATCAGAATGACATTCGGATCATGAACCGGAAGTGATTTCCTGGCATGCTGCAGCGCCGGGCCGCCGGACAAAACGAACACTTTCTGACATCGAGCAATCGTCGTGACAAACGTGACGAATTCCTGTTGAGCCTCCGCCAGATTATGAGGCCACGTATCGGTGTTGTGAGGCCATGCGACCCATGTTGCCGCTTGCGGTTGCCATTCGGCCGGCATTCGATAGCCATTCATTCAATCGAGAAACCTTTGAGTCAATCCGTCGTACGCGTCGATTCTTCGATCACGCAGAAAAGGCCAGTGAGTGCGAGCTGTTTCAATCAAGTCCAAATCGCAGTCGACCAACAACGTTTCATCTTCACTATCCGAAGCGGTCTTCATTAAATTTCCGTACGGATCACAGATAAAAGAACTCCCCCAGAATTCAAGATTGTCCTCAATCCCCACCCGGTTTGGCGCGACAACGAACAATCCATTGGCGATCGCATGAGAACGCATCATCGTTTGCCATGCGTTCAGCTGGCTGGCCCCGAACGCTTTCTTTTCGGCTGCCTGCCAACCGATGGCGGTTGGATAGACAAGAATCTCCGCGCCGGATAAAGCGGTCAGTCGAGCCGCTTCGGGAAACCACTGATCCCAACAAATGCAAACTCCAATCTTGCCGATCGAAGTCGAAATCGCCTGAAAGCCAAGGTCACCGGGCGTGAAATAGAACTTTTCGTAGAAGAATGGATCATCAGGAATGTGCATCTTTCGATAAACACCTGCAAGACTGCCATCGGTATCGAACACGACCGCCGAATTGTGAAAGAGTCCTGCAGAACGTCGCTCGAACAGGCCACCTACAATTACTACCTTGTGTTCGGAAGCCGCTTTGGCAAGCGCTTCGGTCGTTCGCCCGGGAATCGATTCCGCCAACTGGAACTGATCGTGATCCTCCGACTGGCAAAAATACCGGCTACTAAACAGTTCTTGAAGACAGATCAATCTGGCTCCCTTGTGTGCCGCCTCCGAGATCGCATTGAGCGCGCGCTTCAGATTTTCTTCTACATCACTCGAACACCGCATCTGGACAGCGGCAATCGAAACGGGATCGCGATGAGTCATCGGATTACCTGAAATCGGGTTATGGAAACACGAATAGAAGTTCAGTCAGTAACCAACGGCAAAGTGTCGACTGTTGGCGCATCGTATTCGATCCGAAAGCGGCTCACAATCGGCAATGTCAGGCTGGACGAGACGGCGTAGAATGCTAACCTATCGCCATCCGGTTTCGGATAAATTCACTTCCCATTGATACCACCGCCATGAAAAAACCGCCCCTTGGATTGTTTGTAACTGGAACTGACACGGAAGTCGGCAAGACATGGGTGGCGTCCATGATCGTTCGTTGTCTTGTTGAATCCGGTCAACGAGTCGGTGTCTACAAGCCAGTCGCCAGTGATTGCATTGGTGATGGAGCAAAGTTGGTATCCGACGATGCATTGGCGTTGTGGGAAGCTGCCGGTCGACCGTTGAGCCTGGATGCCGTCTGCCCACAAAAGTTCAGCGCACCGCTGGCCGCACCGCTGGCCGCCAGAGCCGAAGGACGCACAATCGATTCCAACCTCCTTCGTGAAGGCATCGCCGTTTGGGCCGACGAATGTGACATCGTCGTCGTCGAAGGCGCGGGGGGGCTGATGTCTCCTGTGTCCGAGGAAGAATTCGTGGCCGATATCGCCGCGGATCTTGGCTATCCGTTGGTCGTCGTTGCACCGAACGTTCTTGGAGTCATCAACCAATCGCTGCAGACTTTAATCACGGCAGCCTGTTTCCGTGATGGACTCCCGGTTGCCGGCGTCATTTTGAATGACACTCAGATTCTTGACGGCGACGTGAGTATCGATAGTAATCAGGATGAAATCGCTCGCCGCACCGAGACCCCGATTCTGGGGCGAGTCCGATACGAATCCGAAACGCTTGATTGCTCCAATGACTGGATGGAAATCGCTCGGTCGTTCGCTCAGGCAGATGCTACTGTGTCAGAACACGTTTCGTGATAGCCATCACAACTTGACTTCGAAACACTTGCGTTCCTGGAAATCCCCCATAACAATTCTGGTTCCTTTGCAAGTCCCTCCTCTCTTAAGATCAGGTTCGTATCATGTCAGATTCGTTCACCATTGACCCGGCCGTGTTGAGCTACATGCGTTGTCCAGTGACCCATTCCGACTTGACGGAAGCTTCTGGTGACTTGATTGATCGAGCGAATGGGCTGATTGGAAATTCGAAGCTGACCGATCGTCTTGGCCAGAGCGTTCCCGGCCCGATCGAAGCCGCGTTCGTCAATGCGGATCGATCATTGATGATTCCCGTTCGTGGAGGGATCGTGGTCATGCTGGAAGACCGCCTGATCCCAATGGCACAGCTGGATCAAAACGACTGATCGAATCGTAGAATCGAGGCGTGCGACCATGAGCGATGAAAAAACCATCTTCAAACGAATCATCGATAAGGAGATCCCAGCCAATATCGTCTACGAGGACGAACTCTGCCTTGCGTTTCACGATGTCGCTCCTGCGGCGCCGACTCATGTTCTGTTGATCCCCAAAAAAGAGATCGTCAACGTCGCCGGGCTCGAGAGCGAGGACGCTCAACTGGCTGGCCACCTGCTGCTGACTGTTGGAAAAGTCGCTCGAAAGCTTGGGCTGGATGAAAGCGGTTATCGCGTCGTCGCAAACTGTGGGTCCGATGGTGGACAGAGCGTCGACCATCTGCACTTACACATCCTTGGCGGTCGAGCCCTCAGTTGGCCGCCCGGGTAGGGTTGCTCCGAGTCGGGTTGTTCGTAGTCGGGTTGTTCGTAGTCGGGTTGTTCGTAGTTGGATTGTTCGTAGTTGGATTGTTCGTAGTAACCGCATTCATGCGGTTTTGTATTTCTGTGTTACGATTACAAACGAGCTACCTCATAACTTTCTGAAGGACCGCATTTCTTTCTGAAGGACCGGATAAATCCGGTCACTACAAACGTTTCAGGCTCGTAAAATCCGGTCACTACAAACGTTTCAGGCTCGTAGTAACCGCATTCATGCGGTTCTGCAGTTCTGTGCTACGATGACAAGCGAGCTATTACAGCTTTTTCCCAACCTACCGCAGCTTTTTTTCGATCTACCGCAGCTTTTTTCAAGACCGGATGAATCCGGTCACTACCAACCGGTGTACGATTACCGAAAAATGACACGTGCTCAGCGCGAATCGATTCTCGCCGAGCGCAATGCGCGCAAGTATCCTCTTCACAAACCGCCCCATCTCGAGCTGGGCCAAGGTTGGTATCTGATCACCGGCGCATGTTTTGAGCATCGCCACCACTTCTCTGCGTCCAATGAACTTACTGCGTTGACTGGTCGACTTCTGGAAGCGTTCGCCAATGCCAAACTTCCTGTCGCAGCGTGGGTCGTGATGCCCAACCATTATCACCTGCTGACAAAACTGAATACGGCGAAAGACGCGGGATCGGCAATCGGACCCGTGCATGGTCGGTCAGGACGATACGTCAATCAACGAGACAACGTCTCCGGACGGAAGGTTTGGTTCAAGTATTCAGATCGAAAGATGCGATCCGACCGCCACTTCTGGACAACGATTCACTACATTATGACAAATCCGGTTAAGCACGAGTTTGTCCAAAATCCAGCTGAATGGGTCTGGTCAAGTTACCATGAGTCGATTGAAGATCGAGGAGTCGAGTGGTTCCGCGACTTGCAACGAGACTATCCACTCAGGGAATATGGAGTGACCTGGGATCGCTGGTAGGGTTGCTCACATCAAACGCTTTCATGCAGTTCTGTAATCTTGTGTTTAGATTACGAACGCGCTATTGCGAATTCTTTGTGAAGGACCGGATGAATCCGGTCACTACAAACGTTGCAGGCTCGTAGTAACCGCATTTATGCGGTTCTGCGCTTCTGCAATTCTGCGCTTCAACTGCAAGCGAGCTGCGACGGTTTTTTCCAAGACCGCTTTTCCAAGACCGGATAAATCCGGTCACTACCAACCTATCGCCTGATCCGTTGGACATCGGGATCCATGCGTCGAGCAGCCGATCGAGTCACTGGATCAACCGCGGGACGGTGGACGATTCGAGTGCCTCCGGTTGTCACCGCCGAACGACAACGAGCACAGTTGCCTGTCTGACAGGTTGAGCAGCCGCTGGCTCCGGATGTCATCACACCTTCCGAGTAGTATCCCTCATCGGCGTAGACCTCGCTGGCGATACCACACGATTCGCACCCGCCGCAGTCACATGCCATCGAAGATTCCGCTCCGTTGCAAAACCGTGAACCGTAAAGACCACGGAACAGAGCACCTGGCTGCCAGCAGAAAGGCCGGCACTTTGATGCTCCGCCAACCCATTCGGTATCGCAGCACGGATCCTCACAATCGGGTGGCGTGCTGATCCATTCGCCAATGTAAGTCTCTCCACAGCCACCGCCGCAAACCAGCGATCGCTTGAATTGACGTAATCCGTCCAGCGGACCGCCAATCATCTGTCGTTCGAATCCACTTCCATCGCAATCGTTGCAGCTCATGCCAGATCCGCAGCCTGGGCCGCAACCGAGCGGACCGCAACAACCAACGGCAAGGACAGCAACAAACAAAAGGGCACAGCAAAACAGCTTGCGAATCATCGGAATCGCTCCTGCAAATTCATCTGGATTCAAAACGATGCGCATCGACGCACGATGACGCTGCAATCGGTTATCGTCCCATCCATCGCCCGCAGTCCAAAAAATCCGTACAATTGGCAGACTTTCCCAACACCGTTGATCCCGTGGCCTTGGTCATGAACGAACGACAGACAAATTTCCGCTCGCCGCTCTTGCTGGTTTTCACATTGCTGGTAATTGGCGTGAATTCAGGGTGTACCGATCCCAATGCAGCCCCGCTGCTGGGTCGCTGGGTGCTGGAGAAACCTGACCGAGTGATGGATCGAATCGGTGGCGACGCTCCCGGCGGTGGGTTGGAATCTGACAGCATCGATGACAGCACCGCGATGCCAAGGATGGCGATCTCGTTTTTCTCGGGAGGGAAGTTTCAAACGCAGACGGCAATGGGAAACGTCAATCGTGAGAAAAACGGTGCCTGGCATGTGATCTCGCTTGATGAAGAGGCCCGCAAGATGACGATACGATGCTCCATAGGCTCGGATGAAACCGATCACTCGATTGACTTGATCGATGGATCCACAATCCGGTTGGTTCCACCCAACATGGCCGGCCTGACGATGAAAATGCGGTTTGTTCGTGATGATTAACCAAAACCACATGGCTGTGGAAAGTGGTTTTCGTCAATCCATGCGGTTAGAGACTGCGACCGCTCTGTGGAAAAGGAATTCCCATGCTTTGCTCGAAGAAATCTTGGAATCTCAGCTACTCCGTTCTAACCGGCCTTACCCTGGGTGCCGTCGTGATATCACTTGGTTGCGCCGAGCGTCCAGCGCCGGTTGCGTCCAATGAAGCTTCATCAGGCTCAACACCTGCGGTGGTTGCATCCGGAACCACTGCCACAAGTGTCGCTACAGCGCCGTTGTCTGAGGTTGTGGTCGGCACATGGTTGGGCCAGGCGATGTTGGATGAATCAGCGCTTGAGCAAAAATTAGAGCAGCTTCCGGCAGCCGAGCAGGAACGAGTCTTCGTGATTGCGGAAAATTTCCTGTCGACCGTGATGGCGATGGACGTTCGCAATGACGGAACGATCGAAAGTGAAATTGAGATGCAACCCATGGGTGAGGATCCCATCAGAGACAGCACCGTTGGACAATGGCGAGCCAGTCAGGTGGACAATGATCAATTGGCGGTCGAACTCGCAGAACTCGCAAAAGACAACTCGACCATGATCACGAAACGAAGTTTTCGTTTCTATCCTGACCGAAACGCATTCGTGATGTCCGTTCCGGTTCCAACCGAACTTCAGGGTTGCCAGGCGGTCATGATCTTCGAACGTCAATCGGCAGTCGCAAACGTTGCTCAGCGGCCAGAAAATTCGCAACGGTAAACAGTTTTCCACTCAGTGTTTGCCGGGTGATGAACAAACGCGGTTCGGTCACCTGTTCACACCCTCACCGAACCGCTGGTGGGCTATGCCTGCCTGCTGAGGCCGGTTTTTTACGTGACCTGGGCCCAACTGTTCGTTCGGCTGGCACAAACCCTGTCCTACGCTCGCGATCCATCGGCTCTTCCGCCGGCGGTCCTTCGGAATAAAATGTTCGCTTGGACCACGGAGCAACCATGAGCGAATCTGAATCTGAATACGACGACTTCAACACGGACGAATCCCCAGCAGCGTCGCCCCCCTTGCTCATACGCAGCTTTCTGACGATCGCCTCCAGCAGCGTGGCTTGCCTGTTGATTTATGCGATCCTTGGAATGGGCTTAGCCGCCGTTTTTTTTCCTGACGTCTCAAACGCAATGCTGGGAGAGAACGTAAAAACGGACCCCGATTTTGCAATTCCAATTGCCCTGGTGGTGCCATGGATCTTGCTACACGTAATCTGTTGCGTTGGTATTGGCTGGGTCACCGCCCGAGTTGCTCCGTTTGCTCCAGACAAGCACGGACTGATTCTTGCCATTTTTCTTTTCATCTGCTGGACACAAAAAGTCTTTGAAAGTGGACCGAATCGATTCGGAATGAATGTTGCTTTTACCGTAGCCATTCCTCTGGCAATCGCATACGGATCCAGAATGTACACAGATCGCCAGCTGGAAACGGATGCGACCTCGGATCGCGCATCGGAAGAGGTCACGTGAGTCAATGAACCTTCAACTTCTTTCCAAGCTGTTGGGAATCCTGGCGCTGCTGATTGGCGTATTCATGTTGTTCAGCCTGCTGTGGGCAGACCCCGATCTGGGCTTTCATACCGATGCAGCGGTCAATCACAATCGCGTCGAGTTCGAAGGAATTCGCGGTTTGCTGTACAGCGCTTTGATCAGTGTCGTGGTCGGCGGATGGATGACGTGGTGGGGACGGTCGGCCAACACAAAAATTTTTCGAAAAGAAGCCATGGCAGTTGTCGGGCTCAGCTGGGTACTGGCAACGCTTTTGGGTGCCCTGCCCTACATGCTCAGCGGGGTCAGTCGCGGCCCGTCGATTCGAGTTTTTAATGAGTCTGAGCAAGTTCTGGTAACGGCTCCGCGATACAAATTGTGGTCGGCATGGCAACCGGTAGAAGATTTGTCTGAGGACCAGATCAAGGTTTTGCGAGTCGTGGCTAACGCGTCGGCTCGTGGCGTACCACGAAATCACATCGTCAAAGCAACCGGTATCAAAAATGTCAGAGAAGTCTTCGAGTCATTGACTCAACAGACTTCCAGCCTCAAAGGTTGGTTGCTCGCACCGGGTGACGACCCGACCGCACCAGCTGATCGAGCGTCTCATTATCGACTTCGGTGGGTGCCCATGGGACTGATTGATTCGATGTTCGAGGCCCAATCCGGTTTCAGTACAACGGGAGCGACCGTTCTCTGCGATCTGGAAGACCCTCATCTGGTACCGCACTGCATCCTGTTCTGGCGAGCCAGCACCCATTTTCTGGGTGGACTTGGAATCATCGTGCTGTTTGTCGTTCTGTTGGGTCAGGGCTCATCCGGAAAAGCGCTGATGCGAACCGAGATGCCCGGGCCGACTCAGGACGCCGCCACTGCACGGATGCAGCATACTGCCTGGTTGTTTGCAGGAGTGTACGCAGGCCTGAATTTGGTTCTGGCCATCATTCTGAAGGTGCTGGGGATGTCGTCGTTCGACGCAATCTGTCATTCGTTCGCGACGATGGCGACCGGTGGCTTCAGCACGTACAACGCCAGCCTTGGCCATTTCAATCAGGCAGGGCTGAATGGACAAGCGATCGAATATGTCGTGATTCTGTTTATGTTCCTTGCCGGAGCCAACTTCACGCTGCTGCTGTTGGTGTTTACCGGTGATCCACTGAAGTTGCTTCGCGACATTGAGTTTCGAACCTACGCCGGCATCATTGCAGGTGTCGCATTGTTGATCATGATCACCGGATGGTTTGCAGGAGACGCCGATTTTAACTCAGCAGAGAAAACGTTTCGCAACAGCCTGTTTCAAGTGGTTTCCATCATCACGACCACTGGCTACGGCACTGCAGACTTTGATCAATGGAACAATCTTTCGCGTGGCGTTTTGCTGGCGTTGATGTTCGTAGGCGGCTGTGCAGGGAGCACGGGCGGCGGAATGAAAGTAATCCGACACATTCTGTTCGTGAAAATCCTCAGCCTGGAAGCCGAAAGTTCTTTCAACCCGAAAGCGGTTCGCGTGCTGAAGTTTGGTGGTAAACCGGCAGAGGATCAAACACTACGGCACTCGATTCTGGTGTATTTTTCATTGGTCATCTTTCTTTTTATCGTCAGTTTTCTGTTTGTCAGTATTGTCGAACCCGATCTGACCTGGGGCGATCAATCCCAGCATAAGTTGATCGATTCTGCCAGCGCCGTCGCCGCAACGCTGAACAACATCGGCCCGGGTTTGGGGATTGTCGGCGCGACTCAGAACTACGCAAACTTCTGCTTTTTTACCAAAGGCCTGTTCGTGTGGCTGATGATGCTGGGACGACTCGAGATCCTGCCAATTCTTGTGTTGTTTGTCCCTCGTTTCTGGCGAGACCAATAACCTTGGTTGATTTCCCTTTTAAATGCAGCTGGACCAATTTTTCAATCAAACATAATCCGGAACGACGGGTAAGATCGTGAGTGAAACGGAACAATTCGAGTTGGCGGTCGTCGACCATGGCGAGGGCCACCCGCTGTTGCTGGTTCACGGATTCCCTCTGGATCACTCGATGTGGAAACACCAAATCGCCGACCTTTCGGCCAATTATCGAGTTCTGGCAGTTGACTTACCGGGATTTGGAGTCAGCCAACCGCTTGAATCGCCTGTCTCGATTCGTGACTATGCCGACGCGCTGGCGGTTACGCTGGAACAATTGCAGATCGATCAACCCGTCACATTTTGTGGTCTTTCGATGGGAGGCTACATCGGTTGGCAGTTTATGAAACACCACTCGGAAAAGCTTCACTCTTTGATTGCCTGTAACACTCGAGCTGCCAACGACGATGAAAGAACTGCTCGCGGACGACGATTGATGGCCGCGCAGGTCGTCAAAGATGGCTCTGATTCCATTGCGTCCGGGATGGCAATGAAGATCTGCGGCGAGACCACGTTCGAAACGAATCCGGATGTGATCAATCACGTTTCGTCCATGATTCGATCTACCGATTCTGAATCGATCGCCGCCGGTCAGCATGCCATGGCAGGTCGCGAAGATGCAACACCGCTGTTTGGCAGCATTGATGTACCCACGTTGTTTGTAGCCGGCATGGAAGACTTGGTCACACCGCCGGATGAAATGCGAGTCATGGCAGATCAGGTCAAAGGCAGCCGATTCGTCCAGATCCCACACGCCGGTCATCTGGCTCCGCTGGAAAATCCGATGGCAGCCAATGCAGCGATCAGATCGTTTATTGAATCAGCAGTTTGAACTGCGACTCACTTTTCATCACGGCACACGTGTCGGGGAAAGTGTGGAACGAGCGAATTTTTACATGCTCGCGAAACGATTGCACGTTGATATAGCTGATCGCGCCGAACGCGAGACGACCATTGGAGTCAAATCGATGTACGAGCCCCTCACACTCGATTCGTTTATCCAGTTGCTGAGCAATCGTGACAAACGTCTGAGGTGACACGGCCTCCATTTCCACTTCCGACTGATACTCGATCGAATCATGGTGGATGATTGATTCGGCATGCGGTGCCTCGACCGGATGCGAAACCACGATTCGGCTTGGCGGAAGCGGATGATGCAGTGAAGCACTGACTTCGGTAAGCGTGAAATCTTTGTGTCGAAACGTGATGAAGTGGCCGTCGGTACTGATGTTGATCGACAGTGAATACTGTTCGCGTTCAAACGTTCGACTGGCACAAACCTGGAACAATTCTGGATGCAAAGGACGTGCAAACAGATGAAAGTTCAGATCGGTGATTTTTGGCCGAACGGATAACACAATTCACTTTCGATAAATATTCAATACGAACCTCGAACAACCCGGCGGCTTCACGAAGTCGATCCATGATGCTTCGAAAAAGTTTGCCGCATTCCGACAAATTGAAAACTCGACAGATCAGAAAATCCGATCTGAAAACGTCCTTCTTGCTTATCGGCATCGTTCACCATCCATGTTCAAGTCGGGTCACGAACTTTTCCAATTATAGGTCGCTGATCAACAATCAAAAAGTGAATTATTTTGTTCGACAATTCATCCAAATAAACATTGACAAATTCAAATCATCGTGAGCACCGAAACGACACCAAAAAAAGCGGGAGAAAAACGTCGCTTTCAAAGTTGTGTCAGCAAGTCGTAAATTACATGCGAACCGACAGCAATTCCGAAGCCACGAAATAAAAATAAATTGCAGAAAACAATGCTGGCACCGAAGCGAAATAGAAAACTGGACACCTCAAAATGGTGGCCCGAAGGATTGAAAACGGAATAGTGCAACAACGCAAAAATCAAGCTGCAAGCAATCATCCCGCATGTGACGCCAATTTCGCGACTGCCTGTCAACCAAGTGCCCCATGCAATCATTGGCAGCAGTAACAGGATTCGAAAAAATGTTTCCTCGTAGATGCCGCTGCCCAGGACGCTTACGCTTGCAACCAGCCAGTCGACCTCCGCTGTCGCCACCGACGTTGCCACGGAATCAGGAAGTGAAACTGACGCCAGAAAATAGACTGCGTTAGCGGACCAATACAGAATCAGTCCCAGCAGGCTGCTTTCAATGAACATTCCCACCAACACAATCGGATTGAACGTCCAACGGTCATGTTGTCGGTGATGCCACACGATCAAAATCGCGGTCACAACCAACGGAAGAATAATGACTTGTTCGAAGCCGATGAAACGAAAGATTCCGCCAATCCATTGATCCACTCCGGAACGGACCGCGTCGCTGGCCAGCAGGATCGAGCAGACTTCGTACAGCATCACAATCGGCAGGACAAACGCAAGGCAGACAATGGGGCGATGAGTTTGCTGATGATAGTACGGAAGTGGCTCCACAGCAGTCGCAGCCGGTGCGGCGACACGTCGAGAACGCAGCTTCGATTGAAGCAGCTCCACGACTGCTTGACGGTTCGCTTGACCGGTACGCTCGGCGGAGGCAACTGCCTTGGATCTCTCACGCAATAATCGCGGCCTGGAGCTGGTCGGATTGGTTGCGCCGGAACTCATGCTGATGCGACTCGATTGGTGTACGTGAAGGGTTGCAACGGATCATCAATTTATTGATTGATCGGCAATCCTAGCGACCTATTCGTCCGGTTCCAACAGCGATCAAGATATCGAAAACCTGTTGGGATTTATTGCTCGATTCCCGATGAAAAAACGGATGCTGTCACTATTGCTTTGTTCCAACTGAAGATTAGGGTTGACCGACCGAATCATCATTCCGTGAGCCTCAAAAGCAAAAAATAAAACGAGACCCTCCGCAAGTAACAACCCTAAAAACGAGTTGGAACAAAGCACTATGCCCAGTCCAGCTTGACCGACAGCTTGGATCAGGATTTGCAAACCGAAGACCAGTCAATTGATGGCTGACCACGTTTCTCCAACGCTTTATTCGTTTTTGAAAATGGGCGACTTCCGAAGAAACCACGGTAGGCCGACAGCGGCGATGGATGTGGGGCGATCAAGATGGTGTGGTGGTCTGCGATCAACGACGCTTTCGATTCAGCGGGCTTGCCCCACAGAAGAAACACGATCGGGTCGGCTCGCTGACTGAGTTTTTCAATGACAACGTCGGTGAATGGTTCCCAACCCCTCCCGCGATGTGAATTCGCCTCGCCTTCGCGAACTGTTAACACGGTGTTGAGCAGCAAGACTCCTTGCCGAGCCCACGATTCGAGGTTTCCGCTGACTGGCTGAGGACAACCAACGTCCGATTGCAACTCCTTGAAGATGTTCTTCAACGATGGCGGAAGGCGACATCTCTTACAAACTGAAAAACTCAGACCATGAGCCTGCCCTGTTCCGTGGTAAGGATCCTGGCCAAGGATCACAACCCGCACGTCAGAAAAATCAGTCAGCCGAAAAGCGTTAAAGACGTCCTCGGTCGCAGGATAGACCTTGTTTTCGTTCCGTTCCTGATCAACAAACTGGCACAACGCTTGAAAATCATCACGCTGAAACACGGCAGCCAACCGCTCAGTCCAATCAGAATCATGCGGCCAGCCGGTAGGAGTCGGTGAATCTGGCATCGTACAACGCAAAAACTTTCTGGTCAGGCCGACGCCGTCGCAACTTCGCTGACTCGATAGTCGATCAGCTGGATCTCGACACTGCGGCGTCCGCGAAACTCGTTGATCACGGGTCGAAAAGCGATATCAAATCGGGCGTCGGTATCAGAAAGCGCTTCTGCCCATTCGCCTTTGCCAAATGCAACAGCTCGAATCTTGACCGAATCCTGTTCCAACTGAACCGAAAGATGGCGTCCGTCTGATCCCATCGTTTTTGCGGGAGCCGAAAGACGCACGCCTGACGCGCACATCACGGGCCGAGGGTTACTGGCGCCGAAGGGAGCCAGTTTCTCCAGGTCATTCATCATTCCGATCGTCAACTGACCCACATACGCCTCCGCATCGATATCCAGGTCGGGCACCATGGGTCCGCTGCTGGTTTGTTCCACGACCTGTTGGCAGAACTCTTCACGGAACGCATCTACCTGATCTTCTTTGATGGAAACCCCAGCGGCTGCCGCATGCCCTCCGAACTTAACGAGATGTTGCTGGCAATTTCCCAACGCCTGATGAAGATTGACGCCGCAAGACGTACGACATGACCCAACACCATCACGATTGCCCAGTGGGTCGGTTGAAATAATGACCGTTGGACGATGATGTTGTGACGCCAGCCGACCAGCGACAATCCCGATCACTCCCAAGTGCCAGTCGGACCCCGCCAGAACCAGCGCTGGTTCCGATTCGGGATCGAACTGCTCTTTGATTTGCTTGTTCGCCGCACGGATGATCTTTCGCTCAAGGCTGTCTCGGTTCTTATTCAGCTGGTCGATGTATTGAGCCAAGGCCAAGGACCGTTCGTTGTCTTCACAAACCAGTAACTCAACCCCCAACTGAGCCTGACCAAGACGGCCGGCGGCATTGAGTCGCGGGCCCAGAAAGAACGCGATATCCTCGGCAGCCAGTCGAGGTTTCTTGTCCAGCTTGGCAAGCTTGATCAATTCCGTCAGACCGGGATTGGCGAACGTTCGCAGACAGTTCAAGCCGTGATGCACAATGATGCGATTTTCGTCGAGCAGTGGAACCACGTCTGCCACCGTTCCGATCGCGGCCAACGAGCACGCAGCAAACAGAAAATTGCGAAGCTCTTCGGGTAATTTGGGTGACCCATGATGCTCCTGACACAGTGCCCACGCCAGCTTGAATGCAACGCCAGCACCACACAATCCATCAAATGGATAGCCGCCACCCGGCAATCCCGGATGCACAATCGCGTCGGCAGCAGGCAGTGTCGGGCCTGGTAGATGGTGGTCGGTGACGACAATCTGCATGCCGTTTGCCTTGACTTGGTCGACTTGCTCGACGCTGGCGATACCGCAGTCAACAGTCACAATCAACTCGGCGCCGCGTTCTTTCAGCTTATCCAGGCAATCCGAATTCAAACCATACCCGTCGCTCAGACGATTGGGCACAAAATAGGAAACATCGCCACCTAACAGTTTCATGCAGCGAAACAGAATCGCAGTCGACGTCATGCCGTCCGCGTCATAGTCGCCGTAGATGAAGATTTTCTTCTCGGATTGAATTGCCGAGTAAATGATACCAACCGCATCGGTCACCCCCGGCAGATCCTGAGGCGGCCGCAACCCAGTCATCTTCAGATCCAGAAACGAGGCAACTTCATCGGGACGAGTGATTCCTCGTAGTGCAAGAATTTGAGCAATAACAGGCGAGACGCCCGAATGTTGCTCGATGGACTGCACCAGCTGCGCGTCATGAGCCTTGATCGTCCATCGCATCGCCATTGTGAATCCTTTCGGTATTTTAGAACGAATGCGATTCTAAAAAATCCGCGTGGCAACGACAACTTGATGAATCGAAAAAAGCTCGCGACAATGCGCGAGCTTTTTTGCAGTTTGAATTGGGCAGGTACCGTAGACTTCGTGATTAAAGATTCGAAGTCGGCAAAACCGAGCCTATTTCTTCTTTTCGACATGCATCGTGTGGCGACGCAGGCGAGGAGAGTACTTTTTCAGCTTCAGTTTTTCACCGCCAGACTTGCGGCGAATCGTGTAGTTGTAATCACCCGTTTCTTCACAAACGAGATGTACGACTTCCAGTTTCTTCTTTGATTTTGCCATCAGGAGACCTCGGGTTCGCTCGCGCGATCGATTGATTTGAGTAATTTTGAGCCACGGATTTTAGCAGAGCCCGTGCACTTGCGAAAGCCGCAAATCAGCATCGCAAATCGCATTTTTGGTCGATCCATGCGGCTCCAACGTCGACTTCCGCCCAGTGCATTCTTTCTTCTGGTCGGCTGGTTCAGACGCGATCTGCGTGAAAAATGAGTGAACCATCAAGGAAATTCATGAAATAGCCGTTTCCACCGCTCAAATCCAAGGCCACTGGACTGCAGATAATCAGTTTGCCGCACCTGGCCCATGATCGGTTGACGGTTCACAGTCATGCTGTGTTTCGAGATCGACGTCCGTCTTCGTCTTGGTTTTCGTCAGCTCGGTGGAGCGAGTATCGCCTCTGCCACCGGATTCGGTGGGAACGAATTTCGAAATTGGCGAGGGACGACCGTAGTAGTATCCCTGTCCAAGCTCGAATCCCATCTCCACGAGTGTTTCATGGCACTCGCGAGTTTCGACGCCTTCGGCAAGTGTCTGAATTCCCAGACTATTGACCAGGTTGGCGAACAACGCGACCAGTTCCTGACGACTGGCAGGAGCGTTCTCGATATTCTTGGTCAGCTTCATGTCAAACTTCAGATACTCAGGACGTACCTCGCCCAATTCGACCAGTCGAGCGCGACCGACGCCAAAATCGTCGAACGCCAACTTGATATCCAGATCATTCAACACGGCTCGAAGCTCCTTCATCATCGCCATGTTGGTCGATGCCGCTTCGTGGATCTCCAATGTGATCACCTGGTCAGGAGCGACGTCACGCAAATCCTTCAACGATTGATACAGTTCCGGGCGATCGAGTTCTTTCGGATGCGTATTCACGAACAGGTTGGTGTCTGACCCAAACGCGGTCCCAATTTCGACACCCCTCATGCGAAACGCTTCGCTGAGCTGTGATTCCATATTCAGTTGAGAGGCTGCGGCGAACATTTCGTAGGGTGACTGAAGACCAAACAGCCGGCTCCGGCCGAGAACTTCGTAACCGATCCGTGACTGGTCTGCCAGTTTCACGATCGGCTGAAAGTGAGGATACAATCCTCCGTCACTGATCAGCCGCTCGAACTGAATCATTGCCAGGGCTTTGTCGCATACGTCTTCGTGAATGGTGTTGAAGACCGTGGTACCTTCACTCCGATGGCCCACTCTGAAAACGAGTGTCGCCAGGTGAATCAGGTCATTTTCCTGAAGCACCTGTTCGGTCTCAAGTTTTTCGCCGTTAACAAACGTACCGTTGGTGCTGCCCAGTTCCCTGATGATCAGTTCTCCGTTGTCGCCGGCAACGATTTCCGCATGGTCCTTTGAAATGCAGCCTAACGGCAGACACATCGCCGCGTCTTTTCGTCGGCCGATGGAAAACGGAAACGTGTGAATTTCATACTGCCTGTTCGGCTCAGCTTCGTCGATCTGACCGGACAAAAACCACACACCGGTGGGGGAGCGGTTGGCAGCGTCCGAAAACGTTGTGACAGGAGCAGTTGGGTTGGCTTCACTCATAGTGATGAACAGTCAAAAAACAGATATCAGGTGGGATCAACGATTCATTCCCGCCCACCAAAAGAGCGAGAAAAACAAATCGCCTGTAATGATTAGCTTCCTGTGAGAGCGCGGGGGCTTTTATCCTGAAAAATTGCCCCTCTCCGCCTTCCGTTTGTATCGATCGTGACATTGCCACCACGTTTAACAATTGGAACGGACAAACTGCTTCGCCGAAAGAATCAGCTGACCGGGTCACGGGTTCGGTGCTGCGCCGTCGGGTATCGTTTTGCCGATAGACCTAAAACCTTTGGCAAGCTTTTGGATTCGAGTTGCCAACTGTTTCTGTTTTCCCTACCCGATGACGTTCTCCATGTCAGAAGAAACTAATTCCCAGCTTGGCAGCAGTTTGCTTGCGACGATCATGGCGGACGAATCGTATCGTCCATCCGAGCCGAGCTCACTGAAAGAGACCGGTTTGCCGATCTCACTGGTCGAATCGTTGCTGATCAAACGACTGGCGGTTGTGGGAACCACCAGCGGTCGCCAGTTATCAAATGATCTCTGCCTCCCATTTGCAACGCTCGAAGCACTCTATCAAAACTTGCGTGCTCGACAGGTTATCGTTCACAGTGGATCGGCACCGCTGAACGATTACAATTATGTCCTGACCGAAACGGGGCGGGAACGAGCCGCCGCAGCCACACAAATCTGCTCCTACGTGGGGCCAGCTCCCGTTCCATTGATGGACTACGTGCTGAGCGCCGAAGCACAGACCATCCGTGCTGAATCGCCGAAACGAAATGAACTCAAAGCCGCCTTCCAGGATATCTCGATTAACGAAAGCCTGTTCGAGAGCCTGGGACCCGCAATCAATTCTGGAGCCGGTCTGTTTTTATACGGCGAACCTGGCAACGGCAAATCGACGCTGGCTCAGCGAATCACCCAATGCTTCGGGCACGAAATATGGGTCCCACACGCGATTTTTGAAGACGGCCAGATCATCAAATTTTTCGACGCGGCCTATCATCAACGCGGAAACGACGACACGAACTCACTGCTGGTTGATGCTGCGTTTGACCGCCGCTGGATCAAAATCCGACGCCCGACGGTGGTGGTCGGCGGCGAACTGACGATGGATTCCCTGGAAATCCGACACGACGCCAACAGCAATGTCAGCGAGGCGTCACTGCAGATGAAAAGCAATTGCGGCTGCTTGTTGGTTGATGACTTCGGACGTCAGCGGATCGAGCCTCAGGAGCTGCTCAATCGCTGGATCGTGCCATTGGAAGGACGCATCGATTTTCTGACCCTTGCTTCGGGGAAGAAGATTCAGGTGCCCTTCGAGCAGCTGATCATTTTCTCGACCAACCTCGAGCCATCGGACCTTGTCGATGAAGCTTTTCTACGGCGGATTCCGTACAAAATCGAAATCGCGGACCCTTCTCCCGAAGAGTTCCATGAACTGTTTCAGATTTATTGCGAACGCTTCGACTGCGACTACCGCCCTTCCGTAGTCGACTACTTGCTGAGCACTCACTTTCTCGGATGTGGTCGCAGATTGCGGCGTTGTCATCCTCGCGACCTGCTGAATCAGATCCGCAACTTCTGCGTTTACAACGATCTGGAAATGGAGATTCGACCCGAGTACTTTGATCGAGTGGTAAAGAGTTACTTCACCACGGTGCTGAACCAGCCGGGTGAAGACGATACGATTTCGGCACCACCGACAAAGTTAGCGGCGGCTCAACCTCGGGTCCAGCCACCGCAACCGCCGTCCGTTGCCAAACCTCCAGCGTCGCAAAAAGTACCCGGGCATCCACCTGCGAAACAACTGGCTCCACCCGGGGAGCGTACGCCTGCCCAAACAATGGCGACACCAGCTCAACGGCAACCAAAACCTCCAAGCGGTGCACCGGCGAATCGTCAGAAAGTTGCCACGCCGAAAGTTTCCGCACCCCAACTCAGCCGCCCCGGATCAAGTCCGCAGCCACCGAGGACCGTTCCGCCCAAACCCGCGCCACCGGCGGTTCGGATGCCCGACGCAACTATTCCGCAGGTGTCACCCGGTCCGGTATCGCTTCCTCCAAACACGCCAACGTAATCGGTTGTTCCTGTTTGGACCTGTGGACGGGCGTGTCGCTTGTGAAAAACGTATCTGAAGTATGAAGTGAATCGAGTTGTGACTCGGCTTCTTCCAGATCTACCAGGGTGCTCGCACGGAATAGATACCAAACTGGTTGGTGCTGGATGGATAGGCCGGAGCACTTGGATACATTCCAAAACCGGGACCGTACGCAACACCGGCGTTTCCTCGACCAAATTGATGGTACAGCGGCGTGCTGGTCGTTTGGCCGACCCCCCAAGCGTAGTTTGAACCGTAGCTGGAATTTGCGGGAACAACCAGTGCGGTCGGTGTCCCCCACTTCCAATGTGACCAGTTTCCGTGCCATGACGTGGCACCCGCCTGTTGCTGCATCCACGCATGAGTATGCCCAGCGGCCAGGCCCGCGTTCGTGTACGGGTAAGCGCGTCGCGGACTGAAGTGATCCTGCACTCCATACTTGAGTGCTTCTTTGGCGTGCAAGTGCCGAGTTGTCGTCGGCTGAATCATGCCGTCAGCGTCTCGCACTGAAAAGTCTCGTCGGCCTCGGCAACCACCCGGACCGCAATCGGTGGTCGCGTAGCTGATTGAATCCGCGGTGCCTTCACACGATGCACACTGGGCCTGCAACGAATCCGTGCCGGTTGCCAGACAGACACCAAGAACAGCAGCAAATGTAAGAATCGTTTTCTTCATTGGATTGAGCCTGTTTACGTTTACGTGTTGATTTTTCGTTTGAGTTCAAAGACATCAAAGAGTAACTCGAAAATGTTTGGATTGAACCGTATCGGGTTCAGTGTCCGCAGTTGCCACCGGGACAGTTGGCGGTTGCCGCTGCCCAACGTGCTGCCGCCTGCGATCCGCACTTTCCATCCAGACAGTATTTGCTGGCTTTGACTTTGTAAGCCAACTTGGACAATCCGAATTTGGTGAACGGCAAAGGAGCATAATGATTGGCTCCACTCTGCCAAACAACCGATGTCTTGTTCAACGACGCTCCGCCACCGTAGTACGCGGTGCTGTAGTCGTAGTTGTAGTAGTTACGTTGATGAGCGTACATCATTTCGTGCGGCATCAACGCCTGATAGGTGTACCAGCTGTTGCCCACGTGCGGCGGCACATAATGTGGAGCCGGATACATGCCGGCAGTCGCTTGACTGGCTCCGGGAGCCGTCGCGTACTGACTGAACAGGTTGTTCGGCAGGTTGCCGTTTTGGTACTGCTGCCCCAGAACTTCTCCGGTATCAAGCATCATGAACGAGGCGACAGCAAAAACAGATAGGACACGAAGCATCTTGTTGACTCCTGTAGGAAACTCGACCCCGCCCGCACTGGCGCCGCGTGATCGTCGGTACAAATGCTACTTTCGGTCGGGCACGAATAGTCGTAACAGCCAAAACAGTCGGAACGGCCAGCAGAATCCGACGCTGGCCCTCACAACCGGACAATCGTCAAAATCGACTGTATCCGAAACCACCTGATTGATATACTTTCGCCAGCTTCACTTTAAGTTGGGTGCAATAGCAACCTGACGAGGACTTCCGTCCAGATCAAGCAGCGAACGGATTCCATCCGGTCCCGGACCAAACACCGAGAACCCCACACCGAAAACCAGGAAATGGCGAAACGTCGACCCACGAAGAAGTCAACTCGATCCACCAGGAAGAAAGCCGCCTCTGGTAGCAAAGCTGCTGCTGGCAACACGAAAAAGCCTCGTAGCAGCGGTCGTAAAAAAGGACAGCTCGATCTGGACCTTGATGATGAACTGACCGACGAAATCTTGGCCGTCCCCCTCCGCCTTGCCGCCCAGAAGCGATATCTAAACTACAGTCTGTCGGTCATTACCAGCCGAGCCCTGCCCGACGTGCGCGATGGGCTCAAACCCGTTCAGCGTCGTATCCTGTATACGATGAATCAGCAGAACCTGACCTACACCGCCAAGTTCCGAAAATCAGCCACGGTCGTCGGTCAGGTCATGGGTAACTATCACCCTCACGGTGACAGCAGCATCTATGACGCCATGGTCCGACTGGCTCAACCGTTCGCCATGCGGATGCGGCTGGTCGATGGCAACGGCAACTTCGGCTCGATCGATGCCGACAACGCCGCCGCCATGCGTTACACCGAATGTCGAATGACTCGGATCAGCACGGAGATGCTGGCCGATTTGGCGACTCGCACGGTTGCATTCAAAGACAACTACGACGGCCGATTCAAGGAACCCGTGGTTCTTCCCAGCCGAGTCCCCAACCTGCTGGTCAACGGAGCCACCGGAATCGCGGTCGGCATGGCCACGAATATTCCTCCACACAATTTGAAAGAGGTCTGCAACGCGCTGTTGAAGTTGCTGAAAGATCCTGAGATCAAAGATTACCAACTGGTCGCCAACGACGCGGTTAATGGCCCCGACTTTCCCACCGGCGGTCAGGTCATCAACACCAAAGAGGAACTGCGTGATATCTACCGCACCGGCCAGGGCGCAATCAAACTGCGAGGCACCGGCAAGGTCGTCAAAGGCCCCAAAGGTTCTCGCGTTCTGCGTATCAATTCGATTCCCTACAGCGTGGTCAAGGCGACATTGGTCGAACGAATTTCGGAACTGGTTTACAGCAGCAAGTTACCACTGGTCACCGAAGTCAAGGATCTTTCAACCTCCAAAGAGTTACAGTCCGGTAAAGCGATCGAGGTCCATGACGACATCTGCATCGATCTGACGCTCAAGAAAGACGCTGATGAAAACAAAGTTCTGGCCTATCTGTACAAGCACACGCCGCTACAGACCAACTTCAACGTCAATCTGACTTGTCTGGTTCCCACCGAAAACCCCGAGGTCGGTCGCCCTGAACGGCTGGGACTGAAAGAGATTCTCTGGCACTTCCTGCACTTTCGCCTGGAAGTCGTCACGCGTCGACTGGAAAACGAACTTGCGGCTCTCGAGAAACGTTTGCACATTCTTCAAGGTTTCGTCACCGTCTTTGATGCCTTGGACATCATCATCAAGATCATTCGTAAGTCGGACGGCAAAGCCGACGCGGCCGAAAAGATCATGAAGCGGTTCCCAGTCGGCAAAGGCAAAGACGGACTGGACGCGGAACAGACGGACGCCATCCTGGAACTGAAGCTGTATCGGCTCGCTCGCCTGGAGATCAATCTGATTCTCGATGAGCTGAAGGACAAACAAAAGCGAGCACGAGCGATTCGCAAGTTGCTCAAAGAAGACGCCGACAGCGCTAACACCAATCAAGCGGGCCGTTGGAAAATCGTTCGCACGGAAATTGAGTCTCTGGTCGCAGACTTTTGCAAAGACACCGCCTCCAAGCGGCGAACGACCATCACGTCCGACGTCGAAGATGCCGAGTACACCGCAGAAGATTTCATCGTGGCCGAAGACTGCCACGTACTGGTCACCAAAGACGGTTGGGTCAAACGCCAACGTCAGATCGCCGACCCGGCAAAAAGTCGAACTCGCCAGGGCGACAGCGTGCTGGCCTGCGTGGCAGGTTCCACGCGAGCCACCATCGGTTTCTTCAGCTCCACCGGAGTCTGCTACACGGCTCGCCTGGCCGACATTCCGGCGTCCACCGGTTTTGGCGAACCCGTGCAAAAACTGTTCAAGCTGAAAGACGGCGAGAAGATCGTTTCCGTGCTTTCGTTTGATCCACGAGTCATTGGCGACATCGCGGACCCGAAAGATCCCGATTACTGCCCGGATATTCACGGGTTGGCCGCGTCCAGCAACGGGTTCGCACTTCGCTTCGGCCTGAGCGCGTTCGCCGAACCATCGACTCGAAGTGGTCGGCGCTATGCTCGCGCGTCAGCAGGCGCGTCCATCATTGGCGTGTACCCGATCGACGCCAACGAAACGATTCTGGCGATTTCGGAAGCGTGTCGAGCCATGATCTGTCCGGCCGAGGACATCAACTACCTGTCGGGGGCCGGCAAAGGAGTCACGTTGATCAAGTTGGCCAAGGACGATCGACTGGTTGGTTTCAAACCCTCCGCCAGCGACCGTGACTTGCTGTTGGTCGAAACCAATCGCGGCGCTCAAAAAACGATCAGCACGGCAAAATACAAAACGACCGGGCGAGGCGGACGCGGTAACGAGATTCAAAAGAACGGCAAAATCGCAAAGATTGTCACCCCGCCGGTCGAGCCCCCCGAACCGTTTGACGAAACCAAGTAGGGCAGATTTGAAATCTGCCACATGAGTTTGTAAGCGGCGGGTTGAGAACCTGCCCACAATTCCAAAGTAGAGAACTGAAAAACAACCAAGCTGTGCG
>CAYXWX010000026.1:0-24632 GCA_964468915.1 uncultured Pirellulaceae bacterium
GTCGCCATGGCGATTTCGGGCACTTCGAAACCTTCGCGGTATTCGCGTTTCAAAAAACGATTGGCGACATCGGCGTTTTCGCCAACGAAGCGTTGGGTTTCCGAATCAATTTCAAGCAGCCCGCTCAGTTGGATCGCGTCGCTTTGGATGTCAATCTCGTGACGTTCCAGAAGGCTCTCCATTTCTTCAACCAGATTGTTCCAGACATCAGCGTCAATCGCTGCAGCGTTTGAGTGAGCAAAGGGGTGACCTGTCTGATGTGTGATGTTGGCAAGGTTGCACCAACCGGTCGAATCATGTCCTGTTTGGACGTCGGCGTTCAGCATTGACGCGTCGCGGGCTCGAACCGCATCGATAAAATTCTGAGCGTGCATCATGCCACCGCTGTTGCCCTGGAAGGTTTTGATCACGTTACCTTCATTGTCGAACGCTTTTGCCTCGCCGCGTTCACCTTCCAGCCGGCCACCTTCGCAATAGGCGATATAGCCGCTGCGAGGCCCCGGGTGAGCTGACACGCTTTTGGACGATTTGCTGTTGGCCAGATTGGAAAGGCCGATCACAACGGGAATGGTGCCGGTGTCGAAGTACGCGAAATGCACGTTGGGAGTGGTCCCGGCATCATTCCAAGCGACTCGACCTCCGCCGCCCATGACCCTTGTCGGCAAGATGACTTTATCCAGGAAAATGTTGTTGCGAACGTCATCCAGAACGTGCACACCCCAGTTTCCC
The DNA here is from genome assembly GCA_964468915.1 of uncultured Pirellulaceae bacterium. Taxonomy (GTDB): domain Bacteria; phylum Planctomycetota; class Planctomycetia; order Pirellulales; family Pirellulaceae; genus Mariniblastus. Next base: position 730 of record CAYXWX010000026.1, read on the forward strand.
ATCTCGCCCGATCCTGTGTTGTAGTCCCAGTGCCAATCGTAGTGGAAATTTTGTCGCATTAAGTCGGTGTCGGCTGCGGGGCCAAGCCACAGATCGTATTTGACATTTTTGGGCGGCTTCATCGGGGATGACCGTTTGCCGATCGGCTTACGAATTCCGTAGCGATTGACTCGGGCAGACTGAATCTCACCAAGGTTTTTTTCATCATGCAGAAACTTCTTGATCTCAGCCTGCATCGGGTCGGATCGCTGCTGTGTTCCAATCTGGCAGACTCGATCGTATTTTCTCGCGGCAGCCACGGTTTGTTCGCCCTCCCACTGGGAATGCGATAACGGTTTCTCGACGTAGACGTCCTTGCCGGCTTCCATGGCCCAGATCGCTGCGAGGCAGTGCCAATGGTTGCACGTTGCAATCACGACGGCATCGACTTGTTCGCCGTCCAGCAGATCTCGCATGTCTGCGAAGCCTCGTGCTTTGGGGTGCAGGTCCTTCGCCGCGCCAAGCCGTTGTGCGTCCGGGTCGCAAAGTCCTGTGATGTTGACCCCGGTAATCCTGCCGAACACATTCATCAGATTCTTCGATCGTCCGCCACAACCGATGAACCCTAAATTGATGTCGCTGTTGGTGTCACCGGCTGTCAGCAACCGACCCCCCGCGATCGAACTGGTGAAGACTCCGGCAGCGACGCTTGATTTCAGAAAATGACGGCGTGATCGATGGTTCATGGTGTTCTTTTGTATTCAGAGTGACCGGCTCTTTTTGCGAAAAAGCCACAAAGGGCGGCTTCGTTTGCATTGAACCCGCTTGCCCAGACGAAGCGTCGCAGATTGTATCATTTTTCGCAGACATCGAAACAGAAAAGCCCTGATCGACTCAGTCTGGCGAAATTGTTACGGTGTGATGGCAGTTGAGGAAAATGATGTTGAGGTTCCTGATGATTTTGTTGTCTGATCAATAAAGAACCTGTCCGCGAACCCATTCCGGAATTGAGCCGTTCCTGTACTTGCCACGGTTTGTGCGAGATCAACCGTTGCTAAGCCGTTCGGCTTCAAGGTTTTGGGATAGGTTTTAGTCCAAGCTGGGGTCGAATCTGATGAGTTTAAAATTGATGAAGGCGTTTCGCATTGTCTGCGGGACGCTGGCACTACTGAGTGGATCGGGATTGATGGCGATGAATGATTCTGATGTGGTCGCTCAGGCTGTGGACAGTCTTAAAGCGGGGGACCGAGTGGTATTTTTGGGGGATTCACTGACGCAACAAGGCGGGCACCCAACCGGGTACGTGACGCTGTTCAAGAACGCGTTGGCCGAAAACGACTTGAGCGACGTCACCGTGATCAATGCGGGGATCAGTGGGCACAAGGTTCCCGACCTGCAGAAACGGTTGAGCAAAGACGTCCTTGAGCACAATCCAACTCACGTTGTGATCTACATTGGCATCAATGATGTGTGGCATTCACTGAAAGGGAACGGAACAAAACCAGAATTGTTCGAAGCCGGTCTGAAAGATCTGATCGCTCGCATTACCGCGACGGGTGCGAGAGTGATTTTGTGTACGCCCAGTGTGATTGGAGAGCAGGCGGCTGGAACAAACCCGCTGGATGAGATGTTGGAACAGTTTTCCAGTGTCTCACGTAAGGTCGCAAGCGAAACCGACGCATCGTTGCTGGATCTACGAAAGCGGTTTGTTGATCATCTGCAGAATATCAACACCGAAAACGTGGAAAAGGGTGTGTTGACTGGCGACGGAGTTCACTTCAATGAACAAGGCAATCGTTTTCTGGCCGATCAGATGCTGGCTGCGTTCGGAGTAGGCTCAAAGGAAGCAGAACAAGATCCGTTGTTGCGTCACGTTGTTCTGTTCCAATTCAAAGAATCGGCAACTGACGCGCAGGTCTCGGAAATCGTTGATGCTTTTGCGGCATTGCCAGACAAGATCGATACGATTGTCGACTTTGAGCACGGTACGAATGTCAGCCCGGAGAATCTCGACCAGGGATTCACTCATTGTTTTGTCGTAACGTTCAAGGATGAAGCCGGGCGCGATGTTTATCTGCCTCATCCAGCGCACAAAGAATTTGTGAGTCTGATTAAAGGGAAAATCGAGCAGGTGCTGGTGGTTGATTATCTGTCCGGGAATTGAACATTCGCGATTCGCGCTCGGTTGGATTGTATGTTGCGTGAGCATTGCTTGCACGAGCCCAGATGAGAAGGCTTTCGAGGCGGCCGGCTGTTCGATAGACTAACGTCCTTGATCGACCCGAAGCGTGGGGGTTTTGGATCGATTTCTGAAAACGCAAACCACCCGAGGGTTCCCCCGATGTCTCAAAAGATCTTATCGTGGACGCGATCGCTTTTTTTCGGAGTGAAGAAATGCCTTCTTGGTCTTGCTGATGCGTCGCCGAGCAGTAGCCTTAGCTCAGTTCCTTTGCAGGTTGAACGACTCGAGTCGCGTGAACTTCTCTCGGCGACAATTACGATCGACTATTCTCTCGACTCGACCGGTTTCTTCGACGTCGCTGAACGTCGAGAAGCCCTTGAAGATGTGGCGGCCCAGCTGAGTGATTTGCTTGGGGATAGTCTGGACGCGATTGCGCCCGCTGGAAACCAGGAATGGACGCCCTGGTTGTTCAATCCGGGTAATGGTCAATGGATCGCTCACCAGGCTGGTTTTAATGTCGCTCAAGATGAGATTCGCATCTTTGCCGGGGCTCACGATTTGAGTGGCGCGGCACTTGGGCGTGCTGCTCCAGGGTCTTTCACCAGCAGTGGCAATTTTTACCAGACTGTTCGGGAGCGTGGCCAGGCTGGAGTGGCGAACCGCACCGATTTTGCCCCGTGGGGTGGCACAATCATGTTCGATGACACTGACTACAGTTGGCACTTTGGCGAGAACCCGGTGGCCGAGGGATCAGGTGCTTACGATTTTCGTACGGTTGCCATTCATGAAATATTCCACGTACTTGGATTTGGCCTCGCTCCTTCGTGGAAAGCCCAGATTATCGACGGCGAGTTCCGAGGTGAGGCTGTGACGGCGGAGTTCGACGGAGACGGATATGTGGCGGTTGATTCATCTGGCAGTCACTTCGTCAACGGGACCCTCGAAAATGGTCGGCCTGTTTTGTTGGGCCCGTATGTCAGTCCGGGAATGCGGAAATTTCCAACGGCTTTGGATATGGCTGCGTTGTCAGATATTGGTTGGGAAGTCCTTGGCGAATTTCCTCAAAGCGTCGAGGCATATGTTGAATCGGATCTGCTGTATGTAAACGGAACTGATCTTGACGATGAAATTCGTGTTTTCAGGGTAGGGAACGAGCTTGAAGTGGCAACCGATCAGGGCTCGTTGGGACGGTTCAGCCGCGATGATTTTTCGGCGGTTCGCATCGATTCATTTTCCGGTGACGATACGATTCGAATCAGCCTGAACGTAACCGACCGAACGTTTATCTATGCTCGTGACGGCGACGATACGATTTACGGCGGGGCTGGCGATGACCGGATATCGGGGCATGAAGGGAATGATCGAATCTATGGAAGATTGGGTAACGATACCTTGTTTGGTGGTGAAGGTGACGACCGGATGTGGGGACAGGATGGAGATGACTATCTGAGCGGCCTTGAAGGCGCAGACGAACTTCGCGGCGGAATCGGAAACGATACGATCTATGCGGGTGAAGGCGATGATTTCATTGATGGTGCCGGAGGTGACGACAAACTGTTCGGTTTCAACGGCAACGACACCATTTTTGCCGGAGGCGGAAAAGATACTGTTTATGGACAGAACGATAACGACTGGATCTATGCATCTTACGGCGACGACCTGATCAAGGGTGGTGATGGCTCGGATGTGATTTTCGGCCAGTTTGGAAACAATCGTATTGAAGCAGGTGCAGGCAATGACTCTGTCGCTGGAGGGAAAGGCGACGACACTATTTATGGAGGTGACGGCAACGACCGAATAGACGGTGCCGAGGGAAGTGATCTGATCTACGCGGAGAGTGGCGACGACTTTGTTCGTGGTGGATCAGAAAACGACGTGATCTTTGGCGGAGATGGTGACGACCTTTTGTACGGCAATAAAGGCGACGATTACATTTTTGCCGGCCTGGGAAATGATACGCTTCATGGCGTCGACGGTCAGGATAGGTTGTACGGCGAATCGGGAAACGACCTGATTTATGGCGGAGACGGTGAGGATTTCATCCGTGGCGGCCTCGGCGAAGATCGCTTGTTCGGTGGCCGCTCCAATGACGTCATACGTGGCGAAGAGGGCAATGACTATCTGGCAGGCGGCGGCGGAAATGATCAGCTTGAGGGTGGTGACGACTTTGACCTTTTGCTTGGCTCCTATGGTAATGACCAGTTGTCTGGCGGCGCGGGTGACGATCAGTTGCGAGGAGGAGTGGGTTTTGATCTCCTTGATGGCGGCGATGGAATCGACACCGCAACTGACAATGGTGAATTGGGCGAACTGAGCATCGAATTCAGTTGACTCGTTGAATTTCAAATCGATGGAGTTCGGCGAGGTCAACGTTCTGGATTCGTGAGGGTTGGAACAACCTCGATCTGATTAATGATCTTGTCGACGCCGGGTTCCAACCGCAGTTGGCGCTCCCATCGATCGCGTTCGGATGGACTGCCAACATAGCCAGTTAACACAGCGGTCCGATTTTCAACCTCGACGTTGACGCTTGAAATCGGGCTGCCTTGCATGGATAAACCAGCTCCGTTTTGAACGGATGACCGCGGCACGGGTTGCCGGGCGATGCGACTTTGAAAACGGACGGCAGTTTGTTCGTTTGACACGGGCGCAACCTCAAACCGAGGCACCAGATTGGCTCGCAGATTGCGCCGAATCACTTGAAAGCCATTTTGAGTTCCACCGCCAAGCTGGTTCTGGCCTCCGAATCCGCCGTTGAATCCACCGCCCTGGAACTGATTGCCACCTCCGCCACCACCAGCTTGCGTTCCACTGTTGTTAACCCCGCCACCGAAGGTAGCGCCGTCACTGAGCGGTGGGCCACTTGTTTCAGACGACGCACCCACGAATCCGAGTTCCTGGACACGATCGGCAGTCGCACCAACGAAACCCTGGTTACGCGTATCTTCCACGTCGCCCCCAAGCTCCAACTCAACAGGCTCGACCACGCCATCGCTTCCTGATGCTCCACCTCCCCCACCTCCCCCGGTGCCCTGCCCCGTCGCGTCCCCGGCGTCACCCGTGTTGACCGGCGCAGCAGTTTGATCAACTGGAGCTCCCACGCCTGTGTCAGGAAATTGCGTCCCCTGAGCAATCACTTGACGTGAGGATAGGGTGACACTTAGAAACAAGATGAAGGCGATATAGCGCATGTCGGCTCGATTCGTTTTAAAACGGACGTGACGTTATCGTATCGGCTGCCGCTCGTGTGAGTCTTGAAAATGCTGATACAATTGCGGGGTCAGATAACCTGACGGCTCGAAAATGTCGGAAAATCGACCGATAGCAAGGCTTCAGAGTTTGCGAGTGCCTTCGGATTTTTGCCAGGAAAACCACTCCTGTTGCGAATCAACAGGATTCTCAACCGACAGATCATGTTATGGACAAAGAATGAACGAATCAAATCTTAATCTTCTGGCGTGCCCATTGAGTTTTCGGAATCGAGTGACTCGTTTCGCGTTGGCGACACTGGTTGTCCTGCTGATAAACGCATCCGTGCTCGCTCAAGACGCGCCGCCTCGGCCTGCCACTGAGGACTTGTTGCCGGAAACGACCGTTGTCTATTTTCAAGTCGATAACGTTCAGGAAACGATACCCCGAATGTTTGGCGCCGGAATCATGGAAGACGAGAACATCGCTCCGTTTCTGGAAAGAATGTACGAAGAAGCGGAAACGGCGTACGCGGAGTCCGTTCAGGATAAAGTTGGCATGACGCTGGAACAGATTCGTGAACTGCCGACTGGTGAGATGTGCGTGGCGTTGATTGCACCACGTCGAAAAAATCTGGAAGTGCTTGTCGCGATCGAGCTGGACACGGAATCAGAATCTGCTCAAGCCGCACTTGGTGCGACCGAGACGTGGAAGGATCAGCTATCCGATCAAGGGCTTACCGAAACGATAGAAGCTGATGAATCGGGAGTCGAAATTTATACGTTCGATATTCCTGATGCGCCACGTCAGGCACACGCGTTCGTTCGGGACGGTTGGTTTGTCAGCTGCACGTCCCGAGATGAACTAGCGGCGATTTTGGCTCGCTGGGAGGGCCAGGAGGTCAAGAAAGTGCGTCCGCTTTCGAAGAACCGAAAGTTCGTGACGATCATGAATCGATGTCGCGACACAAAGGACATCCAGCCGGAACTTCGCTTTTTCATCGATCCGATTTCACTGGCACGAAGCGGATTTCGCGGCAATGCGGCCGCTTTGGCGGCGATGAATTTTCTTCCGACGGTCGGGCTCGATGGAATTCTTGCGCTCGGAGGAAGTGCCGCATTTCAAAGCGAGCAGTTCAATGGCGTCTTTCATGGTCATCTGCTGCTGGCCAACCCACGGGCGGGGATCCTGGAAATGTTAGCGCTCAAGCCGGGCGAAAGTAAACCACAGCCGTGGGTGCCTGCGGATGCTTCCAATTACGCCTCCACGCATTGGGATCCTCAACAGTTGGTCACAGAAATGGAAAAGCTGATTGACCTGATCAACGGGGAGGGCGAGTTCCAAACCAACGGCGTTGAAGCCTTGCGAGACAGTGTCGGACTGGACCTCTACACCGATATTGTGGAACCGCTCGACGGTCGACTGACTTTCACTCAATGGTCGAATCAGGACGCCGACTATTTGCTCAACGCAGTCAGTAACTCGGTGGCTGTTGGTCTCGACGATGTCGACAAAGCGAGGGAAGTCATCGATGCTCTGATCGAGAGTGCACGTGAACAAGGACGGACGGCACCGAAAGTGATCGACTATGAAGGTGTGACCATCTGGGTGGTTGATCGACCCAACAAGGAGCGGCGTGAACGAAGAGAAAAACGCGTCAAGGAGCGGATGGGCGATATCCCCATGAGGTTTGCCGAGCCAGCATTTTGTCTGCTCGACAGCAGCCTTGTGATTTGTGACTCGGTCGACATGCTGAAACATCTGGTTGACGTCAGTCTAGGCAATGCCGATGCGTTGGCTCAAGATGACGAGTACAACGAACAGATGCAGACGCTGTTGAAAGCCGTCGGGTCAGATGTTCCTTGTGCGGTTACCTACAGTAAACCGGATGGGCCGATCAAGGATCTGGTCAGACTGGTCAACGACGATCGATCGAAAGCTTTTTTGGATAGCATGAGCGAAATAGTTCCTGCGTTGGGACGCCTTCGAATCGCGCTGGATGAACAACCGATGCCTGACTACGAACAGCTTGAACGGCACTTGAAACCTGCTGGCATGATCGTCACGACCGACGATACCGGCTATCACTTGCTGACTTTTCAGTACGCTGGGGACGAAGACTAGGAAGTCCCGTTGATTTGTTGCACGATGTTGGAATGTGATGCAGTTTCGGCAGGTGTCAGCCGGGCAACGCTGAAGAGTTGATGATCGCGGAAAGTCCCCTTCAGCATGGCTCTTCATGGAATTTAATGGGTAATCGAATGAAACCAGTTCGGAACAAACGCCGGCCCCATCCGGGGCGTTGGGTGTTTGATTCAATTTTCTCGGGGCTCTCGCCTCGAGCTAGCAACGGCGGCACCATCCGGGGCGAGCGCATCGGCTCCGGAGGAGTCTTCGCCAGTCGCTCGGGACGGGACGGCGTGTTGGTTTAATCACAACCCGCCGCGGCAGCGAGGGATCCTTCGTCCCCCACTCACGTATCGGGTTTTGGTTTTTCCATCGACATTATGTTCGGCACTAAATCAATACGCCCGGGAGCATCGAGTTCAGATAAACTTCGTCCGGTCGCCGCGGACGAGGTTGTGATTTTTCAACCGTGGCCGTGCACATTTTGTGCATCGCCGTTCGTAGTAGCGGCTTTAGTCGCTTGTTTCTAATAATCCCAAAAGCCTGTAGGCTTTACTACGAACCAAGTTTCTAAAAAATCACAACCTCGATGGGGCCATCGTCTCGGATCTTCAAAACTACAAAATTCCAAGAAGAACCTTCAACATGAACATTATCATCCTTGGTGCCGGGACCGTTGGGACCTCCATTGCCGATCGTCTGTGTCAGTTGGAGCACAGCGTTACCGTTGTTGATATCGATCCAGAAATGGTTCGGTTGATCAATGAGACTTATGATGTTCGGGCAATTGTCGGATCGGCATCCCAGTCCAGCGTGTTGTTTCAGGCTGGGGTGAGCACCGCCGACGTTTGTCTGGCGGTGACCGGAAAAGATGAAGTCAACATTGTTGCTGCCAGCATGGCCAAGGCGATGGGCGTTCGCCGCTCGATCGCTCGAGTTTACTCGCCCGTTTTCCGCGACCTTAGTACGTTTGATTACCAGCGACATTTTGGGATCGATCGAATGTTATCGCTTGAGCACCTGACTGCGATGGAGCTGGCACGGGCGATTCGTGACCCGGGTAGTGTCGTGGTTGAGCAATTCGCGCGGGGTGGCTTGGAAGTTCAGGAGATTGTGGTTGGCCACGCGGGAAAAGCAACCGCCAGCCCCATTCGTGATCTCGGCCTGCCATCGAATGTGCGGATCGGTGTGATCCAGCGAGAGAAGCGTGTGTGGATCGCGACCGCGGATGACCAACTTGAAGTTGGCGACAAAGTCACCGTCTTCAGTCGCCCCGAGGACATCAAGGTTGTGAAAGCGATGTTCAAAAGCGGTGGGACCAAAATGAAACGAGTCGTTATCGCTGGTGGCGGCGAAACCGGTTTACAATTGGCTCGTACTTTGGAGCGTGAAAGTTACAAAGTGATGGTGTTGGATTCTGACGAGTCCCGCTGTCAGGTTCTCGCTGGAATTCTGGAAACGGCTACGGTCGTGCATGGGGATGCAACACGTCGCGAAAACCTGGAAGAGCAGCGAGTGGGTAACGCTGACGTATTCGTTGCGTGTACCGGCGATGATGAAGACAATATGATGTTGGGCGTTGAAGCGGACGACTTGGGAGCCGATCAAATCATGGCGGTCATTGGTCGTCCCGACTACTCCAGTATTGTTCAGAAGCTTGGAATCGATCTGGCGGTCAGCGAGCAAAGTGTGATGGCCCGGCAGATTCTGGCTTACCTTAACCATGGCATCGTGATCAGCCGCGCCAAAATGCCGGGTGGATTGATCAATGTCCTGGAGGTTGATGTTCTGGACGGTTCGCCCGCCACCGAATCATCGCTGGCCGATCTTGAACTTCCCGATCGATGCCTGATCGTGGCAGTTATCCAGCAGGATTATGTTCGTGTGCCCGGAGCGACGGATCGACTGTCAAACGGCGATACCGCGGTGATTCTTGTGGAAGACGATCTGGTGGATGCGACCATTGGCGTCTTCACTCCGGTGTGATGTCGCCGCGGCTGACACGTGGCAGATCGATCAATGATCAGGCCGCACGCTTTCTTGTGGATTGTGGCGAGGCAGCATGGTAAGCATCATTCGCTGTTCGCGACTTCAGAATGTCTCGATAGAGAATCAGGTGTTGCCACGCCTGAGTTTCGGTTTCAAATTCCATTTCCATCATTGATCGAGCGGCTTCGCTGAGCCGCCGACGCAGATTCGAATCTTTGACCAGCCGAGTCATTTGTTTCGCCAGATCGTCCGAGTCAGCGGATCTGGCAAGCAGCCCCGTTTGCTCGTGTCGAACGAATTCCGGGATTCCTCCAGCGTTGAATGCGACAACGGGAGTGCCGCAAGCCATCGCTTCAAGCCCGGTTTGAGGTTGATTGTCTTCCACCGAGGGAACGACCACCATGTCGGCCGCCGAGTAAATCTTATTCAGTTGATTTGTGCAATCGATATACCCCATCGAATGTACTGGCGGTAATGGACGCGAAAACTCCATCTTGCCTGAACCGAACACCACGCATTCGACTTCTTGCGAAAGCTTATGTTGAATCTTTGCCAGTGCGTCGGCAAGAAACGAAAACCCTTTTCGTTCATTTGTCACGTTGGCCGCACCGAACGCAATCAGCTTTTTTTCAGTTGGAAGCCCAAGCTCGCGTCGAGCAGCAGCCTGGTCAGAAGGTCTGAATTTTTTCAGGTCCAAGCCATAATGAATCTTGTGAAACTGAGTGTTCGCAGGCCAGACTGGACTCGCTTTCGCCATCTGCATCAGCCACTCACTGGGGGAAACAACGTGAACGGTTTTTTTCTTGAGTGCTTCCTTTTTGGCTTCAAACGAATTTCGGGAAACGTCGTTGGGACCCGGCCGCTGAATTTGAGGACAAGATCCACACCCGCTTTTGAACTTCCCGCATCCTGATACGAAATGACAGCCACCGGTAAACGCACTGGTGTCATGCAAAGTCCACACGACGGGAACGCTGTCAGGAATCGAATCAAAGAAGGAAGGATAATCCAGAAAAAACGATATCCAATGGAGATGAACGATTTGTGTCTCGCTCAGATCGTTTGGGGTCGGCACAGGTGTCGGATATGGCAGCCGAGCCATCGCGTAGGTCTCGAAACCGCCGGGGCGATTTGCCAGATGCCGTTCATAGAGTCGGTGAATCTGCTTTTCCTTGAACCGAGCGAGACGGAAGGAAACCCAGTCCAGCGGATGGCCGGCGTCCGATTTCAAATGAGCGGTTCGATCGAATGACAACTGCTCAAGGTTGCCGATTCCAGTTTGCTGCCTTCCGCCACTTTCGTTGCGATGATAATGAAAATGGCTGGACAGACCGTGCTGGCCAAGGCCCAGATGCAGTCGTCGAGCTGCCATGGCCGCACCACCGTGCGGGAAAGTGCTGTAGTGGTGGACAGAGATGTCGGCGGGAGAGACCATAAAAGGCGAGCATCAGAAGGGAGGGAGTATGAGGGGGGCAAGCGAGCGGTCAAGCGGCTCGTTGAACGCCCAATGATTGGTTGTCGGACAGTTCAAGTTTTCGCTGGGCCAGTAGCACGCTGTCGAGTGTGTCGCGGTGGTTGCCTCCGTTGGTCAGCCGGATTTTGGCAGTCCGTTTAAAGGTTTCCCATCGATCGAGCACTGGATTCAAAGACGCGGTTGCTTTCTCGATACCCGTTAACGGCGCTACGCACTGGTCGATAAAACGGTCCTTGTCCTGTTGAAAACCGTGTACCAGAACTTTGCCGCGATCACTCAGGTCCCGCCGTATTCGCTGGTTGGTGGAAAATGCGATCTGCCGACTTCGTTTTGCGCGGCCAACCTCGTGGGCGTAACGGTAGACGACCATGTCGAAGCAACCTTCGCGGGCAGATTCCGGCATGTGACGAGCGAAATCCATCGCATAGCAAGCGCCGCCATTGATGTGATGATCCAGAATCAGGCGAGGCCGCTTGAATAGACGCTTCCGGTAAACATCAGGCACGAAGCAGCCCATCATGATCGGTTTTTCCGGACCACCATGCCACTCGGCCGCCAGTCGATCCAGCCAGTCAGGTTGAGTCGGCGCCATGTCCGATTCCAGCCACAATCCGAATCCACTGCTGTTCGAAAAGTTCTCGGACAAAAAATCCATGCAGTCCCAGAACATGGCCGTTGGCCCTTCGGGATATCCGAAAATTTGTGTCGGGCTCTGAAAAGCGGTCGTCTTGCCCAGTGCACTGTAGGCGTCAATGAGGCGTTGGCTTGTCGTTGTACGCGGGCTGGCCGCCAGTAGAAATTCGCAGTACTGATCCGGTCGCGGAAAAGTGGAAATTTTCTCGGCGATCTTCAGATACCGTTCGACTTCTTCCTCGCAAAAGTATGGGAGGATAACAACGTTGCGGCGATCGTTTGACATTTTCGGTTGCGGCTGAGTAAATTTTTGCTGATTTTTGACCGTGGATGAGCGGAAAATCGGTGCTCTGTGTGACAGTTGGCAGGTTCATGGAAACCCTCCATGCAAGCTTCCAATCCATTCGTTCAGCAGAGCGCGATTTCTCGCTTCCTTCTTGTACTTTGATCCAGTTGGAAGGGTCAATCTCAACGAGTGCTAGCATTCAGAGAGTCTTTCGTGTCCGGCGATTCTTGAGATTGACCGTTGGTTTGAAACGCGGCTACGATGCCTTGATGGACAAGCTTTTTCTGATCGATCACTCACTCAAAGATACCGGCGGGCATCATTTCGACTACGTTCGAAGTGTTGCAGAATCCGCGCGGAAATCAGGAAGAAGCGTCAGCATCGGTTGCCACAGAAAACTGCTCCAGAATCGGAAAAAATCGACGGTTGAATTGAAACGCTCGCTGGAGCAGTTGGGAGATGTTCGGGCAGTATTTCGTGAAACGGTTTATCAAGGTGACAGCTGGTTGGCCGGATTGCGAAACAGCAAAAGAGCCAGACCGCTTGGCCAGATCGATGCTGGGCCCACGGGATTCCGGAATGCTCAATGGCTCGAACCGATTCGTGACTTACTGGACCAGCGACGTCGGAAACGAATTTCACGTTGGTTCGCTGCTGGTTGTCGGGAGTTTTTTCATTCGCTTGATCCCGAGCAGGGTGATCAGGTGCTGGTTGCCGCTTCGTCTGAGTTGGAAGTAGCTGGTGCCGCCGATTTTTTGGCAACTCGTCCGGCAGCGATGAGAGCAAACTGGCATTTTTTATTCCATTTCAATTTGTTTGATGGATGGACGCCAGAGTATGAATCGCAGCGTGTGGCGATGGTGAGAACTCGTCGGGCGATGTTGATGGCGATGCGAAAGTTCCCCTTGGATTCAATGAAGCTTTACGCCACAACGGAAACGCTGGCCGATCAGTTGAATTGCCTCGGGGTGGCTCGGTTTGATGCGCTACCCTACCCGATCTCCAGCGACTTTCTGCCGGACAATCGTTCGATTCAAGGTCCATCCGCCACGTCATTTGCGATCAAAGAACGACCAGTTACGCTCGTTTGTGCTGGAGCAACACGTCGCGAGAAAGGTCAGGCCTCTCGCTTGCAAGATTTGGTCAATCAAATTGACGAACCTTTATTGCAGACAGGAAAAGCGAATCTGCTGGTCCAACGCCCGAAACAAAAACGCTTTGGCAAACGCCGATTGGAGCTGAGTTATGGAGCACGCAGCGACATAAAAGACAAGTCAGCTACTAACGAATCGTTTTGTGACGCTGACACCGCTGCGAAGAATCCCATTAACTATGTAACACATCCCTTGCCCCGAGACGAATATCGGCAGTTGCTTCAAGCGGCTGATGTGGGTCTGTTTTGCTATGACGCAAGATCCTACTTCAGTCGTTGTGCTGGAATCCTCGTTGAAATGCTCGCGTGTGGGAAACCGGTCGTGGTGCCAGCCGGAACTTGGCTGGCGGATCAAATTCAACAACCCATCCAGCAACACGTTGCTGAATTTCAACGTTTGAATAGTCTCCGGCGCAGGTCAGAGCATTCTGATTTTCAGTTCGATCGTGCCAATGTCCCCGGGCCCAGCGGCGTCTGGTCGTTCGACGAGCGTTCATACCCCTTTGGTGCAACCATTGATTGTGATGACGGTGACCGAGCGGCGGTGGTGCGATTCGATTGGCATTGGCCTCGCCAGCACGGGCAGTACGTTCGGGTGGAGTGTAAACAGTTTGATTCAAACGAAAACGTTCTTTCTATGACGGCGCAAGCGATTGGGGTGCCTCGCGAGAAAAGTTCCCCAAGGTTGTTGTTCCCGTTGCGCCCCGAATGTAGAAGAATGACGTTCTCTCTGACCAATGCGTTCGGCACCGGCACAATGACGATTCGCAATTTCTCCATGGAGTTGTACTCCAGCGAATCGGTCGAGAAAGAGTTGCCGATCGGAGCGGTTGGGGTCATCGCAGCTAGTCCATTTGAGCTACCTCAGTGTGTGACGGAAATGGTGACTCATATCGATCACTATCGGAAAACAGCCGGATATTTCTCGTATGAATGGATCAATCGGCACCACCCGCAACGAACCGTCGACCGAATCTGCACCCGGCAGACATTGTCAGCTCGCGTGGCTTAAAATCCCCAAAGTTCGATTATAATTGTCGATAGTTATGTGATGCGTCGTTGAAGAGCTCTTTGTGGATTTGAAATGAACGTTCTGGTTGTCGGGGGTGCGGGCTACATCGGTTCGCACATGGTCAGGTTGCTTGCCGCAGATGGGCATCATCCCGTTGTGTTGGATAATCTCTCAACGGGGTTTCGCCAAGCGGTGACAGCCGGCGAATTGATCGTGGGTGAAATGAATGACCGCAACCTGGTGACTCAGGTGCTGGGCGATCACAAGATCGATGCGGTGATGCACTTCGCTGCCTGTGCGTTGGTGGGCGAGTCGGTGATCGATCCGGCAAAGTACTACTTGAACAACATCTCGGCGACGATTGAGTTGCTCGAAGCGATGCGAGCAACGGATGTCAGGCAAATCGTCTTTTCCAGCACTTGTGCAACGTACGGCGAGCCTGACACAGTTCCGATTAACGAGCAAACGCCTCAGCAACCCGTCAACCCATACGGATTTACCAAGTTGGCGATCGAGCGAGCGTTATCCGATTACGCTCATGCCTACAACTTTGGCTACGCCGCGCTCAGATATTTCAACGCGGCGGGAGCTTCGCCCGAGGGTTGTATTGGTGAGGATCATGATCCCGAGTCTCACTTGATTCCGATTGTGCTTCAGACCGCGCTCGGTCAGCGAGAACACGTCACGATCTACGGAAGCGATTGGGATACCTCGGACGGAACCTGTGTCCGGGACTACATTCATGTGGATGACTTGGGTTCGGCTCACCTTGCCGCGTTGGAACGTTTGCATCCTGGCGAAGGGTTGTGTGTGAATCTGGGGACTGGCAACGGCTTCAGTGTTCGACAGATTATCGACGCGTGTCGCAAGGTCACGGGGCACGAAATTCCGGCGATTGAAGGTGAGCGACGGCCGGGCGATCCACCAGAGCTTGTCGCCGACGCGAGTCTTGCCAAAGAGAAACTTGGCTGGATTCCAAAGTACACCGACCCCGAGCAGATCATCGCCACCGCTTGGGCTTGGCACTCAGCGAATCCAAATGGTTATGAAAAATCGGCAGCACAATCAGCGACCGTTTAGAACGCGTTTCGTTTAAGTCTAGTGCTTTGTTCCAACTCGTTTTTAGGGTTGTTACTTGCGGAGGGTCTCGTTTTATTTTTTGCTTTTGAGGCTCACGGAATGATGATTCGCTCGGTTTTTCAACGCCGCAGACGCTACAGTTAAGTGCAACATGCACTAGATCTGGTTTCCGCGGCGGTTGCGAAGTTCGCCCTCGGCCAGACCAATGTGTTGCCGGTACGTCTGGTAGATCAACCAGATGGAAATCACGGCCACCGCAGCAAGTCCGAGGGACAAGAGTGACGACCCGCTCGGTTGAGTCGTTTCAGCGGTAGTAATCGCGTTGATCCCGGAATCTGATTTCAGCGCAGCGAGTTTGAGTTCCATCGACCGTAGCGGGGCCATGGCTTTGACCATGAATGCGGTCATGAGCACAATGCCCAGTAGCCGAATCGGTAAGGAAAGGAACCCAATCAAGGTGAAAGCTCAAACGACGCTGAAAAGTGACCCAAGAGCGTAGCTTGCCGTTGTCCTGCGGCTGAAATTTGGTTCAATTTTGCCGAGGTTTTCAGTAAAAAACCGCCAGTCGCGGTGTTTTGTTCACGAAATGAGAATGATCAAGTGTTGAAAATTCGGTCGCCTGCGTCGCCGAGGCCGGGACAGATGTAGTGATCTTCGTTCAGGCAGCGGTCGATCACACACGTGTGAATTTCGACATCCGGATGCTCGCTGCGAAGTTTTTCGATTCCTTCGGGTGCCGCAATGATGCAAAGCATTTTGATGTTGGTGACTCCCCACTGCTTGAGCGCATCAACCGCCATGCACGCGGAGCCTCCAGTGGCCAACATTGGATCAAGCACAAATGCGATATCAACAGGGCTCGCTGGCGGCAGCTTGCTGTAGTAGTGAACCGGTTGAGCGGTTGCTTCATCGCGATAAAGGCCAAGATGCCAGACTTCGGACGTGGGGATCAAATCCAGCATTGGCTCGACCATTCCGACACCGGCTCGCAGAATTGGAACCAGGCCGATGCGGTTGCTCAGTTCCTGTCCTGTTGTCGTTTCTAATGGAGTAACGACTTCAACCTCGCTGGTTGGCAAGCCTTCAGTCGCCGAGTGAGCCAACAGCATGGCGAGTCGTTTGATCGATTGCCGAAACTCTGATGACGAAGTCGTTTTGTCGCGCAATCGGGTGATGTGGCAGTGGACTAACGGATGGTTGATGACTTGAGGATCTGGCATGTTCAGGTTTCAAGTTTGAGTAAAGAACGCTTCCATGTGGAGAGCAGAAACAGTGGTAGAAAGCACGAAATGGCGATCGCAGCCGGGAACCAGCCATGCTGTGTCGAGAAACTTCCAAGCACGCTGTAAGCGATTGCGATACCCAGATTCGCTGCGATGACCGGAGGGTAAAACTGACGCGCGGGCAATTTCTGTAAACCCGCCAGCAACACGCTTGCTTCGGCCAGTACGGGAACGGCTCGGCAAACGGTCAGTGTCCACGTTGTTTTGGCTTGATGTGCATTTTCAAGCCGGTGGAGAGTCTCGGCATCGATCAGTCGCCTGGCGATCGGGTGGCCAAAAATTCGAGCCAGCCAGTATCCTGCCAGACACGATAGAGTCAAACCGATCCAGTTGATTATCAATCCTGGAACTGCTCCCAACGCACGCCCTGCCCAGGTGCAAACAACGCTCGATGGAACAGGTAAAAGAATGTCTGCCGTTAACAGGCCTGTCGTGATCGCAGCAACGGTCAGCGGTCGATCGGAAACAAAGGACGATTCGAGCCAGCTGATGATGTTTGATTCCATCCATGCCCCAAAAATCACGAAAGGGGCAACTGGGACCAATAAGACAATCACAACGATCAGAAGTGGAGCCAGTTGAAAGTTTGCAGGTCGCATGAGTGACGTGAGAATTAAATCGAAGGCTCGTTCGAATATGGATTGCTACATGTTACTTTATCGTCGTGAGTGCCACCACGGGCCGGATAAGAGTGAAACTGAATTTGAAAATCGAAGTTTATATTTGTGTGAGTCTGCTGCTGACGGGAACGGTGTCTCTGTTGGCCGGTTGCAGGGCAGAAACGGATTCCAGCATCGACGCAGTCGTGTCCGGTAACTCGATGGCGCCTGCCTTTTGGGGCGAACACGTTCAGGTCGAGTGTGGACAGTGCAAGTATCCGTTTCGCATTGGTTGCACTCGGGAGGATCTGCCCGGTCAGTTGGTTTGTCCAAATTGCGGTTTCCGCGAAATTGACTCATCAGAGGCTGTGCTTCAATCGGCGCAGCGGGTGCAAATTCAAGATCGTGCCGGCGGGGATGCGACTCCAAAGTTCAGCCGATGGGATGTCGTGGCAATTCGAGCAAACGATCGTCACCCGGCAATGATCAAACGCATCGTCGGGTTGCCCGGTGAGTCACTGAGCATGATCGACGGTGATATCTATGCTGATGGCAAGATTGTTCGGAAATCAATCGACATTGCCAGGCAGATGCGAGTGCCTGTTTTCGATTCTCAGTTCAGTTCAACCAGCGTCCTGCGAAGACTTCAACCATCGAGCAATGCTACCGACTGGCAAGTCGTCGATTCCACCTGGATATTTTCGCCTGCGAGCCAGCGTTCGAAAGTCACGCAATGGTTGGCGTACCAGCAATGGCGTTGCGTCTCCAGTTCGATGCCGCGCGACCACCCTGCTCTGCTGGAAGATTGGTACGCAGCGAATCTGGATGTGAATAGAAACTTGCATTCGATGAGTGACGCTTGGGTGAGCGTCGATTTTCAAGTAGAAGAAGGTTGCCAGTTTGTAATGCGGTTGATTCGTGGTGCTGGTTTTCTTGATTTGGAATTTGATTGCTCGGCCGAGACGATTTCATTCAACGATCGCAGTTACCAATATCAGAGTCAGCTGGCGCGATCAGCGGGTGGCTTCGGGAGCGGCAGTCGTTCGTTGACGGTCGATGTCTGCACTTTTGACAGGAGAATGACTGTTCTGGTCGATGGAACCACTGTGGCGTCGGTCGAGCTTCCGCCAGCTGGCAAGCCGGATGAGGTGCCGCCGATCGTTCAAATTGGCGGGCGCGATTCAAGCCTGACGATCGACCGGTTTCGCATCTGGAGAGACGTTCACTACTTTGATGTCGTACCCGTCCGAGGCAATCAATTGACCAATGAGTTACGGGCTGGTGAAGGTGAGTATCTGTTGGTGGGTGACAATGTGCCGATATCCGTCGATTCTCGACACTGGCCTGTTCCAACGGTTTCGGCGGACGAAATCATCGGGGTCGTTTCACGAAGTCACTGAATATTCAGGCCTCAATCACGAACACAACCGTGTAGGAGATCAAACGGGAACCTGATATCCTTCGTACTGAAGCAATACGACGGATCAATGACTTTTTTATTTCGATTCCACGAAATTCGACGATGGCGTGCCATGGCAAAGAAACGCAGGAAAAAACAGCCCTTTAACGTTCCGTCGGATCGTGCACCGGTCAAAAAGTCAGCAAATGATCGAGCCGCATTCGATGCAGACGGTCAGGGTGGAATCTTTCATTTCTTTCGTGACTTCGGTGTGAGAGAAACGATTGAGTCTGTGATCGTGGCGATCATTCTGGCCATGTTGTTTCGAGGCTTCGAAGCGGAAGCCTTCATTATTCCAACCGGGTCAATGGCTCCGTCTTTGCAGGGACAGCACATGGACCTTGAGTGTGGCCAATGTCAGTACCGTTATCGGACGGGAGCCAGTCTGTCAGGGTCTTCTTTCAACAATCGCGATCAGGTAGCAAGCACGTTCTGCCCAATCTGCCGATTCGAAACGGTAATGAGACCAAGGTCGGTTGCCGATCATCGATCGAATAACGGTGATCGAATTCTGGTCAATAAGTTTGTGTACGATAGTCAGCCACCCAATCGCTATGACGTGATCGTTTTCAAAAATCCGAACAACGGAAAGCAAAACTACATCAAGCGGCTGGTTGGATTACCGGGAGATAACCTGGTGATCGAAAATGGCGACATCTACACGATGGATTTGGTTGACGGTGAGGCTGATCAATGGTCGAAATCAATCACTCGCAAACCTCACGACAGTTTGTTGTCGGTGCTGCACGTAGTCGATGATACGAATTTTATCGGGTCACAGTTGCAACAGGTGAAATGGCCTTTGCGATGGAACACCTGGCGTGATGATGTTGATGTCGATCCGCAAGTGACTCAGGGGATTCCGTCGTACCACATTCAGGCCGACGAACAACCAAAGATGATTCGTTATCGGCATTTGGTGCCACTGAAGGATGAATGGGACCTGATCGAGAAGGGGACGTTGCCGCCCCGACTTTCGGCTGACGATGTTCCGGCAGGACGATTGATTGGCGACTACGACGCGTACAACGATCGGCGATATGGCACTCGCGGCGATGAATTCAGTTTGGGACTTCAATGGGTAGGCGACCTTGGCTTGGAGGCGTCCGTTGAGGTTGAATCGACCGAAGGAACGTTGGTTGTCGATTTGGTGGAAGGTGGGGCTCATTTCCGCTGCGAAATTGACGCTCAGACGGGGAAAGCCACGCTCAGTTGTGACGATCCGGACGTGAAGTTCGTGGATGCTCAGGGAGACGCGGTGGAGCAACCGAGTGGCCAGACAACACTTCAGGGAACGGGCCAGTATGTCGTTCGCTACGTCAACGCAGACGATCGATTGAATTTGTGGATCGACGGCCAATTGGTTGACTTTGATGCCGCCGAATTCCTTCGGGATGAAGTTCCAATCCCCTCGTGGTCGGAGGAAGATCCCGGTGATGCCGAGCCACTGGGGATCGGTTTCGCCAATGGAAAAATGACCGTCAACCGTCTGATCGTGCTCAGAGACGTCTACTACACGTCGGTCAAGGGAAGACGTTACCGATCGTGGCTTGGAAACGAAACGAATTCAAATCCTGCGGACATCGTCCGGCTGTTTCAAACGCCAGAGAAATGGGATGATCCTGCGGCGATTGAGTTCTTCAAAAGAAAAAAACAGCATGATCGTCCGATGTTTATCCTGCAGGATTTTGAAGATGATTTGATGGATCAGTTTTTGCCCTGCGGAGACAACAGTACCAATAGTCTGGATGGTCGAGTCTGGGATGGGCCTAATTTTGTCAGCCGGGAAATGTTGATTGGTCGAGCGATGTTTATCTACTGGCCGCATACCAAAAAC
This sequence comes from uncultured Pirellulaceae bacterium, assembly GCA_964468915.1. Classification (GTDB taxonomy): domain Bacteria; phylum Planctomycetota; class Planctomycetia; order Pirellulales; family Pirellulaceae; genus Mariniblastus. The sequence continues at coordinate 21,012 of CAYXWX010000026.1, forward strand.
AAACCTTTCCCGTATTTTCCAAACTTCGAAAGCATGAAGTTTATTCGTTAGTCGTCAGGTGTCGTTACAGCCGGAAGGATCCGTCATGCCGATTCTGGAAGCAGAAGGCCTGGTCAAAATTTACGGACGTCGTCGAGTTGTTGACGGAGTTTCGTTACGTGTTGAACCGGGCGAAATTGTTGGTTTGCTCGGCCCCAACGGCGCGGGGAAGACCACCTCATTCAAGATGATGTGCGGGCTGGTCAAGCCGGATCGTGGCAAGGTCTGGCTTCAAGGCACAGACGTCACGAATTGGCCCTTGCATGAACGAAGTCGCGAAGGAGGCATGGGTTATCTTCCTCAGCAGTCGAGTGTTTTCGCAAAGCTGTCGGTTCAGGATAATTTACGCGGTGTGATGCAGCTGTTGGGTTTTTCTCGGAAGCAGGTTCGAGAACGAACCGAGGAGTTGCTGGAACAGTTCAAGATTACTCATATTCGAAAATCCAAAGCGGGTTCACTTTCTGGTGGTGAGCGTCGGCGACTTGAGATCGCACGTTGCCTTGTTTCCGAACCGCGAATCATCATGCTCGACGAGCCGTTTGCCGGCATTGATCCGGTAACCGTGCAGGGAGTTCAGGTCGTCATACGCGAACTTGCCGCCACTGGGATTGCGATTTTGATTACCGATCATGCCGCCAGAGAGATTCTGCAGATCACCGATCGAACCTATGTTGCCAGTGAGGGCCGGATTCTTTGCAGTGGAACTGCGGAGGAAATTGTCAGTCATGAACAGGTAAAACAGAAGTACCTGGGCGAGATCGGATTGCCTTCTGGCGTCAAAACTGCCGCATCCCTCGCCGCAACTGCCTCGGTATCGCCAGCGGCCTCATTCAGCAGGACGGACAGTCCGCATGCGGAAGAAGTCGAGGGTGAAGCCCGGCCGAAGATCGTTTTCTCGAAACCCCGAACCTCTCGAAAAGTCGAGGCACCTTTCAAAGCGACAGATCTTGAGTGATGGGTTGCTTGCGATGAACAATTGAACTGCCAATGCAGGTTTGTTTGCAGTTTGGCTCAGAATCAAACGGCTTTCGGGCCGCAAAACCAGATTTTTCCGGCACAATCGCAGCCGATTTGCCTTCGGCGCGTTACGATGGAGAGATTGAATGCTCCATTCCGAAACGTGACTTGATCCATACGCTCATGCCGACAACTCTCCCCAGCCATTTCCCCACCGTCGATCAGGTTGGCGTCGTCGAACGCGCTGCTCGGTTCACGAAACGAAGCATCAAGAAAGAGGCCAAGATGCAGGGCCTGAAGATGGTGCTCAATATGATCGACTTGACCACACTCGAAGGTATGGACACGGCGGGGAAAGTGAAACACCTCTGTTACAAAGCCAGGCATCTGCACGATCAAGTTGAAGGGTTGCCGACGGTAGCGGCGGTCTGCGTGTATCCAAACTTTGTCGGACTTGCCAGGCAGGAAGTTAATGGCAGCGGGATCAAAGTTGCCTCAGTCGCGACCGCGTTTCCAAGCGGTAACAGCTCGCTTGAACTGAAGTTGGACGATGTGCGAATGGCGGTTGATCAGGGTGCGGACGAGATCGATATGGTGATCTCTCGCGGCCGTTTTCACGCAGGTGATACGCAATACGTTTTTGATGAAATTGCGTCAGTCAAGGAAGCGTGCAAAAAGGCTCGTTTGAAAGTGATCCTCGAAACGGGAGAACTTGGTACGTTGGACAACGTCCGCAAAGCCAGTGACATCGCGATCGCCGCTGGAGCCGACTTCATCAAGACCTCAACCGGCAAAATCAAACCAGCAGCGACCATGCCGGTTACGCTGGTAATGCTGGAGGCCATCCGGGACCATTACTTCGCGACCGGTCAGATGGTCGGCATGAAACCAGCGGGAGGAATATCCAAGTCGAAGCTGGCGTTGCATTACTTGATCATGGTCAAGGAAACGCTCGGCCAGGCATGGTTGGACAATCACTGGTTTCGGTTTGGAGCCAGTTCGCTGGCCAATGACGTTTTGATGCAGATCGTCAAACAACAAACGGGAGCTTATCAGTCGGCCGATTATTTCTCATTGGATTGAATCGTCTTTCGCTACCGGCTTGAAAGGTCCCCGATTAAAAATCATTACCCTGTAAATCTTAACCCTCTTACTTTTTGCCATGTCTACCGCAACGCCAAGTGAAGATGCTCAATCGTCATGGGACCTTGCTCCTGCTCCGGAAAGCACAGCCCATGTGAACCTGAAGCCGTCGTATGATTTGTTCATCAATGGTGAATTTCGCGCGTCGAAGGCGGGCAAACGTTTCGCTTCCATCAACCCGGCAACCGAATCAACGATCGCAGAGATAACCGAGGCCGACGAAGCCGATGTGGACGCCGCCGTCAAAGCAGCGCGAAAAGCTCACGACGGCGTGTGGTCAAAGATGTCGGGTGCTGAACGCGGTAAGTACATTTTTCGTATCGCTCGGCTTATGCAGGAACAGGCGCGCGAGCTGGCGGTGGTGGAATCGATGGACGGTGGCAAGCCGATCCGCGAGTCGCGCGACATCGATATTCCTCTCGCGGCGGCTCATTTTTTCTACTATGCAGGATGGGCAGACAAGTTGAACTACGCGTTCCCGAATCGACGTCCCACGTCATTGGGTGTCGCTGGTCAGGTAATTCCATGGAATTTTCCTTTGTTGATGGCGGCATGGAAGATCGCGCCTGCCCTGGCAACGGGTAACACGGTTGTGATCAAGCCTGCGGAGACCACTTCATTAACGGCAATGAAGCTGGCGGAGATTTTTCAACAGGCCGAACTGCCCCCGGGAGTCGTCAACATCGTCACCGGGCACGGCCCCGTTGGCGCAGCGATCGTCAATCACCCGGATGTGAATAAAGTTGCCTTCACGGGCAGTACGGAAGTCGGCAAAATCATCCAGCGGTCCTTGGCGGGATCCGAAAAGAGCTTGACGCTGGAGCTGGGCGGTAAAGCTGCCAATATTGTGTTTGAAGACGCAACGATTGACCAGGCGGTCGAGGGAATCATCAACGGGATCTACTTTAATCAGGGTCACGTCTGTTGTGCCGGCAGTCGATTGTTGGTGCAGGAGTCAATTCACGACGAATTGATTCGCAAGCTGAAACATCGCATGGAGTCTTTGATTGTTGGCGACCCTCTGGACAAAAATACCGACGTTGGAGCCATTAACTCGCGTGAGCAGCTGAAGACGATCAATTCGTACATTCAAATCGGCAAAGACGAGGGCGCCCAGTTCTATCAGCCCAGTTGTCCGGTTCCAGACAAAGGTTTCTGGTGCCGACCTTCTCTGTTTACCGAAGTTGCTCAATCGAATCGGATTGGCCAGGAAGAGATTTTCGGGCCCGTTTTGGCTGTTCAAACTTTCCGGACCGTTGCCGAGGCGATTCAGAAAGCCAACAACACACCTTATGGATTATCTGCGGGTGTCTGGACAGACAAGGGTTCGAAAATTTTTAACCTGACCAGTCAAATGCGTGCCGGTATCGTCTGGGCGAACACGTATAACAAGTTCGATCCGACATCGCCGTTTGGCGGCTACAAAGAAAGTGGATTTGGTCGCGAAGGCGGCCTGCACGGACTGTCGGCGTATTTGAAAGT
>CAYXWX010000026.1:24732-44777 GCA_964468915.1 uncultured Pirellulaceae bacterium
CGGACTGTCGGCGTATTTGAAAGTTTGAAAAGAAAAGTGCAGGGTCTGGAGACCCGCGCACAGCGCGCGGTCTCAGTTTTCAGGATTCAGGGTTCAAAAAGTTTCAAAATAACATTTGATAACGCGGGAAAAGTCCAGGCAGCAAAAGTCGCGAAGCGACGGCAGCATGTAGCCCCGGACTTCAGTCCGGGGTATCAAGGCATTATCAACACGAAGTCCCGTAGGGACGACAGAAGTCAGAACCCCGAAGAAACTCAAGCAAACAACGACAAAATCATGGCAAAGAAAAGCAAAGACGAAACGAAATCCGACTCGAACCGCGTTCCCGTGAACAAAACGTACAAGCTGTACATCGGCGGCGCGTTTCCGCGTACCGAATCAGGGCGTTACTACAGCCCGGAAGTCAGTGGCGTGTCGCTGGGAAGCATCTGCCTGTCATCTCGCAAGGATCTTCGCAACGCAATTGTGGCGGCTCGTTCGGCACAGGCGAGTTGGGCCGGACGGACGGCCTACAATCGCAGTCAGATTCTGTATCGAATTGCCGAGATGCTCGAAGGTCGATCTGCTCAATTCGTTGCCGAACTGAAAACTCAGGGTCTGGGAGGTTCCAAGGCGAAACAGGAGGTTGCGTCGTCGATTGACCGGCTGATTTATTATGCCGGTTGGTGTGACAAGTACCAGCAGATCTTCAGCAGCGTGAACCCCGTTGCGTCTTCTCACTTCAATTTTTCAGTGCTCGAGCCAATGGGAGTAGTCTTTCTGGTGGCTTCTGAGGAGAGCCCATTGCTGGGTTTGATCTCTGCGATTGCTCCGATCATCGCGGGCGGCAACAGTGTCGTTGCACTCGCTTCGGAATCGAAACCATTGTCTGCGATCACGTTGGCGGAGGTATTGCACACTTCTGATCTTCCCGGCGGCGTCGTTAACCTTTTGACAGGAAACGCGGACGAACTGGTTGAGCACGCGGCGAAGCATCTTGATTTGAACGCTGTCGCATTCGATCGTGACAATTCTGCTCAGCTTGAGTTGATCGCTCGTGAAAGCGCGGCAAATGTGAAGCGAGTTCGGAAGTTGTGTCTGGATTGGTCCGATTCCGAATCCGCCAATCCCTATTTGATTCATGACTATTGCGAAGTCAAAACGACTTGGCACCCAATCGAGAAAATTTCTGCTTCCGGATCTGGGTATTGAATCAATTAACCGGTGCGTTGCCGATTGGTGATGATTGCTTACGCGGTATTGGGATAGGCACTTAGCGTGGCTGTCAAACGTTGCTCTGCCAACGGCACCCCGAGTGAGCGACACCGTCACGAGACTTTTCCTTATTCTACTTTCTTTCGTTTGAGCACCTCAGCACGGCCAGCTATTTGTTGCGTGGCTTGTGTCCTGAGCCATTGCTTTTTCTTCGTGTGTGTGGCGATGGTTGCGCTTGATTGTTTATTCGGGGCAGTCGGTTAAAATATCCCACGAGGGAGATTGGCGGCCAAACCAAACCCAGATTGACAATTTTATTTCGGGCTCCCAATGTGTCAAAGCGATCCACCGTTGCGCAGCGTTGAAGAAACCTCTGATGTTTTGTCAGGTGCCGCTGCCATATTAGAACGCCAACCCAATGATTCGCTCGCGATTGCAGGTGTGGAAGCCCGGATGCCCGGTTCGGACTTCAGCAGTTGGCTCAATGGATTGAGCAGTGACCAGTTGCTGGTTGTTTTAGGTGCGATCGGACTTTTGATCGTCATCGCAGCGTGGTATCTCGATGATGTCAACCAACGCATCGAGTGGGAAATCTACAGATTCAAAGAGTGGTGGCGTTGGAGGAAAGAAAATGCCAGCTTCCGCTTTGGTCTTCCGAGGATCTCAAACAGGCTTGGGCTGTCGTCGAGTACTGATGCATGTCATCTCGATTCTCCGCAGCCAGTTTCGGTGCCGACAACTTTTGAAGCGGTCAGGCAACCTGTTTCGTCGCCCCATCGGGCTGAAGAAGAGTCGGATAAATCTGATCAAGCTGATCTCCAGTTCGAAACGCTTGCCAGTGAACTGGCTCAAGTCAAAGAATCGGAACGCGAGGTTCGTCTGGAGCTGACCACGGCGAGAGAGCAGCTGAAACAACTGGGGCAGCAACAGCAAGATGAGCGTGAGTTGCGGGACAGCGAGCTGGGGACGCTGAAGAGCCATCTGGCCGATCAAACGGCACAAAACGAGAACTTGCAAACGCTGCTGGCCGAAACAACGGCGCGTGCGGAGCAGCTGGTAACTTCTTTGGAAGAATCCAATCTTCGCGTTCGGGAAGTCAACGAAGAAATGTCAGCCTTGGAGCAGGTTGATCAGCAGAATACGACCTGTTTGGCTGAAACGAAAAAGGAGGTTGAACAGCTTCTCGCGCAGTCGGTTCGTTTTGAAAAAGAACTGGAAGCCGCCAATCAGAAAGTCCTCGACAAAGCTGATTTGGCAGATCGGTTGCTGGTGGAATCTGATCAGCTGAAGTCTTCTTTGGAACGCGTCGAAAGTCGTTGTGCCGATCAGGATGCGAAAGCCGATGAGGTTTCCAAAACCAACTTGTTGGCTGAGCGTCAACTTCAGGAGAAAATCGATAAGGGCCTGCTTGCGATAAAAGAATTGGAGGCTGAGCTCGTTGATCGCGAATCTCAGTTGGTTGTATTCCGGCAGGAAGTTTCCAGTTTGAAGTCGGTGAAGGCGGCAGATGCTGAGGCCGCACAACGGAAGATTGATGAGTTGTCGAGTGATCTTTCTCTTGAGGAAGCTCGCTGCAGCCAGCTCAAAGAACGCTCGATCCGAGACGAGGAAGAGTTATCGTTGCAGTCTTCGACGTTAAAGGAGCGTGAATGCAGAATCAATCTGATGATGGACGAGGCGACAAATTCCAGCGAAGAACTGGCAGAGACGCTCAGACTTTTGGAGCGGGAGCGATCACTCAGTGAGGAGGCCACGGAGGTTGCTCAGAAGAGCGAGGAACAGGTGCTTGCCTTGAGCGCTGAGAACTCTGAGCTCAAGGGTGACCTTGAAAAACTTCAGCATCAATCTGATGAAGCAGAGCGAAAATCAGCTGAGGTACAGGTTCTGTTGAAGAATGAACAAGAGCTTCGATCCAGATTGCTTGGTGAACTGGAATCGACCAGGAATCTTGTGCAACAGCTCGAGCAGGAGGCTGACGCTCCGAAAGTCGAGGTGGCTGACTACCACCGAATCGTGAATAAACTGATCAAGTACAAGAAGGCGTATCACAAGATCAAGGCATTGGTTGACGAATTGGTCGTTCAGAAATCTGAAATGAGCGGTTTGGCGTCTGAGTACCTTGCGATGGCGAAGACGATCAGGCACGAGTTGGAAGAGGAACGCTCAACCAATCGAGAACTTAAATCAAAAATCGATAAATTGAGTGCTGCCGCCGTTAGCTTTGATGAAGCCGAACTGAGACGTCAGGCGGCTCAATTGGCTCGCGATCATGTGCTTGATTTGAAGTCACAGTTCGAAGAGAAGTTGAAGCAAAAGAATGATCTGATCCGGGAAATTCGGAAGCGTCAATTATCCGAAGCATCGACTCGATAAATTCATTGTCAAGTCGTCAGGCTGCGATGGACACAATTTTCCGATCAGCCGACGACATCCAGCCACGGGTCCTGCCCGGTTTCGAACAGGCTTTTCTGACGATCATGGTCGCGTCTGAGTAACATCATGCGATCAATCAGGTGCTTTCGCTCCCGTTTGCGTTGGGCGTTCTTGAAATGAGCAAATGCGGATCGACGGACTTGCGGAGCGTTTGAGCGTGCAAGGTTCAGGATTTGTTTTGCTCGACGCGGGCCGAAGGCGGACTCGAGCAGGTCGTCATCAAGGGAAACAAAAATTCGAAAGCTGCCGGGGTCGCCCTGACGTGCACCACGTCCGATCAATTGCCAGTCAATTCGAGGACTTTCGTGGATCTCGGTAAGAATCACGTGCAAACCGCCAGAGGATTTGACGGACGGGTGCAATTTGATATCCGTTCCGCGTCCAGCCATGTTCGTTGCGACGGTGACGGAATTGGGTTGACCGGCGGCGGCAACGATTTCGGCTTCTTGTGGAAGATTCTTTGCGTTTAACACTCGGTGGTCGATGCCGGCGGTGGTCAGAATGCTGGATAAAAGCTCGGATTGATTGACGCTGCGGGTTCCGATCAGGACGCTTCGCCCGGAAGTGATCATGCTTAGCGTTTCTTCAGCGACTGCCTGAAATTTGTCTTTGCGGTTTCTAAAAATCTGGACGGGAAGCTCACTCCGTCGAACGGGACGATGGCTGGGGATACGCACTACGGATTTTCCGTAGACTTTCTTGAACTCTCGCCGTGAACTCCAGGCAGTTCCCGTCATTCCAGACATCAGTCGATACTGGCGGAAGAGATTTTGCACGGTCACCGTCGCTGTCTGCCCAGTCGCTGGCGTGATGGCAACGTTCTCTTTCGCCTCCACACTTTGATGAATCCCGCCTTGCCACTGCCGACCCTCTGCTGGACGCCCGGTGAATTCATCGATGATCACGACCTGCTGATCGACCACCGCGTAGTCTTGATCCAAACGAAAATCACGCCGTACCTTGATCGCGTTCTCGATCATGTCGGTGAGTTCACGAATGGACACCGATTGAGTTGACTGGTTCTGGGGAAGCTCGCGAACACGTTGGCGCCCGGCTACGGTGAGCGTTGGTTTCTGACGCTGCCGATCGTACTTGAAGTCTGTCTCCTCGACGAAATTGCTTGCGGCATCAGACGCCCATTGGTAGCAGGCTTGTTTGACTTGTTCTTCAGCATGGTCAATCATGCCGATGATCAGAGGCGTCCGAGCTTCATCAATCAGAATGCTGTCCGCTTCGTCGACAAGGACGAAATTCAACGGGCGTTGGACAAGCCTTGTCTGATGATGGGCTCCACCGCTTGAAATCTGTTGACGCTTCAAGCGGTCGCGAAGGAAGTCGAATCCGAACTCTTTGGATGAACCGTAGGTAACATCTTGACGATAGGCGACGGCTCGTTCATCCGGAGTTGCTGGACGAGTGACAACTCCTGCAGACAAGCCCAGCATCGTGAAGATTGGTTTCAGCAGCTCACAATCACGTTCGGCCAGGTAATCATTGACCGTCGCGACATGAACGCCTCGTCCGGTGAGCGCGTGCAGAAAAACAGGTAACGCTGCGGTCAACGTTTTCCCTTCGCCCGTTTTCATTTCGGCGATTTTACCGGACACCAGATGAATGCCACATTGCAGCTGAACGTCGTATTGCTCGATGTTCAGGCAGCGTTTGGTCGCCTGCACGACCAGGGCAAAACCTCGCGGAATCAGGTGCTCCATCGATTGACCGGTCATGGCCCAATACTTCAGCTCCAGGCTCTTTTGCTTGAGCTGGTCGTCGCTGAGAGTCGCATATTGACGACTGTAACGGCGAATGCGTCGAATCGTTGACCTGGCGGATGAGGGCATGGTGAAAAGGTCGATCAAGCCGTAGCGAAACAGAATACAATGGGGGAAGCGTTTTTCTTGAAATTCGGATTTTCGGCTTCTCCAACATCTATCGTACCATGAGCACGAACAGTTTGGACAAAGTAACTCAAATCCTTCAGACTTCGCGCGATGTGAAGAGCTTCTATCAGCACTTCCTCGCATTGTCAGCCAGCATGAGCGGTGCGCAGATCGGTGTCGCGTGGCGAGGTAACTCGGTTCCATTTCAACCGATATGTCAGGTTACTGTTGAAGACGCAGAAATCGCACGACTGTCATTGACCGAACAGCGGCACAATGAACTTTTACAACGTTCGGTCGACAGCCGCAAAGCCTTCATCGTGATGCCGGAAACGGGATCGGAGAACCATCCCCCGCTACTGTTTGGTTCCATTCAGCGGTCCGACCAGACCGAGGTCGTGGAATTTATTTTGCCGATCGGGCAGGAACGAGAGCAACATCAAGAAATAGTGCGCACGTTGGATGATTACTGTGCAGAAGCTTCCAAGTTTCAGGAGTCATCCACTTCCGCGCCGTCGGATGATCATACTAAAAAGCATGAGGTTGGCGCGCGAAGTAAAAACCGTCCACTGACGGTTGAATCGATCGGCCAGTACGTTCATCAGATTCACAGCAGCGTTGACGACAAAAAGACGATGTCCACCGTCGCAAACGAGACCCGACGTCTGCTTGATTGCGATCGGGTGAGTGTCATCGTTCGAAGGGGTGGCACGTTCAAAGTCGCCGCGATCAGTGGCCAACCCTCAGTCAATCAACGCAGCAACGCGATCAAGCTGCTGAACCGACTTGCCGATGCGACCCTGAAAACGGGGCAGCGCTTCTGGTATCCCGACGGCGGTGCAGCGAACAGGCTGCCTCCTCAAATTGAGCAACCGTTGAACGCCTATTTGACCAATTCTGCCACTCGATCGTTGGTGATTTTACCCGTCTATGATCAGAGTTCTGATTTCCTTGAGGCAGAAGCGCGATCGTCGGGCGATCAGGTGGCGATTCAAAATGTGGTTGCCGGTATTGCCATCGAACAGTGTGTTGAACAATGGAAGCGAAGCGAGTTGGTGGAGTTGATCGACGTGGTTGAACGCCACGCATCCGATGCGATTCGCAACGCGATGACTCATCGAAATTTGTTTTTGTTTCCAGTATGGAAGCTTTTGGGTAAGAGTCGAGTGATGACAGCGGCTCGGAATCTGCCGAAGACACTGGCGGCAATTGCGGCCATGACTCTTTTGACTTTGGCGTTGTGTTTTGTCCCCGCAAATTTCACGTTGCCGTGCGAAGGTGTGCTGATTCCATCGGTTCGATCACGAGTATTTTCGGATGTTGATGGAAAAGTCGAACAGATTAACGTTACTCATGGAGATCACGTCACTGCTGGTCAGGTTATGTTGACGTTGAGCAACGAGGATATCGCGATCGAACTGGAAACGGTGAATGCTGAACTCGATCGTCAGCGGAAGCGGCTTGATGAAAACAAGGTTCAGCGTGCGGTAGATCGTGATTCGGCAAGTGATCGTTCGGTCAGAGATAATGTACAGTCGATTGAAGCCATGCTGGAGACGCTCAATCGGCGTAAGGAAATTCTGGAAAGTAAAGCCGGGCGACTGAATGTTGGCAGCCCGATCAATGGGCAGGTAATCACGTGGGAGGTCGAGGATCGTTTGAAAAATCGCCCTGTTTCACCCGGAGAAATGTTGTTGGAAGTCGTATCGATTGACGGCGACTGGCAATTGGAATTGCAGTTGGCCGATCGACGTGTTGGGCACTTGCTGAAAGCCATGGAGCGGTCAAAGAAATCGGATGATTCCAACAAAGGATTGCAGGTTTCGTATCGTCTGGAGGCGGATCCGGCAGAAACGTTTTTTGGAACTGTCCGGGATGTCTCGCAGGTTTCTCAACTGACGGCTGAACAGCAGCAGACGATGCGAATCATCGTTGACGTTGACGAGGCGGACAGCAAACACTTGAAGCACGTTCGAACTCGCGTCACTGCGAAGATACACTGCGGTACGCGAAGTCTGGGTTATGTCTGGCTGCATGATGTCTCAGAGTTTTTTCAATCGAAGGTTTGGTTCCGCTTGTGGTAACGCGGGCGACGATTGCTTTGTTACTGAAACACAATTCACTGTTGCTTTAGCAAACCACGATTTTGGCGTTGGCCTCTGTGAATTGCTTGCCCAAATCGAATGAAAATGAAACGTCAAGCCATAGTTTTACGTTAGACAAAACGCCATGTCCGTTTTTGATCCATCCTCACAGTCTTCCGAACAACGCCTGGTGCGTCTGCGGAAGCGTTTGGACCTGGTGATCAACGAGTCTGTGTTTCAGGGTGAACGCTCGCACGTGGTCAAAGATCCGCTTGCGCTCAAGTATGTTCGCCTCAGGCCGCCCGAGTACGCGGTGCTGCAGATGCTTGATGGAAGTCATAGTTATCGGCAGATCACGAGTCTTCTGCAAAGAACATTCCCCGAGCAAAAGTTTGAGCTGGCAGATGTGCAACAATTGGTCAGCTCGTTTCATCAAAACGGATTGTTGATCAGTGACTTTGAGGGCCAGGCATTACCGCTGAGAAAGAGGCGCGAAAAAGAATTGAAACAGAAAGCGATTGGCTTGCTTTCCAGCGTGATTGCGATTCGATTTCCGGGCGTTGATCCTGAGCCGTTTCTCGCGTGGGCGTATCCAAAGGTCCGTTGGTTCTTCGCACCTGTTATTACTTCATTGTGCATCGCGATGATTGTTTCGGCAGGCATGCTGGTGATTTCGAATTTCAGCGAGTTTATGAAACGCTTGCCAGAGTTCCAGCAGTTCTTTGGATTCGACAACCTGTTGTTCATGGCATTGGTGCTGATTGTGACCAAGTCCATCCATGAGCTTGGTCACGGATTGATGTGCAAGCATTTTGGCGGTGAATGTCATGAAATAGGATTCATGTTGTTGGTGATGACTCCAGCGATGTACTGCAACACGTCCGACTCATGGATCCTGCCGAACAAGTGGCATCGCATTGCGATCGGAGCCGCCGGCATGTATGTCGAACTGGTGCTTGCCGCGTTGGCGACGTTTGGATGGTGGTACACGCATCCCGGCTGGCTGCACTATTTTTGTTTAAACGTGATGTTCCTCAGCAGTGTCAGCACGATTCTGTTTAACGCGAATCCGCTGCTGCGTTACGACGGCTATTACATGTTGTCCGATTTTCTTGAAATCCCAAATCTTGCTCAGAAGTCGAAGCAAGCGATGGTCAGCAAACTTCGAGTGTGGTGTCTTGGAATGAAGCCGATCAATTCCGGGCTGATGCCAACGAGGAATCAAACCGCATTTGCGATCTATGCGATTGCTTCATTCTGTTACCGCTGGTTTGTCATGCTGATGATCTTCTGGTTTTTGAAAAAAGTTTTCGAGCCGTACGGGCTGGAAGTGATTGGAAACCTGTTAGTTTCTGTTGCTCTGCTTGGGGCTGTGGCGATGCCTGCGTTCAAATTGTTCAAGTTCTTTGCGTATCCCGGGAGGTTTCGAGAAGTGAAAACCGCACGAACTGTTTTATCTGTTGTGGTCGTGGGTGTTGCGGCGTGGGCATTTTGCTGTTTGCCGATGCCACACTATGTGCATTGCGGGTTTGTCGTGCAGCCGGCGGAAGCTCAAGCGATGTATGTTTCTCAGCCGGGAATTCTGTCGGGTTCGATGGCGGTCGGCAGCCGAGTGAAATCCGGTGATGTTGTTGCGCAACTCAGGAATGATCAGCTGGAGCTACAGTTGCTGGAGTTGACGGGACGGTTATCAAAACTGAGAGCTCAACTTGATTCGTATCGAGTGAATCGTGCGGATGGACCGGACGCCGAGCGAATGATCGTTGAGAGTCAGCTTGACATTCGAGCGGTTGAAAAAGAGATCGAGCTCCGAAAGGCGGCGTTTGAGCAGCTGAATTTGGTCGCAGATCGTGACGGAGTGTTGATTGAAGCACCGAATCAAGCAGAGCGGCCGGGTGATCGGCTGACGCTCGCTTCGTGGAGCGGCACGCCTCTGGATCAGGAGAATCAAGGAGCGTGGTTGAAACGAAATACATTGGTTTGTTACGTCGGTGATCCTGTAACGCTGAAAGCTCAACTGGTCATTTCGCAAAGCGACATTAAGTTTGTCTCCGGTGGACAACAGGTGGATTTGCTAAGCACTCAAAATCGAGACAGCCGTTTTCAAGGTGCGATTCTTTCCGTGTCACAGGATCAGTTGGCGCGACTTCCTCGCGAGCTGTCTCAAACAAACGGGGGGCCGATTGCGGTGCAGATGAACTCAATGGGTGAGGAAGTTCCGATGCTGACTCACTACAGCGCGACGGTGGAGCTTTCGCAGGAAGTATCGAAGATTCTTCGCCCCGGATTTCACGGCGACGCTCGTATCCGTGTTGGCAGTGCCTCGCTGGGCTCACGCTTGTGGCGACAGATTCTGACGACGGTGAATTTCCGGTGAATGGAGTTTGGCCGTCAAATGGAATATAATGCCTGGCTTGATGCACAAAGAGCTGTTTTACCGAGACTTCGTCAATGCTGTTCCTTGATCGAAAGAGACTTGTTTGTTTTCTGGCAATTCTTGCCTGTCTGTCGATTTCATGTTTGAAGGTTTACGCTGAACAACCGGCTGGCAAACCTAACGTCGTTGTGATCATGGCGGATGATCTTGGGTATGGCGACGTCTCGTGTTACGGAGCGACATCCATTCAAACGCCCAACATTGATCAATTGGCCAGTGAGGGAATTCGTTTCACTCAAGGGTATTGCTCGGCATCGACATGCACACCAACGCGCTACAGTTTTTTGACTGGTAACTATGCGTTTCGAGTGAAAGGTACCGGAATTGCTCCACCAAATTCGCCAGCGATCATCAAACCGGGAGTGGAGACGATTGCCAGGGTGCTCCAACGCGACGGCTATCGAACCGCAGTGATCGGTAAATGGCACCTTGGGCTGGGCGATGAATCAGGGCCGGCGTGGAACGACGAGCTGAAGCCCGGTCCGCTCGAAATCGGATTCGATACCTGCTTTCTGCTGCCAACGACCAACGACCGAGTGCCTCAGGTATATCTGCGGGACCATCGAGTTGTGAATCTGGACCCGAGCGATCCATTGTGGGTGGGAAACAAGAAACCCTCGGCAGACCATCCAACCGGAATCACACATCGCGACACCCTGAAGATGGATTGGTCACACGGCCACAACATGACCATCCACAATGGGATCAGTCGAATCGGTTTTTATACCGGCGGCCATGCTGCGCGATTCCGTGACGAAGACCTGGCGGACAAGTGGGTGGAAAAGTCACGTGAGTTTCTGGCTGAAAACAAAGACAAACCGTTCTTTCTGTTCTTTGCATCCCACGATGTTCACGTGCCGCGAATGCCTCACGAGCGATTTCAGGGAAAGTCGAGCATGGGATTTCGAGGCGACTCAATTCTGCAATTGGATTGGTGCGTTGGCGAGTTGATGAAGGCTCTGGATGACAATGGGTTGTCAGAGAATACGCTGGTTGTGTTCTGCAGCGACAACGGTCCGGTCATGGACGATGGTTATCAGGACGAGGCACTCGAAAAAGTTGGTTCCCATCGCGCCGGAGGAATTCACACCGGCGGAAAGTACAGCCTCTACGAAGGCGGAACACGGACACCGTTTATCACTCGTTGGAAAGGCAAAATCACCCCCGCAGAAAGCGACAAAATCGTCTGCACCATCGATCTGCCAACCAGTGTTGCACATTTAGCCAATGCATCGATTCCGGACGAAGCGTTCACCGACAGCCTTGATGTGCTCGACGCATTACTTGGCGAAACGGATGCCGAAGGGCGAGATCACCTGGTCGTTCAGGACAATGGCAACACGGGTTCGCTGGGATTGAGAGTTGACGATTGGAAGTTGCACCAATACGACAAAAACAAATCGCAGAACGTGACGGTCGAACAGAAACTTGCTCCGGTGAAAATGCCGTCGATTCAATTGTTCAATCTGACCGATGATCCGTCCGAGCAGAACAACCTTGTCGGGCAGAACCCTGAAGTCGTGCAACGGATGCAGGCTCGTCTGAAAGAAATTATTGCAGCCGGAAGAACTCGGCCGGTTGCGAAAAAAGAAGCGGTTCCCGCAGAATAGACATTGCACTGGGCGAGTTCGCGTTTTTGTTTGCGTCAGTGTGTCGCGGTTTTACAGATAGGGATCCATCCGCATGGTGATGTTGCGACCAATCTGTATTGCTCCGCCCCAACGGTAACGCTTAACCCAAACGGTAGGTCTTCATCCAAATGAGGACAGTCGCGGAGCGACGTCATGTTGAAGCCCCACGTTTCAACGTGGGGTTTGTGGTCGCTATACAAATCCAGTCGCGGGAGCGACGACAGTTGCTTACACCTGCCGTCGCCTCCGCGACTCGAGATCATGTTCGTATGTTTACCCCAGACTGGAAGTCTGGGGCTTCAGTCTGTCGTCGTTCCACGACTGTTTTTGGTGGAGGCATCAATCGACCCGATATTCAATCGCACGATTTCCGCGAACCCTGCCTTTAATCTTGCTGAACGGAGTCTCACGCAAATCTTTTGTCTTGCGACTCGTTCAATTTCCGATTACGACGTTTACCACCATCCCTGGCTTTAACTTCCGATCTGAATTGTCCAGATCAATCACGACGCGGACGTCACTATTGAGCGGGTCAATCTCCGGGCTGACGTATCGAACCTTTCCAATCGAGCGGATGGTTTTGCCGTTGATCGATGCTTCGATGGCAGCGGATTGACCTTGGGTGATCTTGACGACCTGATCACTATCGACGAACGCCTCAATTTTCAAATTGTCCAGCGAGATCACTCGGGCAACGGTCTGCCCTGCACCCACGTACTGACCGACCTGAACCATCAATTCAGCAACCTGCCCGTCGATCGGAGATTTGATCGATCGTTCATCCAAACGAATTTTCGCCAGTCGCTGTTCAGCCTCACGCAGTTTGCTGGTCAGCTGTTTGACAGCTTGGGAATGATTCGCCTGTTCGGCCGAAAGACGAGAACGTTCAAGTTCCAACTGCAATCGTTCCAGTTCAGTTTTTGATATGCTTTTGTGATACGCGTTGGCCGCAGCAGCGGATCGTGCAAGCACCTTTTGGTTTACCGCAGCCGACTTTTTTGCATAGCGTACATCGATATCGTTGGAGCTTTCCTTCTTCGCAATCCTCAACTGTTGAACGGTCGAATCAAGTTGAGCCTGCCACGTTTCGCGATCAAGTTGGACGACGGTTTGCCGGGAGTTGACCAGTTGGCCTTCCTGCACGGGAAGCTCAATGACGACACCTGCTTCGCGGGTTGCGATCGGTACGTTATGTTCCAGCATCAACCGGACCCCGCGAATAACGACGGATTGATTTTTGTCGGAGACGGACTCTGATTCAGACGCCTCTTCTATCACGAGCTCGACCGACTCTTCAGCCGGCTCTTCAATGCCATGCCCGCTCGCGATCGTCGTCAGCCCGACGAATGACAGCATGAATGAGACAAGCAACGTCAGTCCGATCTTGATGGCGCTTTCAGGTACTGAATCACCGAATCTTTGATTGGAAGTCACGCAGGCTGTTTTCATGTCGGTAAGGCTTCGCAGAATTAGCGGTTTGATTCCTCCATGTTAATCAGCGATTTACCGGTGCAAAACGTTTTATCTAGCCGGTAGTCACCGGCGGATGTTAATCCTTGACGACTGAGTAAACCTTGCCGAGCGATCGGGTTATACCCGTCAAACCGCATGAATCGGATACACTGAAGATTCTGCGTTTCGCGATTGAAAGGGCCGATAGATCGATAAGTTCGCGTAAGAACTGCGCGAGTTGCTTTCTTACGGATCTGTCTGTCGGTGGCCATTCTGACCGAGTGGCGAAACTGCGATGAACTCAACAAGGTTTCAGCTTGCGATTGTAGTCATGCTCGCGCTCGGCCTTGTGGTTGTATCTGGCTGCCGCTCGAGCAAGATTCAGCCCACATCGGAACGTCAATCAAATGCACAGCCGGACGTGTTGAAACTCAGGTCGCCCGGTGTTCCATTTGACGGTCAGGTTCGACGACCGCGACTCGTTGAAGGGGCAAGCATCGCTGCAAGTGCTTTCGCTCCGCCGATGACGGTGGCCACTCAAACGCTTCCCGAAGAACGATGGAACATTTCGCTCGACGAAGCGATCTCGATCGCGATGCAGAATGCCGATGTCTTGCGCAGTCTGGGGGCTCAGGTTTTGCGAGCACCCGAATCAACGTCGGCGGTTTTCGACCCGGCCATTCAGGCATCCGATCCTGTTTTCGGTGTCGATGCTGCGTTGGCTCAGTTTGATACGCTGCTGAATGGCGGTCTCAGCTACGCAAACAACGATCGCGTTTTCAACAATGCGATTGTGGGTGGTGGAGCCAACGAATTGCAACAGGATCTGGCGATCGGAACGCTTGGTTTGCAGAAGTTCGGTCGGGCAGGAACGCGTTACTCGCTGCGAAGCAACGTTCAGTACGACGACAACACGCGTCCTACCAATCTGTTTGAAAGTGCCTACACGACGCTGATGGAAGCGGAGCTGCGTCAGCCTCTTTTGCAAGGCCGAGGTGAAACGTTTAACCAGATCGCTGGGCCGAACGCTCAGCCGGGTTTTCGCAACACCAGTGGAGTCCTGATTGGCCGAATCAACAACGACATTTCGATCGCTCAATTTGAACAGAATGCGCGAGAGTTTGTGAATGAAGTCGTCAACGCGTACTGGCAGCTGTACCTTGCCTACAAAAACTACGATGCAATCGAGGAATCACTGGGCGCGGCTGAGGAAACGTACAAAATTGTGAAAGCGCGCTACAACAATGATCTGCCCGGCGGCGAAGCGGACAAAGAAGCTCAGGCTCGTGAGCAGGTTTATCTCTTCAAAAGTCAGTTGGCGGCTGCGTTGGGAGGCGATGGTTCTGTGGGGGCGACCGGGATTCTTCAGTCTGAGGCTAACCTGCGACGGCTGATGAACCTTGGGCAGAGTGACGGGCTTCTGTTGCATCCTCGTGAGTCACCAAGCCTTGCAAGTGTGGTCTACGATTGGCAAAGCCTCGTTTCGTTGGCGTTCCATGAACGTGTGGAACTGCGGGAGCAATCATGGGAGATTAAACGACGGGAACTGGAACTGCTTGCCTCGCGACAGTTTCTCAAACCTCGCCTGGATGCGGTTGCCACCTATCGCAACAATGGATTTGGCGACACATTGGCCGGAAGTGGGAACAGTCGCTTCGACAGTGCATTGCAGCTAGCGGCCGATCGGGACTATGACGAATGGGAAGTAGGCCTGCAGCTGAATGTGCCTGTGGGTTTTCGACAGGCGAACGCGGCAGTGCGAAACGGTCAGCTGCAGCTGCAGCGAAGCCGAGCGATTTTGTCGGAACAACAAAGTCAGATTGCTCATGATCTTGGGTCGGCGGTCCGACAGGCCGATCAGTCGCAACTGGCATTGGATCTTGCGACGAAGCGTCTGGACGCCGCAAAGCAGACCGTCGACGCACGTGAAGCCGCGTTCGAAGCCGATGCAGTCGCATTCGATGAACTTCTGGACGCTCAGCGAAATCTGGCGGATGCGCGAGTCGCTTACGAAAGTGCGGCCGTCAACGCGGCAATTGCTCACGAGTCCGTCTCACGCGAATCTGGACAGTTGTTGGGGCAGCACGGCGTGATGATGGAGCAATTCCCGCTGTCGGTGTACGAACGCGCCAAGTCCTGTTCAACAGGCGGTTCAAGCGATTCGATCGACTATCGATGGATTCGGTAAGTCCGACTTCGTCTATGACGCGTAAGCCAACGTCGCAAGGATCGGCAAAGCAATCAAGATGAATAGGTGAATGCCAATTGTCAGCCAGTAGGGTCCCGGGTGTTTTTCTTTCTCAATCACCATGTTGTCGCCAGTCCAGCCACACCAAGCGAATCCGGTGTAAAGTTCGAGGGCAATGATCAGAATCAGAAAAAGGTCAAACCCAAGAAGTGCCAGGATCATGGGTGTTCTCTCTGAATAAATGCGACTTTAGATTTGATTTTTCGAACTGTAGTTTTACCGAATCATGAACTGCACGCAAACTTTCGGACTGAAATGCCGCGAAGATCGGCAAACAGAATCGAATCAAGCCCTCACACCCGGGAACCAGCCACGGACGAGCACGGATCTGCACAGATGTTGCACTCGTATCCGTGTCGATCCGTGAGAATCTGTGGCTGCTGTCTTCGCGGCTCCGCGCCTTCGCGTGAGGTGTATATGAAGCGATACGCACGGGAAGAGTTTAGACAGGATGAACAGGATCGACATGATGATCGATACACAATAAATCCTGTACATCATGTTAATCCTGTCTGATTATCAGCGACGAGGATGGTGCGGTTCAACGACGGCCACGTGGTGATTCACCCTCCGAAAGTGAAATCGCCGTCCGCGAAATCGATTGTCATCTTTTGCTGTTCTGTCGGGCTGCCGAGCTTTAACAGTTCGGTCGCCAACGGATTGGTCAGCCGTTGCTGGATAACTCGCTTCAACGGACGAGCACCATACTGAGGCTCGTAGCCTTCATCCGCGATGGCGTCGAGTGCAGCGTCGGTGACCTCGATGTTCCAACCTTGCTCGCTGAGTCGCTCCTGCAGGATCTTGATCTGCAAGTCGGCAATGCGACGAACCTGGTCCTTGCCCAACGTGCGGAAGACGATCTTCTCGTCGATTCGGTTCAATAGCTCGGGTGTGAATCGAGCACGCAATGCTTGCTCGACCGCTTCCTGCATTTCTTCATCGGAACCGTTTTCTTCAGCGATCTTCTGGATCAACGTGCTGCCGACGTTGCTGGTCATCACGATGATCGTATTGGTGAAGTCGACCGTATGACCGTGATTGTCGGTCAGACGCCCGTCATCAAGCACTTGAAGCAGGATGTTGTAGACGTCATCGTGAGCCTTTTCGATTTCGTCCAATAGCACGACGCTGTACGGACGGCGGCGAACGGCTTCGGTCAGCTTTCCGCCTTCGTCGTAGCCAACGTATCCGGGAGGGGCTCCGATCAGGCGGCTGACGCTGTGTCGTTCCATGAATTCGCTCATGTCGATACGAATCATGGCGTTGTCGTCGTCGAACATGACTTCGGCCAGAGCCTTGCACGTTTCGGTTTTGCCGACACCAGTCGGACCGAGGAACAGGAACGAACCGATTGGGCGATTCGGATCCTGCAGACCACTGCGGCTGCGTCGGACAGCGTTGCTGACGGCCGAGACCGCTTCGTCCTGACCGACGACTCGCAAGTGCAGACGTTCTTCCATCACCAACAGTTTGGCTCGTTCGGTTTCCAGCATGCGTGATACCGGAACACCAGTCCAGGCACTGACGATCTCCGCGATTTCATCTTCGGTTACTTGTTCACTAAGCAGACGTTTGCGGTCGGCAGCTTCCGAATCAGCGTCGCTTTGGTTGTTTTCGTTTTCTCGAGCTTCTGATTTTTCGATTTGAGTCTGCAGCTCTTTGCGTCGAGTGTCGACTTCGTAGAGCTTGCGATAGTCGTCTTCGTCGACCGGTTGTCCCGACGATTGTTTGGACTTGATCTCCGAATCAAGCTGTTCGAATTGTCGCTCGACGGACGCAAGTTCCTCACGCACATTTCGAACGTCGGTCATGCCCAGCTTTTCAGCTTCCCATTGTTCGCGAAGGCTGGCCAGTTCCAGACGCTTTTCTTCCATCTCGGCCTGAACGGATTCCAGGCGACTCTGCACACTTTCATCTTGCTCGTCGGCAAGTTGTCGAGCCGCGAGTTCCAGCTGAGTCAAACGGCGTTGAACGATATCAATTTCTTCCGGCACGCTGTCCAGCTCCATCGCCAGGCGTGACGCGGCTTCGTCGACCAGATCGATTGCCTTGTCGGGCAGGAATCGATCGGTGATGTAGCGATTGGAAAGCTGAGCGGCAGCGACCAGGGCGGCGTCTTTGATTTGAACGCCGTGGTGAGTTTCGTATCGTTGCTTGAGTCCTCGCAGGATCGAAATCGTGTCTTCGACCGATGGCTCGCCCACGTAGACCGGCTGGAAGCGACGTTCGAGCGCCGCGTCTTTTTCGATGTACTTGCGATACTCGTCCAGCGTCGTTGCACCGATGCAGTGCAGTTCGCCGCGGGCGAGTGCAGGCTTGAGCAGGTTGGCGGCATCGTTTCCACCTTCGGCCGCACCGGCTCCGACGACGGTGTGCAGTTCGTCAATGAACAGAATGATGTTTCCGGCGGCGGCGGTGACTTCGCGAAGAACGGATTTGAGTCGGTCTTCAAATTCACCTCGAAATTTGGCTCCCGCGATTAACGCACCCATGTCCAACGCCATGACTTTTTTGTGACGCAGACTTTGAGGGACGTCATTGTGAACGATGCGCAGGGCGAGTCCTTCGGCGATGGCGGTTTTTCCAACGCCCGGCTGACCGATCAGCACCGGATTGTTTTTGTTTCGCCGTGAGAGAACCTGAATGACTCGGCGGATTTCATCGTCGCGACCGATCACGGGGTCAAGTTTGCCTTGCTGAGCCATTTCAACGAGGTCGATGCAGAATTTTTCCAGGGATTCGTACTTCGCTTCTGGATGCTCGTCGGTGACTCGAGCAGATCCACGAACCTGTTTGAGCGCGTCCTTCAATCCGGCTTCGTTGACTGCGTTCATGTCGAGAATGCGTTTGGCAGATGAATCGACTTTCGCCAGACCAAGCATCAAGTGTTCGGTCGAGACGTATTCGTCTTGCATGGAAGTTGCCAGCTCGCCGGCGGTTTGCAAAACAGATTGTGTCTCACGGGACGGTGTGGGATTACTTGAACCGGTGGTCGTGGGCAGGCGATCCAGTTCCGAGGTAACGATGCCCGTCAACTGTTCGACTGGGATTCCCATCTTTTTCAAAAGCGACGGAACGATTCCATCGGACTGCTTGAGTAGACTGTCGGCCAGATGCAGAGGCGTGATTTCCGGATGGCCTTTGCCTGCAGCCAGAGACTGGGCGTTGGCGATGGCTTCGCGTCCTTTGGCGGTCAGTTTGTCGAATTGAAATGACATCATGGTCTCCTCTTTCATCAAGATTCGCGCAGCGGCGAACCGGTTGCCTGCTGCGAGAATTGACGCAGCGTAAGTTGGATATGCGGTAGCCGATCGTAATCAGCGGATTCGCTTTGCTCGGAGGCGCAGGCATTGCCCGCAACCTCACCGATTTTGAGTTCGCGTTCGAGTTCGAGTTCAAACTTGTCAGAGGTGACAAGGCTCGGACGGAGCCTCGCCCTCCCAACAATTTGTCTTACTCGTCTTTGACTTCGAATTCGGCGTCGATTGCGTCATCGTCGCCACCACTGGCCGTTGCTCCAGCAGTCGCGGTTTCTGGAGCCTCTCCTGCTTCGCCAGCTGTTTCGGAGTTTTCATACATCGCTTTGCTGAGTGCGTGCGAGGCCTGTTCAAGTTCGGTTACGGCTGACTTGATCGCATCGACATCGTCCGTCTCGTTCGCTTCGCGAACTTTCTTGATCGCGGCTTCCAGAGGTTCCTTGTCGCTGTCCTGCAGTTTTTCTGCATGTTCGGCGATCATTTTCTCCATCTGGTAACACATGGTCTCGCCTTGATTTCGAGCTGTGACCAATTCGAACTGCTTGCGATCTTCTTCGGCGTTCATCTCGGCGTCAGCCTGCATCTGCTTGATCTCTTCTTCAGACAGACCGGATGACTCTTTGATTTCCACGTTAGCTTCAGTTCCTGTGCCCAGGTCTTTGGCCGTCACGTTCAGAATACCGTTTTGATCAATGTCGAATTTAACTTCGATCTGAGGGACTCCGCGCGGTGCAGGAGGCAACCCAGTAAGATCGAACTTACCCAGCAATCGGTTGCTGTTGGCCATCTTGCGTTCACCTTGGAACACCTGGATAGTCACGGCCGTCTGATTGTCGGCGGCTGTACTGAAAGTCTGTTTCTTTTCGGTCGGGATGGTCGTGTTTCGCTCGACAAGCGCAGTCATGACACCACCTTCGGTTTCGATGCCGAGTGTCAGCGGAGTCACATCCAACAGCAACACGTCTTTACGATCGCCGGCAAGAACCGAGCCTTGAATGGCTGCTCCCACGGCAACGACTTCGTCAGGGTTCACGCCCTGATGCGGGTCTTTCCCGAAAACGCTTTTGACTGCTTCGCGTACCTTGGGAACGCGGGTTGAGCCCCCGACCAGAACGATTTCATCGATGTCGGACGGTGAAAGTTTTGCGTCTTTCAGCGCCTGCTGAACCGGAATCTTGCAACGCTCGACCAACGCGTCGATCAGTTCTTCGAACTTCGCGCGGGTGATGTTCATCTGCAAGTGCTTGGGGCCCGATGCATCGGCCGTGATGAACGGCAGGTTGATGTCGGAAGCCTGAGCCGAACTGAGTTCCTTCTTGGCTTTTTCGCACGCCTCCTGAAGACGCTGCAGAGCCATGGTGTCGTCGCGGAGATCGACACCGTTTGATTTTTTGAATTCATCGGCGACGTAGTTGATCAGGACTTCGTC
>CAYXWX010000027.1:0-10943 GCA_964468915.1 uncultured Pirellulaceae bacterium
AAACGAGACCCTCCGCAAGTAACAACCCTAAAAACGAGTTGGAACAAAGCACCAGGTGGGAAAATTTCAACGACCTCGATGTTGCGAACATCTCGCACGGTCACCGGGTTCCGCCCAACTTGGTGGAAGTGTCTAACGAAATCTTCGTATTTTCGGCGACTCGCACGTAAAGCGTTTGAAAATCCGTAAGGTTCCCAAGCAGCTCTTGTTGAAGCGATGGATCCGGATTTCCGCCACAACCGGTCAGGTCAACCCATTTTTCGTGGCTGGCGAAATGGTCAAGGGTGATGACTTCCCGAACAATATTCTGGTGGGATTCGTTTACATTCCCATCCCTCAGTTTCTGGTGGGTTAGACTTCCGAGGGCTTGTATCGCATCTCAGTGCACGCAAACCTTGTTAGAAAATCAAGCTTTACAATTAACACGGTAAGCCAAAAAATTGTCTGAATCGAATCTTCAAGTGTTTGTATCAATGGACCATGCGCGATCTCAATCCGTCGCTCGCCAGTCCCCGAATGGGGATTTACCCGCGATCATCGCCTATGCCATCGCTATCCCTTCAGCGATTGCATTGGTGATATCGACTTATCTGGCCTATGCAACTTTCACGATGTCGGAAGTTGCGGGCTGCGGCAGTGGAAATATTTTTGATTGCGGACATGTTCTACACAGCAAATGGTCCAAGACGATTGGAATCCCGGTCAGTGTTTTTGCAATCGTGACGCATATTGCTTTGATCACTGGTCTTTTCTTCAATCTATCTGACCGGTTTGGCGCTAAAGTGCGCAGCGCGGCGGCCAGCATTGTGTTCGTTGCCGCAATTGCCGCATCATTCGCGGCGATCTATTTCATCAGTCTGCAAGTGTTCGTGCTTGAACACCTTTGCAGTTATTGCATGGCAGCTCACACATGCGGCTTGATTGTCGGTAGCCTTGCCCTTTGGAAATTGCCGATTGCATCTGGAATGAAGAGAAAACTGGCTGGAGTATCAATGGCTGGAATCGCGATCATGGCAGGCATTCAAATCGCCTCCGAGGAACCTCCAACCTACAAGTTTGAAACGTTCGCGCCGGTCGAAGACCTGCGCCCCGAAGACGAAGGAGAAACATTCGGATCGCCAGATGGCGAATCTAGCGATGTATTCTCGGCTCCCGGAGATTCGGATGCACTCAACGAAGCAGATATCTTTGCTGCCCCGGTAGACGAAGGCGCTTCGAATTCATGGGCGCCGGGGAATTCAGTTGAATTCTCTCCGTCAGGCGTCGCCATGATGCAACTGATGTCAGGACGCGGCCTGGCACTTTCGAACTGTTCACTTCTGGTAATTTCGCCGACTGGGCAGGATGCTGAAAGCACCTCAACTGAACCCAAGCAAGCTCAGTCGAAGGCAGGGCAATTGGTGCCGATGATCGGAGGATCAGTCAAATTGAAATCAACGGACTGGCCATTGGTGGGAGATCCGAACGCAAAGCATATTTTTGTCGAAATGTTCGACTACACGTGCGAACATTGTCGCGCGACCAATGCCGCGATCGCAATTGCGAAAAAAAATCTGGGATCAGATCTTGCTGTGTTAACGTTGCCAGTCCCCATGAACAAGAACTGCAACCCGGAAATCAACACGGCATCACCCGCTCACGCTGAAGCTTGCGAATTATCGATGTTGGCGATCGCGGTCTGGAGACTGGACAAGGAAAAATTCCCCGAATTCCATCAATGGATGTTCGAAGGTGATGCGGCCCCAAGCTACAACGACGCGTTGGCGAAGGCCGAAGCGTTGGTTGGAGCCGATTCTTTGAAGAGTGAGCTCGCGAAGAAGGTTTGCAGCCAGTACATCGCCAGGAACGTTGAGCTCTATAAACGTCTGGGAGGCGGGCCCATCCCAAAAATGGTTTTCAAACAAACCACGATCGTCGGCAAGTTCACTTCCGGCGAATCGCTGACCGATCTGATTAAAGAATACACCGCGCCGCAACCTTAGAGGTTTTGTGCGCGGCCTGGACGGGGCGTCCAAAGAGGATTATCAATCCGCTCAACCCTCTGCGTTCTGGTCGTCCTGCTCGGCTGACGAACCCGACTCTTCATGATGGCTGGAGCTGACTTTCTGAGTCGAACCTCCTCGACCCAACTGATAGGCGATCAAGACTCCCAACCCTGAAAAAATATACGGCAAGAATTCACGAAGAGACTTGGGCTGTTTTTTGGCAGGCAATCCGCCCGCGGCGGCGTCCGCAGAAGATGAAACGTTGGAACGAGCCGCCGCCTCTTCCTCACGCATCCTGTCCTCGCCAGCGTCAACGACTTCTTCAGCCGCTTCTTCAGTCGAATCGGATTCACCTGCTTCAGACTCGTCTGCCGAGTCCTCTGCGTCGCCGTCATCCGACTCGCTTTCTGCCTCCTCGTCAGTCGCGCCATTTTCGCTACTGACCGACGGGGCTTTCTGAGCAACTCGGTTTTCCATCCCCGGAACAGGACCAAGGTCGATATTACGCAGCTTCCACATTTCGACTATTTCATCGCCCGCCAGAATCGCCACCAACGCAGCCAAAGCGGCAGCCACACCCGTGGCAAGACTTCGACCTGCCTTACCTGTCAACACGCGGGCACCAAGCCCCGTCACCAACCCTGTCACCAGCGGAAACCACTCGAACCCTCGCAAGCTGCCGTCACGTAAGTACATCAGCGCGACCGTTGCCAGAATCGCTCCTATCACGCCTCCAATTAACGCTTTCAAAAAATTCATAGCAAGTGGTTCCCAAAATTTTGATCGACAACGATCAGGTCGCCGAAAACTGAAAATAGACTTAACGAGCCTTCGAATCTACCACAGCGATAAACACCGGTCAAATTCTCTGCATAATTCATGTTTTTCTAAACGACAGCGACCGTCGCCTTAAAAACGAAGAACAAGCAGCGAAAAACACTCTGAATCAAACAAAACCATGATTTTTGCGTCTGCCAGGCTGTCTCTCGACATGCGAAAAAACACGGCAAAGTTAAAGGCACGGAAACATCTGGTGGTCCACCGCAGCTTGATTTCTGGTTGGCAGAATCATGCCGGGCAGGTTTTCAATCTTCTGCTTGCTGAAAATTGGCATGTTACAAGATCACACCCTTGGAATCATTGGAACCCTTGGAACGAAAGGTGACAACGTTTTTCCCGTCATCCTGAATCGGATTACTGAGAGTGCGGAGGGCATTTCATGCAGACGGGATCGACCGACATCTTATTACCATCAGTGATGGCGGGAGGAACGAGATTTACTCGCCCAATCGTCCATTGTAAACCGGCTGGTCACTGGCCGCGAATTGACGGAACACCTCGCAGGCTTCATCGGCCAACACGTTCTCCGTCACCTCAATGCCTCGAGATTTCAATTCGTCCTGCCACGCGGGGTGAATTGGCCCTTCGTCAAAACCGGTCAGTTCCTCAATCTGTTCACCCGACGCCGCAATCACGACGCTGCGAACTCCTGACCATGGAATCGAACCAAAACACATCGCACACGGTCGACCGTTGACGACCAGTTGGTGGTCTGGCATGTTCGGCCCGCCAAGATCAAACGTCTGTAACTTCTGCTGAGCCATCGACAGCGCGACGATCTCGGCATGAGCGGAAGAAACGCTCGCGGGAACAACTCGATTCACACCAATCGCGACAACCTTACCTGACTCTTTTTCAAACACGCCCGCCGCGAATGGGCCGCCCGTCGCGTTCTCAACGTTCAAACGTGAAAACCGAATGACCGTTCGCATTCGTTCTTCCAAGTCGACGATCGCGTCAGGAAGCCGCTTCGTTTCTTCGATCACCCAATCAGGAAGAGAAACTGTGATGTCCATACAACCAGCCGATCACTCACCGAACTCGTATGCGTAGAAGTGAACCAGTTCGTCACAATTTTCCGGCAGTTGCACAAGATCTGGATTCACCAGACTGGCCACGTCTCCGATCACCGTCACCATTGGACTACTGAACGAGAGCTTGTCCACCTGGTTTGCAATCTCGCAAAGCGGAGCCGCAGTGACCTGCTGAAACGGAAGTGTTGCATTTTCAATGCATGTGACGGGCGTGTGCGCGTCGCGACCGTGCTCGATCAATGAGTTGGCAACGTGACGAAGATTCTTGCGTCCCATCAACACCACGACGGTGTCCAACTTCGCAAGGGCTTCAAAATCCAGTTGATTATCAATCAGTCGTGGATCCGTCTGAGCCGTGATCATCGCGATCGATCTCGCGATGCCTCTGGAAGTAATCGGCACACCGGCTGCCGCCGGCCCCGCAATCGCGCTGGAAATACCAGGCACGACGACTACGGGAACACCCGCTTCCTGGCAGGCGTTGACCTCTTCCTGTCCGCGGCCAAATACAAAAGGATCCCCTCCTTTGAGCCTGACCACCGTTTCACCACTCTGAGCATGCTGAACCAGCAGGCGGTTGATTTCTGCTTGAGAGATTCGGTGATGGTCGGGGTATTTGCCAACATCGATTTTGTTTGCAGACGTTCTCGCCCAAGACAATACTTCATACGGAATCAGGCGATCGTGGATGATCGTATCGGCTTCGCGAACGAGTCGCTGACCTCGCAGAGTCATCAGTTCCGGATCTCCCGGCCCTGCCCCTACCAGATACACGATTCCACGTCGCACGATCACTGCTCCACCTTTTCATTTCCCACGGTTGCCAGGTTTGCTTCCTGATTTTCCGGTACCAATTCCGACAAATCCACCGGCTTGCCAGACATCATCTGATCAGTCGCCAGCTCAAGCACCAGTTCACTCATTCCAGCGTACATGCCGATCGGCGTATCGCAAATACATAGTCGCTCAGCTTGAGAAGTTTCGTCGACGAACGTTTCCACTAAGGGGTACTTAATGGTGGGTCCGCTGGGTAAACCGAATGCTTCGGGCACATCCACCGTCGTGTGAGGACCGCGACTGACCAAATAAGGGACCACCAAAGTGTGAAGCGTTTTCACTCGGGCCGCTGCAACTGATGCGGCAGGAGGCTGATCCAGAAACGCGACGCGAATCACCGGCCGCGGATCCCCATTGGTGGACAACCTGCCCTGCACTGCCGCAGCCAGATCCATTGTGGCTCGGCCGCTTTTTTTGTTTCGCGTCGTCCCATGGCCAATGAACACGACGGTGAAGTCACTGGGGTCGGCAGGCAGCAGGCTCAAAACGTTTTCGATCCGCCGCGCTACCATGCCGGGGACTTTGGGGTGCATTCCTAAGGCGGATGAAATAAAAACGCGATGTTGATCAAGCGATTTGTTCTCGGCCAGCTTTCGAGGAAACACTCTCTGCGAGTAATAACCCTCACTGGTCATCACTGGAACGACCACCACATCTCCGCCGGGCGGCAACCGGTCCAGCACATTGCTGATTTCCGGGTCGCCGTACAGGAAAGCGGGTGTCACGGTGGAAAAAATTCCCGACTTCGCGACTCGTGCGGCAAGGTCAACCAATGGCTGATTCGCACATGGAGTCGTCACCGAACCATGAGCAGCGAGAACCAAAGAGCAACCCGGATTACGCGACATCTCACACTCCCAATTGAACCAGCTTCGGCTCAACTGACTCGATCGTTGGTTCTTCCTTGCCGGTGACTCGGCGCCGAGTTTCGTCGACCCCGATGACGCGACGATAGAAATCACCAAGGCACTCGCCGTTGCTTCGTTCGTCTGCGTACTTGGACAGAAGTGGGGTCAAAACATTAACCGCCTCTTCGACCTTCACATCACCAGCATAAAGGTCGGCCATTCGGTCACCTGCCAGACGCCCGCCCACGAACAAGTGATAGACGCCGGGGCGACGACCAACGAATGCAATGTCTGCCGTATAGGGTCGAGCACATCCGTTTGGACATCCGGTCATTCGAACCGTTAACTTTGCGTCATTCAAACCAAGTTCGTCGAATTTCTTCTCCAGTTCAGTCAGCACGCCCGGAGCGGCTCGTTCAGATTCGGCAACCGCCAGACCACAGGTTGGCATGGCCGGGCAAGCCATCGAATAACGACGCACGTTCGAAATATCCTCGACCAGCGTAACGTGGTGCTCTTTCAAAATCGCTTCCAGTTGCGGAATCTGCGATTCATCAAGACCGTCAAACAACAGACTTTGCTGAGCGGTCAGCACAACGTCACATTTCAGCTCGTTGACGATCTTCAAAAACGCGGTCCGCATTTTCATTGCATCGTTGTCGAGGATGCGACCATTTTCGACAAAGACACCGTAGAAAAACTTACCGTCACCTCGTGGGTGAGCTCCCATCCAGTCTTCGATTTTGACAGCCGGAATTTCACGCCAGGGCTGAACATCAAAATCGCATCGAGATTTGAACTCTTCGATAAACTTTTCGACGCCCATCTTGTCGATCAGATATTTCAGTCGAGCCTGCTTTCGATCGGAACGATTGCCGAAGTCGCGATAGATTGACGCGATCACTCTTACCGCCGCGACGCCATTCTCGATGGCAACGAAACCGATTTTGTCAGCAATCTGAGCAAACGTGTTGGCTCGACCGTGACTCATACCAAGCCCGCCACCGGCCAGCACATTCCATCCTGCCAGCTTGCCAGGGTCTTCAGGATCCAGAACGCCGATCAAGCCTGCATCGTACGAGTACACATCAATCTGGTTGTCACCCTGCACCGTCACGCCAACCTTGTACTTTCGTGGCAGGTAAGTTTCGCCGTAAAACGGTTCGTCCTCTTGCGTCGAAACCTTTCTTTCACCATCCACCCACAGCTCGTAGTAAGCCTTGGTTGCCGGGCGAAGATCAACCGCGATATCTTTTGCTGTCTGGCGAACGGTTTCATGAACTTCGTCTGTCAGCGGTGCGGCCGTCGCCATCACGTTTCGGCAAACATCTCCACATGCCGCCAGAGTTGTCATCATTGCCGCATTGATCTGTCGCATCGTCTCACGAAGCTCACCTTTGAGGACTCCGTGGTACTGGATTGCCTGCCGAGTCGTGATGCGGATACTGCCGTTGGCGAATTCGTCTGCCATTCGATCCAGATCGCGATACTGATCCGGCGTGATCATTCCGCCCGGTAGTGCGATGCGAATCATGTAGCTGTACGCTTTGCCCAAGCCCTCCTTGCGACGCTCCGAGCGCAGATCGCGGTCGTCCTGTTCGTAGGTGCCGTGAAATTTCAACAGCTGCATGTCGTCATGTTCGAAATGCTCAATCGAGGGATCGTTGAGCACCTCATCGATGGTACCGCGCAACAAGTTGCTCTTTTCTTTAGCGACTTCCACTTTTGATGGGCCGGTTTTTTCTTTTGCCATTTTCTATTCGTTGTCCTGGATCGCTTCTGCTGTCGTAAGCAAGATCTCAAATAAAGTCGTCTGTTAACTCGGTTTTTCAAGTCGGTTTCACGATCGCCATGCGTGCATAGATCGCATGCAACCTGTTCTAAATTTCGTAGTGCAGTCCGCACTCGGTTTTCTCATTGCCTTCCCAACGCCCGTCACGTTTGTCCTGATCCGGAGTCGAACCGGGAACATGTTTCGTACAATGAGTGCAGCCGATGCTGGGATAATTTTGCAGATGCAACTGATTGAAGGGAACTTCATTATCCTGGACGTACTGCCATACATCGGCGCGAGTCCAAGTGACCAGCGGGCAGAATTTGGTTACCTGATAACGCCAGTCCCAGGATACCACGGGCGTTTGAGCACGATGCTCGGTCTGTGTACGGCGCAAGCCGGTCATCCAGACTTTATAAGGCTTGATGTTTTCGACCATCGGCTGCACTTTACGAATGTTGCAGCACAAGTCCTTGTTGGATTTCCAAAGCTCGTCACCATATTGCTGAGCCTGCTGATCCGGCGTCACGCTGGTTTTCCATATAACAAAGTTCAGATTGGTATACTTTGCGATCAATTGATCTCGCAGAGTGAGCGTTTCTTGAAAAAAGAAATCTGTATCAATGCAGGCGATGGTCAGCGGCTCCAGCGAGGCGGCTTCGATCGCTTTGGAACACATATCGATGAGTGCACAGCCTTCCATGCCAAACGCGGATGTCAGGACCATCGGCACGTCTGAAAAATACTCCAAGCCCCACTCCACCAGCTGAAACGGATGGCTGTCGTTGCCCAGAGCAGCGGATTTCACGGCTGGGTGGTTCGATTTTGACTTGCCAGGTTGAGAATTCATCGATCGGTTTCGGTTTTTAATATCTCACTTCGCCAAATATCGGGCGTATCGCAAAGAGAACGTTATTGCGCGTAAAGTGATTCTGGCAGCGGTTTCTTCAATCCTTCAAGTTTAGCAGCACTGGGCTATCCAACACTACCGAGACTTGATGGCCACCTAACGGGTTCGGGGTGAGACATCCTGCCGCAGAAACTCAGTCCAACCCGCGTTTATCGCAATTTAACCCAGATTATTGTGGTAAGACCCCTGTTTCAGGGAACCTCTGAAACCACATCAAATCCTGCGAAATCCCAACCAGATCAGAACCGACTGTTCGGAACGGATGTGATGGGATAACCGCACGAGAAATCCGGGGTTTTGACGTTCGGAACCAAACGATCCTTACACGCTGGCTCCAGCGGCAAGTCCCAGTATCGTCCAAACTCAACCAACCGTCGCCACGTAACTCGGACTTCAAGTGGGTTTTGCATGATTTTTGAGTCGACAGCGCCGTCACGAAACCCGTTTTGGGTTCAAAATGAGACAAACGTCTCGATCACGTCACAAAGCTTGGCTCTTTCGTTGAACAAATCCCGCGAATTCAGCGCTTTGATGGATTGGCACGCGATCTGCGTTACGAAAGATGAGGGCGAACGATGCTCTGATCTCATCTTTTAGAGCAACCTCCTTTCGAATTCGTTCGCTCCCGCCTGCCTCATCGTCGGTGTCAAAACCGACACGAAAAAGTCAGCATCGAACCGCCCCCACGGTTCATCTCGCCCCACGGGATGCTGGCTTTTTTTCGTGCGCTGATTCTGAGCCCAACCCTACAGCTGACGCGGACGGGCTGATCTGGTGTCAATGGCAGCAAAGTTCTAAAGTCCCGTAAACGGTGTCAGGGAACCGAAAGGAATCAATATGCCAAAGCGGGCACACAAAAACCGAATCGGTTCAAACGTGGATCGATCACTTTTAACTCGCTCTTCTGTCGCCGGGCGTTGCTGCAAGCTGCTGCCACTGTTGACGCTGGGAATCATTTCCATCGTCCTGGCCGTCGGTTGCGGCGGTCCTCGGGCAGACATGGCGCGGTCCGAACCGGCGCCGGCCGAATTGGAAATCGAGGAAACAACCGAAGCTGCTGATTGGAACGACGCGATCACCGCGGAAACTTCTTTGAATAAAGAAGCCGCTGAAGAAGCTTTCGCGTCAGAAGCAGTGCCCGTTGCATCCTCGGCTGTGAAATTGGAACCTGCTGCGTCGCCAACGCCAGTTCCTCGTGCTGCTGCTTCAGCGATGCCAGCCGCACAGCGAAACGCTGCCTCGGAAAAAACGAAATCCACCAGTCGCACTGTGTCGAGGGCTCGCCATTCCTGGGGCGGTGCCGAGAAGCAAGCCAACGACGTGGCCGTCAAACCGAATGCACCATCCGCTGCTCCTGTCTCCGCCGCTGTGGCCAAGAGTGATACGATCACTCCGGCAGAAGCGGTTTCCGAACAAACCGAAGAGCAAACAACGGATACCGCTTCGACGCTCTCCAACCAATCAACCAAGGTAGAAGTTTTCTACGCGACAGATCGGAAACGAGTGGCAGCGTTTACCAAGGGTGATTTGTGGCGAGTCTTTGGCTGGGCATTCCAACTGGGCCTGTTAGCTTTGATTGCCGGATTGATTGGCAGTTACTACCAACGCCAGACAGTCAAACTGATCGCTGCTGTTGCATCGATTGCCTGTCTGGTCCTCGGCTACGGAGGATGGATCGAGTGGCAGCAACGCTCAACGATCAAAGACAATGGAGACATCTGGTATACCCACGACATCAAGATTCCCTCCGCTGACACAGACTCGCTGACGATTTCTGACGGTGCCCCCGAATCGCTCGACTATGGTCGCTGCCTCGTCAGTATTCCACCGAACCATCAAACCGGGATCGTCGAATCTCCGTCGATCACTCGCTTTGAACTGACGGAAGATCCGGAAAAGCACGTCGTTCTGGAGAAAATTGCTCGCACCGATGTCAGTGATTTCTTCAACCAGTTGAATGAGCGACTTGATTCCGGCAGTAACGAAGCGCTGATTTTCATCCATGGCTACAACGTTTCGTTCAATAACGCGGTCAAGCGAACGGCGCAGATTTCACATGACGTGAAATTTCAAGGAACGCCCATTTGTTACAGCTGGCCGTCGCGTGGCGGGTTGGAAGACTATACGCGTGACATGGCCAACGCTGACTGGAGCGTGATTCATCTGCAGGATTTCCTTGGATCGCTGTTTCAAAACTCTCAAGCGGACAAAATCCATCTGATCGCTCACTCGATGGGCAATCGCGTGCTCATGCAGGCGTTGGATCGACTGGCTTTACAGAATCAAACAGCCACTCGGTTTGGTCAGATTGTCATGGCAGCGCCGGACGTTAGCGCCAATGATTTTCGGCAGCGTTACAGCAATGTGATTCGACAGATGTCAGACCACGTAACGCTGTACGCCTCGTCGCGCGACCGAGCATTGATGGTTTCAGCGGGCGTTCATGGACATGATCGAGCTGGCCTGGCGGGCGACGGAATCGTGGTCGTCGATGGCATCGACACGATTGATGTATCGCATGTGGATACCAGTTTGATCGGGCATTCGTACTACGGCGACAATCCCGAGCTGATCGATGATCTGGCGGCAATCATTCTGCAAGCGAAACCGACTTCATCTCGCAGTTGGTTACGGCGGATCGACACGGCGGCCAATCGTTTCTATTGGACGTTCCGATAGGAACTGGTCAGGCTGGGCGGTTTCAGTACCCAGTAC
>CAYXWX010000027.1:11043-42942 GCA_964468915.1 uncultured Pirellulaceae bacterium
GGTAGTTGGTAGTTGGTGACCAAGACTCGCAAATCTGAACTCTGAAACAGCTGGGAAAGTTCATCATTGCTGCCGGCCTCTATGAAGAAACGCGAAACCCGCCGTGCCGGAACATCCGGGCTAACAACCACCGACAGCTCGAAGCTAAAAAAGCCTTGAGAGTAATCAACCGAGAGGCTTTCGGCGTACAAACGAAACCCAGACCTTGGAAACCCGGCGATTGGAAGGGTTACTCAGCGGGTGGCTCGAGCGAAACTTCAAAGTCTCCACCTGACGGAGCAGGCGGAGCGGAGTCAGCTTCACTTGATCCGCCAAAGTCAGGCGCACCCGGTGGCAACGGAGGAGCAGAGCTGCCTGAGCCTTCGGGATCCCCGGCGGCATCTGCCGCACCGCCAATCAATTCCAGCGTGAAGCGAGACTCGCGTGCCGCCTTCGCGTCGGCAAACGCATTCACCAACTGACTTGTGTCCGTTTCATCTGGGTTGAAAACCACTGTGGCACTCTGATTGGCCATGCTGGTTGAAACTTTCGCTACACCCGGCAGCGATTTGAACTGTTTTTCAACAGCTCGCGTGCATGAAGCACCTCATATCATTCCCGAGACGAAGAAGGAAGCCGATTCCATCCCCTCGGGCACCTCCAAGGAAGCAGATCCGCCTGGCCCCGGGGCACAACCCACGGCAATCAATAGCATTATCGCCGCCACACCGCTGATCAAACCAGTTATCCGTTTCATCGATTCTCCACCATCGTGATTCATTCTTCGATTCATTCGCTCAGTTTTCATCCTGCGTGAATCCCAAGATTCGCTTTCGTAATTTTTCGTCGTGCCGATGCCAAATTCAACATTCAATCCCTTGGAACCGTCATAAAAACGCCTCGCTGAACCGGAAAAAGTGGATTTTCCACTCGCATCTTGCCAAAAACTATCCAAGATCCAGCATGCGCTGCAGTGCAACATCTGACCAACGAGCCGTTTCTTCGTCGACTCGGACAACATTCACCGGGGTGCCAGCAGCCAGATTTTCAAGGCTCCAGCACAAATGAGCCAGATCGATTCGGTACATGGTCGCACACATGCACATGACCGGCGAAAGGAAATGAATCTCCTGTTCCGGGTGTTCCTGCTTCAAACGATTGACCAGATGCAGCTCGGTTCCAATCGCCCACCTGGTTCCCGCAGGAGCCTCTTGCACGGTCTTTAAGATCTTCCCCGTCGATCCTGAGATATCCGCAATGTCATTTACTTCACGCGGGCATTCGGGATGCACCAGTATCTTGATGCCCGGATGTTGTTCGCGAAACGCATGAACGTGTTCCGGCTTGAACATCTGATGCACGCTGCAGTGACCTTTCCAAAGAATCACTCGGCTGTTCTCCATCTGCTGCGGCGTGTTCCCACCAAGATCGTCATCGTACGGATTCCAGACCGGCATCTGATTGTCTTCGATTCCCATGGTCAAAGCCGTGTTGCGTCCCAAGTGTTGATCAGGGAAGAACAACACACGCTTGGTTCGCTCGAACGCCCATTTTAAAACTCGATCTGCGTTGCTGGACGTACAGACGATTCCATTGTGGCGACCGCAGAAGGCCTTCAAGCTGGCGGCTGAGTTGATGTAGGTAACAGGAGTGATGTCACTGGTGTCGATCACTTCGCCGATATCGTCCCATGCATCCTGAACCTGATTGATTGCCGCCATGTCGGCCATCGAGCAACCCGCTGCCATGTCCGGCAACACGACGGTGACTCGGCGACCATCCCGAGCCTCAATTTTCGCTGGCGTATTCGATACGATGTCCGCCGTTTCCGCCATGAAATGAACACCGCAGAACACGATCGCATCGCAATCACGTTCGCCCGCCAATTGGCTCAACTGCAGGCTATCGCCACGAAGATCAGCATGCGCGATCACACCGTCCTGTTGATAGTGATGGCCGAGGATAACCAGACGATCACCCATGTTCTGCTTAACGGCTCTGATTCGCAGGTTCAGAATCTTGTCTTCAAGGCCGCGGTATTCCTTGAAGTCAAACGACGGAGCGTCAGATAGTTGAGTGATTTGGGTCATGAAAAAAATCAGAAAATAAGACTGCAAAAGACGTTGGTTTATTGTACGCCGACAGGAATCCATCGACTACTTGCAACCGGAATAGTTCGCGTTTCATTCGAAAATTTCAGTATCGCCAGACCGGGAAGACTGAACAGAAACGGCGTGTTGATACAACAATTGGTATTCTGGCCACAAATCGCGGACGGAGGTTCAGGAAGTTCTGAAGTCCGATTAGAGCTGGATTTCGACAACGATTGTGCTGGACGCAAAAGCGATTCGATTGAACTGAAGCAATGCGGAGGCTGATAAACCCCATTCTTCAAGGACAGCTTTCAACCCACGAGCCTCACTGCGTTATCCTCGAAAAGACCAAATCGATACTTCACCTGAAGCACCGGCATGCCAAACTCACGCGATTTCTGCATCCAGACTCAATTGTTTCGCATCGATCCACGAAAAGCACCTGTTGTTCGATTTCAAGTAGTGTTAAAACCAGTAGAAGTCGTAGCAAGAGTTCAAACACCAAAAAAGAGAGTATCGAAGTGATTGTCGACCAGTTGATCTTGGAAGCTCAAAAAGCATGGGGAGAAGGCATTGTCAAAATTGGCAAGGTCTTTCTTGACAAGGGTGACTACAAAGCCACCGCTGAAGAACACATCAATGAGTTTTATAACTACCAGTCGGGGCAGGTTCTGTTTAAACCAACACTTGCTGCGGAGAAGCAGTTCCGATTGGATTTCGATGGCGCCCTGTCTTACTTTGTTGGCGGCAACCCGGATTACCCGGAAGATCACGGCTTTGCGATCAAGCCTTGGTCAGCCGTACGCTGGGAGAATATCGGAACCAACATCATTGGCGATATGGGCGTTGCGATGGGCAACTACTACTTCACGCCTCATGAGGGTGGTGACGATGTCAAGGTCGAATATTCGTTCGCGTACACGATCAATGACGACGGCCAGCTTAAGATTGTTCTTCACGGCTCGCACCTGCCGTATTCGCCAATCGTGTAATGACTTGGGACGTTGAATCCGTCGATTTGAATTCGGCGGAGTTCGACAACAACCAACACAGACGCGGAACGGCCAGCGCGAACTCACTGGATGTTGCGTCACCGGAGAACGACTGGCATCAGTACTGTCTGGTGACAAAACGATCGGGCCAGGGGTCTGGGAACGCTCCTCCGGATTGCCAGTGTTCGATTTCTTCTTCTGTTAAGAAGCATCGTCGCAAAGACTGCGCGAAATCATCGACCTGCCCCTTGTCACCAATCACCGTCAGCTGGCAACGTCGATCGCCAAACCGTCCGGTCTCGTCGGCCAACCTCTTCCTGAGCCCCTCGATCTCAGCTTCATCCAGACCATTGTTTTTGTCCTCAAGGATTCCGGCTCGCCAATACCCGATCAACTCGAGGGCAATGCCGCCGGCGGCCTGGTTCCACAGCAGCGATAAATCGTCTCGAGTTGCAAGATAGAAGAAACCTTTGCTTCGGTAGATGTGCTGGCCCAAGTGCTGCTGGCAGACTTCCCACAAACGCTGCGGATGAAACGGGCGATCGTCCTTGATGACCCGGGTCGCCAGATTGTAGGGCTGATCCGCATGAGCTTCCGCTTCGAAGGCAGGTTTCAGCTCATTGACCAATTGTTCAACGCGATGATAGTCGTACTCGGGCATGTCCAGCACATCATCGATAGAAAGCTTACCGAACGGAACGGAAACAACGGACACAAACGAGTTGAGTTGGTGAACGGCTGCGGCAATCGTTTGCAATTTGTCTTGATTGATGCGATCAACTTTGGTCAGCAACAGATGGCTGCAGAACATGATCTGCTCCACCAGCAAGTTCGTTGTGTCTCGGGTTTGATTCTGAAGATTCCGTTGCAGAACAGGTACGATTTGCTGCCCGCTTTCATAGTCCTGGTCGATCATCGCGCTATCGACCAACGCCAACACGCCCGTCAGCTTGAACCGTGTTTGAGTCTTGAAAAACTCGACCAGCGGCATCGGGTGACCGCTTCCGGAGGTTTCAATGATCAGCAAATCCGGCTGGCCGTTGGAGAGTATCATCTCGAGTGCTTTTCGAAGCTCTTCGACACCCTTTTTGCTACTCAAGACACAGGAGTGGATCGATTGAAAATCAGGATCACCTTTCTCGAAGTATTCCCCCTGAGCGACAATCAGACCGTCAACATCCAAGTCACTCATGTCGTTGACGACGACCGCAATCGACAGACTCTTTTTCCGTGATTGGACAATCAGGCTCCTGAGCAGCGTTGTCTTGCCGGCTCCCAGAAACCCGTTGAGAATGACAACCGGAACCTTGATCGGCGATTGAGTTGATTTCGTTTCATCAATCATCCGTTGCTCTTTCGCTCCCCAAGTTGCCACTCATGATGTGTCCGTGCAAATTGTAAATCGCCTGAGTGCTTGCTGCGGAGACTGCTCTTCCTCTTCCCAGCCTCGACTACCCAGAAACTGCCACGCAGGGGCCATCTGATCGGCGTGAACAAAGGGTCGAAGCCAGCTCGCCACACATTGCTGCCGATATTCAAGTCCTGCGGTTTCGATAATCCATTGTTCGTATTCAGAGACCCAAAGCAACATCGACGTCCAAAGCTCCCGAGCTCGTCGCCATTGATCGAGCCCATGAGGCCGAGTGAACTTTGGCAGATCATCGGGCCAGTGAATCGCCAGCGAGACCGATTCGATCGGAGCCCAATCAGGACAAAACTCGACACGCCCAAGGAACAGCCCACCAAGTTCACGCTTCCCAAAAAACATCCCAAAGCCCCAGAGGGCAACATGCAGTTCATCGCGGTCAAGACGATAGCAGGTGGATCGATCTGAGGTTTCGCGGTCGCGATATCGCTCAAAACCATATCGCATCAGCAAGTTATCGTTGGGGTGCTCGATATCTCGCCCGACACACCAGAGTTCTTGCGCCAGCAACCTTGAACCAAACCTGCGGACGGTTTTGGGCATGCACCATCCCTGTCCCAAACGAGTGCGTTGGGTGACGGCCTCATCTTCGCCGGCTTTTAACATTTTTCACTCCGCCTGAGTCGGCGAGGCAACGGCAGCAATGTTCGCCACCAGCCACGCGGAAGCCGCAGCCAACTGAAGCCAGTCTCCTGCGGACTCGATCCCGTAGCAAAACACACTCACGATCCAGCAGACACTGGCCAGAGTCTGCCCCAGCCATTCGATTCGCAACACACGGCCTGACAGACCGATTGCCCTGCCACTTCCTGAACAGCATGGAGCTTCTTCAATCTGCTGGTTCACGATGGGCGTTACCGCTTGCTCAGATTCAGCTCCCTCAACCTGTTCATCGGGTTTGATCAGCATGTCGCACACTCGTCACCGCAGCAGGAGAGATCATCAAGGTACATTCCCCACTGGCGGTATGCTTCCAGTTGTTCAGCCGGCAGCTCCAGTGAGGTCGCAATCGCTTTGGCAACGACCGCGAAACGTTGACGATATTTGTAGATGAAGCAGAAAATCAGATTTCCATGACGAATCGCGGGTCCGCAAAGGAACAACCCCGGCACGATCGTTGATTCGTCATCTTCGTTTAACACCGGAAACCCATCCTCACGTTTCTCGAACAAGTCGGCAACCAGTCGATGGCTCCCTTCAAATCCACCGGCGAACAGCGGCGGAACGCTCGATTGAAAACGCTGGCCATCACTGGTCACGACTTCGAATTGCTCGCCAATCTGGATAACGGATTCAATCTGAGTTTCCGGGAACAATTCAACCTGTTCCTTGAAACAATCCTCTCGTGTCCG
The DNA here is from genome assembly GCA_964468915.1 of uncultured Pirellulaceae bacterium. Taxonomy (GTDB): domain Bacteria; phylum Planctomycetota; class Planctomycetia; order Pirellulales; family Pirellulaceae; genus Mariniblastus. The sequence goes on from CAYXWX010000027.1 coordinate 16,886, forward strand.
TTCGAGCGAATAAGTCGACAGTGAAACACTGGGGTCCGAACTTTCGTCGTCCCAAGGACATCCACTGTCGAACAGCTTGACCTTTTTACCGTTGGAAGCGAGGTGATAAGCCGCATCGACGCCACTTTCATAGCCACCAATGACAATGAAATCATCACCATCAAGCGATTTATAACTGGGAACCGTCGCGGTATGCCGGCATAACGCTCCGCCCTTGATTTTCCCCTCGCTCGGGTACTGAAACTCACCAGCCGCCCAGATCACATGTTTAGCTCGAAGCGTTTCCTCTTCCGTGTCAACGCGAAAATCGTCACCCACTTTCGCAACTCGCAAGACTGTTGTGTTCTCCTGGACCGGCATCTTGAAATGCTGAGCAATACCTCGCAGATGAGCTGCGAATTCTCGGCCGGTGGGATGCTCAACGCCCAGACTGTAAGCTGGCGAAACACCGATCGCAATCGAGTTCAAGTCGAGCATACCGATCGAGTTTGTCGGAAACGATGGCGTGATGAATCGCGTTTCGGATGGCCACGCTGCGAAAGATGCACCCACGGTGTGTCGCTCAAGAATGACGAAGTTCTCAATTCCCGCATGCAGAAGCGGCATCGCCACACCAATGCCCGCGGCTCCGCCACCGACGATAATCACATCGTAAATCTGTTCGGCGTTGTCTTCAGACATTTGATAAGTCCTCTTCTTAAAATCGACCGGCGGTAGCGGATCTATGCAGACCACGAAAACCGCTAAGCGAGTCCCAGGAAATCGCTTGGGAATTGCAATCGCCTGCCCTACGCCCAAGTGTGTTGCAAAGAACGAGATCGTACCCAAATGCAATTGAATTGCAAGTAGGAGCCGTGGGGAGATTGCCCCTGACGTAACGACGTTGGATACCAACCGAACTCAAGGAAGTTCCCCTTTGTGTTCGGTCGAACGCTATTCCACGCTGCCGAGGTGGTTGATTCTTCCACCTTGATAATTCGGCTGAAACGTGGAAAACCGTAGAGTTATGAATCGGATGCCACGTTCGTGAACTCCATGCCTGGATGTTTCTATTTACGCAATTTACTGGCAAAGGTTTCAAGCCGACCCCATCGAGCTGGTTTATACAGTGACGCTCAACGGTCTCGCGGGGCTTCCCCCCCGAGCTATCGACACGAGCCCCATCCGGAGCCAATGGAAAGCCATTGCGGATAGTTGAAGACATCCCCAGTAGGCCAACGCAGACACCTCAGCCCAACCCGTTCCCGATAGGGCCGACGCAGATACCTAAGTTAAGGCCGACCCGGGTGGAGCCGACGCGTGTATATCAGCGAAATCCAAACCGGATGAGGCCGACGCAGATACTTCAGCTAAACCCGCCCCGGACGGGGCCGACTTAGGTAGCTCAGGGCGGCAGCCCTGAGAACAGATGAAACGAAACGTATCAGCCCGGATCAGGTTGTGATTTTTTGACCGGCGCCTTGCACATTTCGGGCAGCGCCGTTCGTAGTAGCGGCTTTAGTCGCTTGTTTTGAATAATCCCGAAAGCCTAAAGGCTTTACTACGAACCATGTTTGTAAAAAAATCACAACCTCGATGGGGTCGACGCAACACCCGACCCTGGAATTCGCAAACCACGTTGATGCCGGAACGGCAATCTCGAATTCGACCACTTGCCGGACCAAAGACAGCTTGGACAACGTTCGGGTTTGCACAGTCACGACTCTATACCCAAGACGTTGTTACCAGCCTACGTGAAATCCAAGCTACAGCGTTCCCATGTCTTCAAGCCGTAGCATTCGACGGATTTCGTCGGTCTTGAAACCAAGGGCCATCGGTCGAGTCGATCCGGGCAAGGCGACCACATCGTACAACTCTTTCACGATGCCGCTCATGCAAACCCAGTGAGGTGAACTACCATCACGCAGATCAATCACCTGCAAACCACAACGCGGTTCGGCATCGCGATCGGCCAGGTTCTGATCGAGGACGCCAGAATCGCATCGCTCGGGCCGCCGAGAACACCTGCAGATAACGTGACCGACTGGATTGGCAGGAACCAAGACGTCCGCCTCGCCGACGTGGCTGAGTCGAATTGCGTTTCATCTTTTGTAATCGCTCTGAAGTTCAAATGAAGCGACCGATACGATGGTGAATCCTCAATGATAACGTCAGTTTGAATATTCTTTTACTTCTTTCAATGTTCAACGAACAAAACCCGGGAACGCTCTGCTTTCCGCCATCGTGCCGGTCTCGTTCCGGTTCTGAGCATTTTTTTCATGGCAACCAGCAGTTATACTCGCAGCCAGCTTCGACACAGGTGGTCAGCAGGGAGGGATCGATTTGGGCTTTTTTGGCAAGCCCTTTCGTCCTTCCCCAAAACCGGTTTTTATCACGTCGCATCAAGAACCCACAGCATGAATTACGTCAAATCAGCAATACGCATTGGTTCGTTTCTCGTCACTTCGGTCTTTACGCTGATCGCAGTAGCTCAAGACCCACCCGCAGATCTTTTGCTTGGCGGAAACGCCAGCTTTGATCTTGGTCGCCACTTGGGTGGGACCGTTCCGCTGGGCACCATCGATATCACCAGTGACTTGCCCGCAGCCGATCCGATGGTAATCGTGCCTGCACGACCGATCGAAATCAGTCAGAACGGGTTTGCGTTTTTGTCCAACGACATCCTGATTCGAAACGGCAGTGACATGCCGCTGGTTTTCGATGCGGCACAACAAACGCACACGTTCGATGTGTTTTATTTTGGCGAGGGAGACTACGACCTTGATGTCACTTTGCCAGCCGAAAATTCATACACAAACGGGAGCGGCGAAACCGTTACCGCGTTTGGCGGCCATTGGACCTGGCAAGCCGACTACACACGACTGAATGGAAGCCGACAGACGTTCTCAGTTAATGACGAACGATTTGAGTTCGCGAATCCTCGCATCAGTCCGGTAACGCTGGAGCCCTCAAACAATCGGGCTGAAATAAGCAGATCTTTCAACCGCACGAATTCGACCCAAACCGTTCCGTCGACATTGTTCGAGCCGAATACAAACTTTAACTGGTCGCTTTCCGAGACGTCTTCCACTGTGCTTGAGCGAGTGCAATCACTTTTGGAGGTCAGCCCGGCAGCCGATGGCGACCCAGAACCCGTTCTTGACCTGTCAGGAATCAACATTCAAGCAGCTGGCACTGCTTTGCGTAACCGAATCATTGGAAATCCCAATCTTGCTGAAACACGTGGCTCGATTGTCAGCAGTCTTGGTCGATTCGTGCTGGGAACCGCACCGGACAATTTTTCAACGAACGAAACGGTAACGGTTCCAACTTCAGGCACCGACGATCAGCGAACTCGATTGACGCTTGGCAGCTTCAACGAATCGCTCGACGGAGTCACTGCCACGCTTGCCAATCCGGTGGTTTTTGACAATGAAGACGCAGAGGCGGAAGTTCAGCTGTCAGCGAATTTTGCAATTGATGCCGCCGAGACAGGAACTTTTTTCAAAACAGTCGACGTGCGATCCTTTATCACGGGCGAGCAACTTGCACGCGAAACCGTTCAGGAATCGCTTGACCTTGGGTTTACTTATTCGATCGTCGAAAATAACTCGGCCATCGCCAACGACATCACGGTGTTCAAGTTCGAAGGCGAAGACTCAACCGGTCGAACTGTTGGACATAATGCGAGACCAGAGTTTAGCGGTTTCACTCATACGGCGATCCAAGTCGACGACCGCGTCGCACTTGATGGCAACGATCTGCAATCAGTAACGCTCAGCGAAGGCGATGGCATCACCGGCGAGGGTCTTCCCGGCGAGAACGTCACAGCAACTGCCACGTTCGACGTTCACACGCGAACCGTTCAGACCAGCGATCTTTCTTTTACCGAATCGGGTCAGGTCGTCGACCAGATCGAAATTGAAAACCTGCGCACCGCTGATCCTTCTAAAGTTCAGGCTCAGGCGATTCTGATCGATGTGGAAGAATCCGGTTCGACTCGATGGAGTCTGGCAGGCCTGGAAGGGTGGGACGAGGATCTTGCGGCTGGCGAGTCCATTACGCTCAACACGGTTTTCGATGAAACGGGCATCGACAATTCCGCTGAAACGCTCGGACGCAATTATCGTAAAACCGTCACCTTCCGTTTTCGCGATGGCGTGCGTGATCTTGCCAGTGAAGCCGTTAACGGCACCTCGGTTGGGGACGTCACCGGAAGGTTCGTGGAACGTGACTTCAACATCATTGGCAGCAACGAAACGATTCAGGAAGGGACTTGGTTTCTGGAACGAAAGGACGTCGTCACGGGTGCCTCCGGAGAAGCATTCGCTGTCGCTGGAACATCGCTGGGAACCGAAGGCTTCAACCTGACCAACGAATCCGACAACACCAGCTCTCAAGTTGCGATGCCAACTGAGTTTCAGATTCTTGACTCCGAGACGCTGACAAGCGACACCGATGTCACGGTCCAGTTCGTGAGCCTTGATGCTGTCGATCCGGAGGCTGCTTATTCCGAATCAGACACGTCCGACTTCTACAGCGATGTTGTTGAAGTCAGTGGGCTCGATGGCACCTTCCACGTGATGTCCCTTTCGTACGATCCGGAATTGGGCCCAGCCGACCTGCAGTGGTACAGCGAAGATCTGGGAGTCTGGTTCAATGCCGTGCTGGGCAACAGCAACATCGCTCTATCGACTGAACTCGTCCCGGATTTGACTGCCGACGGCCTGATTCTGGTTGATGGCGAAGAAGCCGACCTGACGGAATATCTGCTGGAGATGCGATTCGAAGGCAGCTACAACGATTACCTACTTTCGCTCGATGGCAGTGAGCCGATTCTGGGAGCCTTTGGATCAAGTGATGGCTCCGCTTGGGCAGTCATCGATCACAATTCGGCCTTCAGTGTCGTTCAATCCGTGGCGATTCCAGAACCGGGAAACTCCGCTCTGATCGCGTTGATACTGTGCGGCTTCGGTATTGGCCGATCTCGCCGACGTGCTTGAGCATACGTTGCTCAAGGGTGCCGCAACCAGACTGCCTGAAACGATAATGCTCAGAATGCGTGAAAATCGCTTTTGGCTTGCAAGCGTCGACAAGCCCTTGGGTTCCTTACCACTGCGGACGTGCGTGGCCACAACCTCGTTTTCCCCTACCGCCCGCCCATTGCGGCGCGGATGGGTGCAGGGAGGAATGCTTTGGCGGAGTCAGCCCACTTATTTTTGGCCGCTTCCGAAATCGATAGTCGAAGGGATTTTTTGTTCTCCTCGAATTCTCCGTTGATCTTTTCGACCAACTTCTGCTCTTTCTCGGCAATCTTCTCATCGAGCGTTGACCGAACTCCGCGAGTGACTTGCTGAGCAAACTCGCCGCCCGCTTTGCTGATGCGATCGATGCGAAGCTCTTGCACCTCGATATCGGCTGCGATCGCCTTCGGATCAAAAATCAAATCGGGAGGAAATTTGGTGATGTCCAGATGGGTTTTCAGCTCCATCGAAACGGCAAGATTCAATCGCGCGTGCCCGTCGGCACTGATGCTGTACAGCTGCACTCCTTTGACCCACTTTGATTGCCGAGCATGCAGCTTGACGTGTGCCGAACATTCAACATCGAAGGTCATTGCACCGTCATCACGCTGACGCATGTTGTTCACGCGTACCGAAAACTCTTCGTCCGGATTCATCAGCTCGGCCGTGTATCGCTTCCACGTTCCGTGATTGACCAGCTTCTTGCGACGATGGGTCCGCAGCTTTCCATCTTTGAACTTCATGTCGACGCCATCCCACCGCTCGGATTGTCGACCCCAATCCTTTTCGTCAACGTAGTCATGCGGGAGACTATCCAGCACCAAACTGGTCAACAACTGATCCAGTTTTTCACTGGAAATGACCGACTCCATTTGAGTCGCTGTCGCTTGTGCAAGCGAACTGACCTGAGTGGCGGTTAAAGGAATTGAAATGACCTGCACCGAAGTGAAACAGAACCCTTGCAGCATCAGCAGTACGGCGGCTCCTTGAGTTCGGCACGCAGTGGTGAGCCGAGCCTTCAAGTTCCAAAATTTGTCTCGATCGAAATTCAAGTTTTCCGCCCACGGTCAAGCATTCCAGCAACGGCTTCGACCAAAGAAGTAAATTGCGTTTTGCGTTATTATGATTGTCTGGACACGTATCATTGTTTGGGCCCCGCCCCGCTGCCCTGAATCAGCGTCCTGTACGTTACTATCGGTTGATTCCATGCTAAAGAGACAATTGAACGCTCGAACCTGCCCGAACCATTTTGCTGTCATGCTGGCATCGTTCATCCTCGGTGTTTTCGCGTCACTTCTAATCGGTTGCGAAGGCGATCTGATCGACCGAGACAAGGCTTTACCCGCTCCGCTTCCAGCAAAGTTACCCTACGAATTTCATGGAAAACTGTATCGCGTCTGGGGAGGAGACTATTTCGACATGCGAAAAGATGGGATGCTTCGTTATGTTTGCTTGCAAGGCATCGACACCCCAAAACCTGGCCAGCCATTCTACAACAAAGCTCGCGATGAGCTCAGGGAGATTGTTGGTGGTCGTGAGCTACGCGTCGTCGTGACCCATCTGGATGACTCGAAAGTCGCATTTGCAAAAGCATGGCTTCCCACCGCACCACAAGAAGCCGCTGAGCTGGACGTAGGGCTGGAGCTGCTCAAACGCGGCTTCGGCTGGTATGACGGCAATGAGTTCGAAGGCGACGAAGAATACCAATTGGCCGAGGCGAACGCTCGCCGGGCAAAGCTTGGTTTGTGGAGCCAACCCGATCCTGTGCCACCCTGGAATTTCAATGCGACAAAGTAAAGCGTTGAAGAAAGAGAAAGCCGACCACTGACAGCAGCTCGATCACATTCAACGCTGCCTCTTGTTCTCTGAGCCCTCCCAGACTTGCCATCGAGCGCACAAAAAACCGCTTGAACCTTCAATGAAAATTCAAACGGCATTGCTGAACGTGGTTCGGCAGGTTGCAATCAGTCCAACAAACGGACTGCTTCGGCGCGAGGACCCTTTGGCCCCTGACCTTCCGAATACTCGACCTTCTGGCCTTCGCGCAGACTGTCGTAGGTAGCTCCTTCCAATGACGAGTGATGGAAGAAAATATCTCCACGCTCACCCTGAATGAAACCAAAACCCTTGTCAGTCAACTTTTTAATCGTACCCTGCGGCATTAAGCCACTCCTCAAAACAAAAACGTAAATATCTCAGGCCAAGTCGAACAGCTTTCCATCGTCCTTCCGCTGAACAAATTTCGTCACAGTACACTTGAACACACTGGACAGGATTGTAAGCCAGCCGCAAGGGAAAAGCAAACTACATAAACAAGAATTCAAGGGATCCGTTTCTATCGCGGAACCGTGAAAAAAGCCCGTTCCCTGTGAAATACCTTGTGCCCGTCGACGCAGACGATCAAACTTATCCCCCATTATGAAGTTCTTTCACCTCGAAAACTCCTATGCCTGAGCCCGTTTCCGAAACAAAAATCCAAGGCCTTATTTTCGACTGCGATGGCACACTGGCCGATACGATGCCATTGCATTACGTCGCATGGCGAGCGGTGCTTGACCGATATAACGTTCCGCTGGACGAAAACCGGTTTTACGCCATGGCCGGTCAGCCAACGGTGCACATCGTGCAGTTGCTGCTGGATGAGCACGGCGTTGACGATGACGCAGATCGAATTGCGGTCGAGAAAGAACAAGCGTTTCTGGATGTGCTGGACGACGTCGAGCCGATTGAACCGATCGTTGCTGTTGCTCGCGATTATCACGGCAAGCTTCCCATGGGCGTCGGTTCCGGATCAAGAAGGAACGTGGTCGAGAGAATTTTGAATAGTTTGGGGATCGCTGAATTGTTTGACTGTGTGGTCGGAGCCGAAGATACCGAGAAGCACAAACCGGAACCGGATGTTTTTCTGGAGGTCGCTCGGCAGTTGAACGTCGATCCGCAACGATGTCGTGTTTATGAAGACGCAGATTTGGGTGTCGAGGCCGCTCGACGAGCGAACATGGATTGGTTTGACGTACGAGACGTTCACACGCCGCGCCGAATCACTCAGGTGTAATCCCGCGCTGACAAACCAGCGTTCTTCGATGACAATGTTTAACTTGATTCGCCAGGTTGGCAAGTCACCCATCTGAATACTAACCATTACTCTTTTTGTTCCCATGCCAAAAATCATCTACACGCTGACCGACGAAGCTCCTGCCTTGGCAACTCGATCGCTGCTACCGATCATTCAAGCCTTCACCGGCACCTGCGGAATCGATGTTGAGACACGAGACATCAGCCTCGCGGGCAGGATTCTGGCCGAGTTTTCTGATTTTCTGAACGAAGATCAAAAACGATCCGACGCACTGGCCGAACTGGGCAACCTGGCCAAAACGCCCGAAGCCAACATCATCAAGCTTCCCAACATCAGTGCCTCGGTTCCCCAGGTGAAAGCAGCCGTCGCTGAACTTCAAGCCAACGGGTTCGCCGTTCCTGATTTCCCGGACGATCCGGAAAACGAGTCCGAGACTGAAATTCGCAAACGATACGCGAAAGTCATGGGCAGCGCGGTGAATCCGGTTCTGCGGGAAGGCAACTCGGATCGCCGAGCCCCAAATGCCGTCAAGCAGTACGCTCGCAGCAACCCGCACTCGATGGGCAAATGGTCGGCCGATTCGAAATCCCATGTCGCTCACATGCCCGATGGCGACTTTGTTTCGAACGAAAAATCAACAACGTTTGAAACAGCTGATGACCTGAAGGTGCAGCTGGTCGCCACCGATGGATCGACCACCGTACTCAAGGAATCCGTTCCTGTTCTCGCAGGAGAAGTCGTTGACGCAACTGCGATGGATTGCGCGAAACTGGACGCGTTTCTGGCCGAACAGATTGCTGACGCAAAGGCAGAGGGCATTCTATTCTCGCTGCACATGAAAGCCACGATGATGAAGGTTTCGGACCCCATCATTTTTGGCCACGCCGTCAAAGCCTACTTCAAGGATGTTTTTGAAGAATATGCCGACGCATTGGACCAGGCAGGAGCCAACGCAAATAACGGGTTGGGCAATGTGCTCGCTTCCCTGAACGAACTGACAGACGACCAGAGAAGCAAAATCGAATCAGCGATCGCAGCCGCGTTGGAAAATGGCCCGGACCTGGCCATGGTGAATTCTGACAAGGGCATTACCAATCTGCATGTGCCCAGCGACGTGATCATCGACGCATCAATGCCGGCCATGATTCGAACCTCCGGCCAGATGTGGAATAAAGACGGAAATCCTCAGGACACCAAAGCGGTCATCCCAGACGGCAGTTATGCCGACATCTACGAGGAGACGATCCAATTCTGCAAAGCCAACGGCGCCTTTGACCCGACCACCATGGGCTCGGTTCCCAACGTTGGCCTGATGGCTCAGAAAGCCGAAGAATATGGCTCGCACGACAAGACGTTTGAGCTCGCCGCCGACGGCAAGGTCCAGGTTTTGAACCAGGCGGGCGAGGTCATCTTCGAACACGATGTCAAAGCGGGAGACATCTGGCGAATGTGTCAGGTAAAGGACGCGCCGATTCGCGACTGGGTCAAACTGGCCGTCACGAGAGCTCGCGCGATGGACGCTCCCGCGGTTTTCTGGTTGAACAAAGACCGGGCCCATGACGCGCAGTTGATCAAGAAAGTGGAAACGTATCTGAAGGACCACGATACCGACGGCCTTCAGATCGAGATTCTTTCACCTGCCGAAGCCACAAAGTTTACTCTGCAGCGAGTCAAAGACGGTCAAAACACGTTGTCAGTCACTGGAAACGTGTTGCGTGACTACCTGACCGATTTGTTTCCGATTTTGGAACTGGGCACTAGTGCCAAGATGCTATCCATTGTGCCATTGATGAACGGAGGCGGGCTGTTCGAAACCGGCGCCGGTGGATCAGCTCCCAAACACGTTCAGCAATTCGTCCAGGAAAACCATCTTCGATGGGATTCGCTGGGCGAATTCTTGGCTTTGGCCGTTTCGCTTGAACATGCAGCCGAAGCAACGGGCGAAGCAAAGGCCAAAGTGCTTGCCGATGCACTCGATGAAGCGACCGGGAAACTTTTGCAGAACGGAAAATCTCCTTCGCGAAAAGTCAACGAGCTGGACAATCGAGGTAGCCATTTCTACCTCGCGATGTATTGGGCTCAGGCATTGGCGAATCAAGACACCGACGCCGATCTCAAAGCGAAGTTCACGCCGCTGGCCGAAACGCTTGCTTCCAACGAGCAGAAAATCACAGACGAGTTGAACTCGGTTCAGGGGCAACCGGTCGATCTCGCTGGCTACTACTACCCGAACGAGCAAAACGTTCGTGACTCGATGCGACCAAGCGAAACGTTCAACCAGGCGCTGGCTGCTTTGTAGGAGCTTCGTCGATAACACCGTCGGTTATCGGGTCGCTGGCGACCTGCCTTCGACTGCACAACCAGCCAACGGCACATCCCGCCATCAACTGAAGCAGCGGCAAATCGGTTGCTGCGATCAGTCGATAGGTCATCATCGAAGCAATATCACTCAGGTTCTGCTGGTCCGCAGCCAACGTCTCAAAACCCATTGCGGCCCAGGCGATGGCCAGCGAACCAAATATCACCACACCAAAGAACCAAACCGAACTTCGTTTCAGATTCGGAAACACCCAGAGGCTCAGCAGCACAGCAGGTACGACCAAGGCCAGCCAGGACAGATGCACCGAAACCAGTGCATTGGTTGGCGGCAGTCAGCCCCAGCCGCTACAAAATCCGGTAAGCGAAGGCATCTGCACATGCAGCAGCTGCAAAGACCCCAGCAGTAACGCTGCCCACCCAAAGCAAAACGCCAGCAAACGCAAGGCAAACTTCCGGCTCGAACACAACTTGATCGAATGGCACTTCATCGGACGAGCACTGCCTTGAACCTGAAATAACAATTACACTACAAATCTATAGCCGCGTATTTTATCAGGTCAACCTGCAGCCATGCATGACGCTGCTCCCTTCGAACCACGCTATGTTAATCAACTAACGTTTCAGACATCCGCGTGAATCGATCCAGATCTTTGTTTTCCACTTCCTCTCGCGTCAGAAAATTCGAATGGATTCTCACGAAATTCTGGGCGACGGTGGCTCAATTTCGCGTCGGCTGTCGAATTACGAACAGCGACCTGAACAGTTGCAGATGGCTGCGGCGGTTGCCGATGCGATCAAGAACAATCATCACCTGGTGGTAGAAGCTGGAACCGGCGTCGGCAAGAGTTTTGGTTATTTGGTACCGGCGATCCTGAGTCTTGAAGCCAGTCAGTCGAACAAGCCTTCCAGCGAGGGAGGTTCGCCTCCGCCGAAACGACGGATCATCGTGTCGACGCATACGATCAGTTTGCAGGAACAGATCATCACGAAGGACATTCCATTACTCAACAGCGTGATTCCGATTGAATTCTCTGCCGTGCTTGCCAAAGGACGGAACAATTATGTCAGCTTACGGAGGCTCGATCAGGCGGTCGCTCGATCATCTTCCATGTTCGAATCGGAAGCCGAACTTCAGCAGATTGAAACGCTTCGACGATGGGGCAAGGAAACAACTGATGGATCGCGAGCGGATTTGAACCTGAAAGTGATGCCGCAGGTCTGGGACGAGGTTCGGTCGGACAGCAGCAACTGCATGGGCCGCAATTGTCCGCGTCACAAGGACTGTCACTACTACGCGGCTCGAAAACGGCTGCAGAACGCAGACGTATTGATCGTCAACCATGCGTTGTTTTTCAGCGACCTGTCTTTACGTCGGTTGGGCGTGAATATCCTGCCCGACTATCACACCGTGATTCTGGATGAAGCTCATACCGTTCAGGACGTTGCCAGTGACCATATGGGAATTGGGGTGACGCTTCGTCAGGTCGAATACACGCTGTCAAAGCTTTACAACGATCGCACAAATAAAGGGTTGCTGGTTCATCACGGCCTGGGACAACAACAGCACAAGGTTGTTCGCTGCCGTGTTCTGGCTGACGAGTTCTTCAATGACGTGATGGTCTGGGCTGATCAACACGCGACGTCCAAAGGAAAGTCGATGACAGCGCGAGTCAAGCAGCCCGGTATCGTCGCCAACTCGCTTTCCGGCCAGATGACCGACCTGTCCAAAGAGATCATTGAGTTTGCGGAATCGGTTGATAAACAGTCAGACAAACAGGATTTGTTGTCGGCCGCCGATCGACTGGTCGCACTTTCAGGTCAAATCGAAAGCTGGCGGTTGCAGGATCTTGAGGGAGGCGTGTACTGGATCGAGAGCAGCATCAATCGCTACGGAAAGCAGAACGTCAGCCTGATGGCGGCTCCCATTGATGTCGGCCCCGTGCTACGCGAACACTTGTTCAACAAAACGGACAGTTGCATCCTGACCAGCGCGACTTTGGCCGTTGGTTCACAATCGTTTGACTTCTTCCAGAACCGGCTTGGTCTGACGAAAGCCGAAAACCTGAAGCTCGGCAGCCCATTCAACTACAAGCAACAGGCGAAACTGATTCTGGTTACCAGCATGACCAGCCCGGCCGAACATCGAGACACGCACGAGCGTCAGTGCATCGACGCGATCCGGCACTACATCGCCAGAACAGACGGCCGAGCCTTTGTGTTGTTCACCAGTTACGAATTCATGAATCGGGCCGTTCGCGACCTGACCCCCTGGTTGACCGAGAACAATCACAGCCTGCATGTTCAGGGCGGAGGAACCTCACGAACGCAGCTTCTTGAGCAATTCAAATCGTCGGAGAGAAGCGTGCTGTTTGGTACCGACAGTTTCTGGCAGGGAGTCGACGTGCAGGGCGACGCTCTGCAGAACGTGATCATCACCAAGCTGCCCTTCAGCGTGCCGGATCAACCGTTACTGCAGGCTCGGTTGGAAGCGATTCGCGAAGCGGGTGGCAACCCCTTTAACGATTACCAATTGCCAGAAGCCATCATCAAATTCAAGCAGGGATTCGGGCGTCTGATACGCAGCAAGACCGATACGGGAATCGTTGTCGTTCTGGACCCGCGAATCAAAACGAAAGCGTACGGTCGGATTTTTCTTGATTCGCTTCCTGATGTCCAGGTTGTTCAGGAAACAGTTTGACAGGACCTTTTCATCGCTCAGGCTGCGTCGGACTCTGTTGATTCCAAACCTTCATCACCCGATTCGTCTTCGGTTTCACTGTCTGCCGATGACTCGTCAGCATCGGACGGTTCTGCGCTTCCGTTTTCAACTTCGGATGACGTATCACCTTCGGCGTCTCCGTTCTCTCCCAGTTCATTGATGGCAGGGATGACCGATCCGATCACGGTATTCAAATCCTTGTAATGAGCCTTTCCATACGTCAGCTCCCCACCCAGATGGCCAACCCAGCCGATCACTGCAGCGAGGACGATCGTACCCAACTTCCAGAAGACCCCATCATCAGGATCTCGAGCACGAGTGCTCATTGCAATCATCGCCAGCATCAGAGCCGCCACGGAACTACCCAACGCCCACGTTCGATGCAGAAACACATCCTGTGTCGTATCCCAGAGATCCGCAAGAACCGCGACATCTCCCTGATGTTCCATCGGGCTGTAGAACCAACCCGTTACACTCGCGCCGATCGACCCGAGTGCTCCGATCCACAGACAGTAATAAGCACAATCGCTCATCACGAAATTACCGCGAAGGCTCAAAAACGCAAACAAACCTGAAGCCAGCAACAAACCTATCGGCAGGTGAATGGCTGCAGGATGGAGGGAACCGGTGGCATTCTTCAAAATCTCAGGTGTAATTTCCGCGGTCGACTCAGCAGCTTCGTCTGCGGTCACATTTTCTGTATCTTCGGTTGATGACTGGTCGCTGGCTGGTTCGATTGAAACATCTTCTGGCCAACTGGCTCCTTCGTTGATCCATGTTTTGACCAGTTTGATCTGCTCCTGACTAAGCGGGTTTTCGGCATCTGGTGGAGGCATCAACATGTCCTCATCGTCCGACACCAAATACATAAAGAAATCACTCTCGTCTGCGTTTCCCGCAATCACGTAGTTCAGCGTCGTTTCACGATCGATCAGGAAACCACCTTCTTCGTTCGCTTCATCGTGACACGACAGGCAGTGAGCCGCAAAAATTGGCTTGATCTCGTTCTCGAAATCAACCGTGGCAGCCAAAGCAGATGTTGCGGCGATCAGACAACAGGCAAACACGGCAAAAGCCAGCCTCAACCGAACTGGATAAAAAATGGCAGACATGATCAATGGTCCAGAATGTTCAAAAAATCAGCGCAGAAGATTGGCTTCGCCGCAGTACAGAATGATTGAAACCGATCGGCATTATAACTGACGCGATCGGCATGGCACGGTACCATTTGCCCGATTCCGCCGGAACACCTATTGCACACGACATTTGCACTTGATGTCAGCCGCAATACTATTTCAACCGTTACAAACCGAAACCATCTGCGAGCAAGACAAGTTTGGCCTGTCGGGCACCGTAAATCAGAATTCAGCAAGCGCCTCAAACGACCGCCGGCAGAATCATGATCTTGCCATCTCCCAGCCTGCCGGTCCGGCAAACGGCAATGATTCGATCAGTGACCGTCTGCGACTTTTCGTCTTCCACCCACACCGACACCTCCACCTTTGGAACAAACGCCAGCGAGTATTCGTTTTCGCTGTAGCGTTCCAGGTAATCCTTCTGGCGACCGTAACCTTTGACCTCGCGGATGCTGATCTCCTCGACTGGCAAACCAGCCAGGGCCTGAATCAGCTTGTCGGCCAGGTACGGTTTGATGATGGCGATGATCTGCTTCATTCGCTTTCTGCAATTTGGGGTGATTCACCGATCCCGTGCCGATCCGTTTCAGCCGGAATGCACTTCCACAATACAAACATGGTCGCCGCCATGACGAAATAAGCCGTTGCGAAATCTCGAACGGCCGCAATCTTTGCTTCGTCGAAAATTTCTTCGTTCCACATGGATGATGGAAAGAACATTCGATCGCCGGTCAGCGGAGAATGCATCACGCCGAACAGCGTGAACAGGCCACCCAATAAAAAGTAGACGCCTGCCGTGGCATACTTCCGATCAATAATGTTGGCCGTCGCCGCAGCCCAGATGACGCTGGTGAATATGAAACCGCCGGCCAGTACGTTGGCGTACAGCCATGTCTTTGCCAGCCCGGGATCTTCAAACTGAAAACCCATGGCAATCACAAACGGCGTGATGTTGATGACGACCAATTTTGCGATCGCCGGCAGACAAGCCATCGCGATTGCTGCGTAATGTTTTTTGGGTGTGACCTGAAAGCTGGATGCCGTGATCTCGATACCGATAAAGATCAGGATCGGAAAAATGGCCGCCTTGGGAATCCACGCAAACATGATCGAAAAGTAACCAACCAAACCGGCGGCACCAATGAATAGAGCAGTTGCCAGCGTGTAAGCGGCTCGCCCCCCCATCGCTTTGTAAGCCGGATGGCCGATGTACGGAGTCGTCTGAATCACGCCTCCGCAAAAAGCTGCCAGCAACGTCGCGAATGCTTCAACGCCGATCACCGTTGGTGTGTGAAATTCGTCTCCCACCGACGCAGCACTCTCCGTGCAGTCAATGCCTCCAATCACGGTTCCAACAGCAAACGGAATGATAAAGCCAAGGTATGGCACCGTGTCTCCCATCTTGCCAAGCCACTCAAACCGAAATGCTTCCAGCCACTGCATCGGAAACCAGATCGGATCCAGACCCTTGATCGGTTCAACCAACTCCTTTGAGGCCAGGTGGCCAACCCCCGTCAGCACGTAATAGAGTGCGGTTCCAACCACGACCGCAGCCAATGCTCCAGGGACACCGCCGGGCAGGCGTTGGTGACCAATCAAGGTGACCAACACAATCGCCAGCGAGGCAAAACCAACGATCGGCGCCGTCAGGGCGATCTCAGTCAGCGGACCGTAAGTGATCAACACCAGTGCGATCGCCGCCAACGACCCCAACAACCCTGCACGTGGGACGATTCGATGAATCCAACCCGAAAAGAAACTGAGAACCGCTTTGATAACACCCGTGATCAGAATGGCACACATTCCGATATGCCACGTGTGCATCGCGGCTGCTTGAGTGTCCATGCCTTCTTTGGTCGCCAGCAGAAACGCCGGCCCCAATACGAACAATGCCATTCCGAACGTGCTGGGTGTATCCAGCCCCAAGGGCATCGCGGTGACATCGTTCTTTCCGGTTCTTTTGGCGTACCAAAACGCCAGAAAGAAGAACAGCAAGTCGCCAACCAGCACCCCGATGGCTGTTCCGGGCACCATGTAACAAATTGCAAAATCTACAGGAAAGCCAAAGCCTGCCAGCAAGCTGACTAGCAGCACCAAGCCAGCAATATTGTCCAGCATCAAGCCAAAAAAGGCATTCACGTCGCCCGGCGTGGCCCAATTGTATCGGTTATTACTCAAAGTGGGCCTTTTTAAATTGTATGGCACGGAGCTTGCGTAACCTGTCTTTTCAAGTGAGACCCCTCAGTCACGCTGGCAGATTTCGAGTGTAAATCTTCGAAAAAATGCTGTCAAACGAAAACCGGGGGCATGCGGACCTCATGAGTCAAGCTGCACATCGATATGAGTCATGCAGCGGGGCACACGGCTTCGCAACCAATGCAGGTCACAGACCTCGCACCAAGGATTCGGAAACCATTCACAAGGAGGCGTATCAAAAGAGAACGGTCAGCAAGAATTTTCATTTCCTTCCGAACCGACCTCGTTAAGATGCGTACAAGAGCATGCAAGCCACATCTTTCGATTTGCATTTCAATGACTACCACATTAACCGTCAACTGAAGGCAAAGTCCGACCCCGTGACTGACGAACAACTCCTTCTCGAATATCGCCAGACGGGTGATCGCGAACTGTACGCGCAGTTAGTCTACCGGTACGAGCGGGAACTGTTCCGATATTTGCGTCGCTATCTGGGTAACGCGGAAATGGCCGAAGACGTCTTTCAGGCGGCGTTTCTGGCAGTTCATCTGAAATGTGAAACATTCGAAGAAGGTCGGAAGTTTCGACCGTGGCTGTACACCATTGCGACCAACGCAGCGATTGACGCCAAACGTCGCAACAAGCGACATATTGCCGTCAGTCTGGATACTCCTCGCGAACAGGACCACGAGGACGTAGGTCGCCTGGTAAACCTGCTGGAAAGTGCCGACCCCAACCCGGTCGACGCGGCTGAGCAGGCAGAGCGAAGTCGATTGGTTCGCGAAACTTTAGATAAGTTACCCGAATCGATGACGACGTTGATTCATTTGGTTTACTACCAAGGGATGAAATATCGTGAAGCTGCCGAAATTCTTGAGATTCCGGTTGGCACAGTGAAAAGTCGTTTACATTCCGCCATTTCGACGCTGACTGAGACATGGAATGCCAGTCGAGTCGATTGATGAATAACACTATTTAACTACCGAGATCACAACGTGAACAAACCCTCGCAAGAAGATTTGCTAGGTTACGTGCTGGGAGCAATGGACGCTCAAGAAACACGTGACATCCAACAAGTTCTCGATCTGAATCCGCAACTGGAAGACGATCTGCTGGAAGTGAAGAATTCACTTCTGCCACTGGACCATCTGGACAGTGGTGGTCCTCGACCCGGCCTCGCTCGGCGAACCTGCGAGCTGATGGCGACACTGCAGCGCGACGGCGAAATCCCTGCAGTCCCATCGACCAACGCACCGCACGGATTAGTGACAACGTCGGCCGCAGCAGCCAGAGAATCGTTCAACGAAGAAGAGTCGCCCGACGACAATCTTGTCCGATTATCGGGCGACCGAATACTCGGAGCGGGCAGTTGGACTTCCGCCTGGTCGTTGCCGAATATGCTGGTAACGGCCGCCGCATTAGCCGTTTTCGCCGGGCTTTTGTTCCCCGCCCTGTCCTACTCGCGATATCAGACCCGATTGGTCGCCTGCCAGAACAATCTTCAAAAAGTTGGACAGGCGTTTTTGAAGTTCAGCGACATGCATTGTGGAATTTTTGTTCCAATTCCCACTGAAGGGAAGCTCGCTGCGACTGGCTGCTACGGCCCGATCCTTAAAGAAAACGGCTTGCTGGAAGATGATTCGTTATTGGCCTGTGCAGGTATTGCCAGTGAATCACCGGTTCACATCCCGACGATTGAGCAGTTGAACGCGGCTGATGGAATGCAATTGATCAGCCTGCAAAAATCGATGGGTGGTGATTTCGGTTACTCGATGGGTTATCACGAAAATGGAGCTTATCGAGCACCTCAGAATGTCGGTCGCACTAACGTTGTCTTGTTGGCTGATGCTCCATCAAACACCTTGCCAGGGCGTCGCAGCTCCAACCATGGCCGAAGTGGACAAAACTGCTTGTTCGAAGACGGGCGAGTTCAATTTGTTGCTGGTCACGCGGTAGGTCCAGACGCCATCTACGAGAACGATTACGGAATCGTGGCTCCCGGTTCGCATCCGGATGACAGTGTGATCGCGCCCAGTCATCTTTCTCCAGTGGGCGCATCAACAAAGATCGAGTTCCTGTCGCTGCCACGCTGATTATCGAAACAGATCCCGTTTTACGCTGGCGACAGATTTGCGAAAGCCAGAACTCGGGAGAGCAAAGACTCGCCTGAGCCGTGCGGATGCAATGCGATTGTGAATTTTCGGGGGCGGACGGAGCCTTTGCCTCCCACGCTCAACCCGGTTGCCATCGGCGTTCAGTGGCAATCGACCTGCTATCGCATTTCCAATTGGCCGAACGATTCGATCAGCCATTGCTGATACTCTTCAGCCTCCATTGGAGCACTGATCAGATAACCCTGTGCCATTTCGCACCCCATGGAGGTCAGGAAGTCCCGTTGAGCCTCGGTTTCGACGCCCTCGGCGATCACGTCCAGGCCTAATCCTTCGGCCAGCGACAACACGGTTTTTGCCACGGCGACGGCATCCTGATCGTCGGGCAAGCCATCGACAAACAGGTTGTCCAGCTTCAAGCACTGGACGGGGAAATCCTTGATGTATCCCAGCGAAGAATAGCCGGTTCCGAAATCGTCGATCGCAATCCGAATTCCGTACTCTCGGACGCGATTCATCAGAATGATGGCACGATCCAGGTCTTTCATGATTGCGTTTTCGGTAATCTCCAGTTCCAACCATTCGGGCTGCAACTCATGCAGTTCAATCGCATGAATGAATCGTTCCAGCAACCTTGGCTCTCGCAACTGACGCTCGGTCAGGTTGACTGCGACAGGACCACACAGCAATCCCATCTCGTTCCAAAGTCTCGCTTGCTGACAGACGCATTCAAACATCTGGTCGCCCAGCCGGTTGATCAACCCCGATTCGTCGGCAAGAGGGATGAACTGGTCGGGCGACACGCTTGTGCCATCGGGTTTTCGCCATCGCAACAGCGCTTCGCACCCGACAACCATGCCGGTTTCCAGAGACAGCTTGGGTTGATAAACGACGTGCAGCTCGTTGTGTTCCACAGCGCGACGCAGATCTGAAAGCATCGTCTGCCGACGTTCAATTACCTCGACCAACTCCGGTGAGAACAATCGAACTTTGTTCTTTCCTTCTTCCTTGGCGCGATACATGGCAACGTCGGCCTGTCGCATCAGTGATTCCACATCCGTCGCATCGTCGGGGTAAAGCGTCGTTCCAACACTTGCACCGACGTTGACCTCGTGTTCACCCAGTTGGAACGGCTCGCACAACGCGTTAACCACAAGTGCTGAATACTCCTGAGCACGCGATTTTGTCCCGGGCACCTCGGGAAGCAAAAGAGCGAACTCGTCTCCGCCAAATCGAGCGATAAAGCAATCGTCACCTAACTGCGATTGAATCCGTTGGCTGACTTCAATCAGCAGCTGATCTCCCGCATCGTGACCCAACGAGTCGTTAACAAGCTTGAAGTCGTCAAGGTCCAGAAACGAAACGCCAAACCTCAGTTTCTTCTCGGTGTCTGAATCAATCAACTCATTGATCCGTTGGCGATAGAAACGACGATTGGGAAGGCTGGTCAAATTGTCGTGCAACGCCTGACGATGAAGTTCACAACGAGTGGACTCAATCTGCGTAATGTCGGAGAACATCGCGATCATGTTCGTGATCTCGCCACCCTGGCTGCGTGACGGGCTGAGAGACAACCAGCATGAAACCGGATCATGGTCGGCTTTTAACAACTTCACATGGCCAGACCATGGCGTTCCCGTCGTGACCAGTCTGACGATGTCCGCAAAATCGGCCGTTTCCCAGTCAACAAATTCTTCGACGCTACAGCCAATCAACTGTTTGCGAAGAACGCCCACCGTTCCGATGAATTCCGGATTGGCTTCGTGCAGCGTTCCGTCTTTGCCAAGAATCGCCACGCTTTCATGAGCATTTTCAAACACACTGGCCAGCAGACGCAGTCGCCGCTGGGTGGCAAGCTCAACAGTAACGTCACGCGATGCGGTCACGATAAAAGCAGCCCCAGTCACTGGATCATAGAACCGCGACCGAAAGGTCGACAGTGTTGTCACAGATCCGTTGGACCGACGAAGCCACTCAACGTTGACGGTGGCCTCCCCCGTTTCCAGAATCTGTTCGTCCAACTGTTTCGAATATGTTGCTTCGGTGCTAACCAGCTCGCTGTAGGTTCGACCATGAATCTGGTCAAATGGCATGTCAAGCAATTCACAGAATGCGTCGTTCGCCAACACGTATCGAAGATCGGCGGATTTCACCGACAACGGTTGCTGGACGCTGTTGATGGTGTGATGTAAGAAATCGTGGCTTCGCACCAGCTCTTTCTGAAATTTTCGCAGCCTCGAAATATCGTGACCACTCACCAGCACGGCAGATTCGCCCTCACTTTCGAGCGTTCGAAATCTGAGCTCGATCCACAACTCACCGGCCGGTGTTTCGCGACAAACCTCCCTGACAACCTCGTCTTCACTGGCCAGTTGCTGCAACATCGATTCGTACCAGTCCTGGTCGTCGATGTTGAATATTTCTATCAACAACCAGTAGAAACTCCGGCCTTGCAATGTCTCTGCCGAACAATCAAGCAGACTTGTGGCAACCTCGTTGGCCGCGACGCAGTGATGATCACGGATCAGAATCATCGCGTCGGACGACTGTTTAAAGATCGAGTCAATCAGTTGACGGTTTAAATCCGTAGCAAGACCAAACGAGTTGGATTGCTCGTGGATCTGCGTGGAAGTCGCAGGCACGTCTGAAGAAGATTGGAGCATCAACTGGCGCTGCAGGTTTTGAATCTCCGTTTTCAGGCGTTGGTTCTCTTCAGCAATGCTGATCGAATCGGCGGTATCATGCCCTTCATGTAGAGCGTCGGCACCGACCATCATGCCCTTCACCGACGCAAGTTCATGGTGGATATCAGATTCCTGTGTTTCCACGCCCGCGCCAGGCGGATTCAAACGGGTTCCGCTTGACGACGCGATGATCGCTGACGAATCAGCAGGGGATGGAGATGGCGAAGGGGTCATCTAGGGTCAGGTTACTCAAAATCGTTGGAAAAGCCGCCTCGGAATGAAAGCTAGGTCATTTCCCTGGTCTCTGCGGGCATCGATGCACGGATCGGAGTCGACTCGTCGCGTGGTGATCCTGTCAGGCCAGTTGTGGGGATTGTGACGGATTCAGCTGATTATCACGTTGGCTTTTCGATTCGTTTCACTCCAATCCAACCTCGCAGATGGTCGCTGAAGCTTGCAGTCCGCTTGAATTCCACGGGATCAAGCAGTGAATCCACCGACCTCGGTTCGCCGCCCAATTTGAGAGCCACTTCACAGATCGGAACGGGATTTGTATGACGAAACACGTTCGGTTGAACAGAAGACCAGTTCTTTCCGGTTCGGTATTCCGATTCACAAAAGCCTGAACTCGCCTCATCTACGCTCCCTCGACTGCCGTTTCGACGGTCATCTTCTGAACGCGAGTACTTTTTTGAAAGCCAATCATGAAACACATCTTGTCTAATTGTAAAACCATCGCGCTGATCGGGGCGATTTCCAGCACATTTTTCGTTTGCCAAGCCGACGCTCAACAGCGGATCAAGGTTGAAGTCTCTAACAACTCGCCCCAGGGAGGTGTTGTTCTGACCCCTGTCTGGGCAGGATTCCACGACGGTAGTTTTGACACGTTCGAAGTGGGAAGCGCGGCATCGGCTGGACTGGAATCGATCGCCGAAGACGGAGCGGTCGGGACGCTGTCGGCCGAATTCAACGCGGTTGCCGGTCGAGTTGACATGAATACAGAAGGAGGCATCGCCATTGCTTCCCCCACCGGTCCCGGCCCAATCCAACCTGGCGAAACTGAATCTCGTTACTTTGATCTGGCGACCGACGGCAGCAACGACTTCTTTTCGTTTGCGTCGATGGTCTTGATTTCCAACGACTATTTTGCGGGTAACAATGACGGGATCGACATCAGCAGCGTTCTGGCTGGTGGTGGCCCCGTCACCGTCCAAGTGGGTG
The DNA here is from genome assembly GCA_964468915.1 of uncultured Pirellulaceae bacterium. Taxonomy (GTDB): domain Bacteria; phylum Planctomycetota; class Planctomycetia; order Pirellulales; family Pirellulaceae; genus Mariniblastus. Next base: position 39,351 of record CAYXWX010000027.1, read on the forward strand.
TACCTGGCGAGCGACGACTTTACGACGCCGGCACCGAAGAAAATGACTTCGCGACCTCGGCAGCCAATGGCGCGCCGTTCTTCGGGCTTGGCGGCGGCCAGACCGGTCCCGATCAAGGAGCTGATGAGAATGGTAGCGTGCTGACGCTGTCCGCGTTGGGCGACCCCTTCGCCGACTTTGCAAATCCTGACTTGTTGGGTCCCGGCGGAGTTCCCGCAAACTTCAACTTTAACGATACCAGTTTGTACTCAAGCGGAATCGCAACCATCACCATCAGTGCAGCGGCAATTCCAGAGCCTGGATCACTGTCCGCTTTGATGGCACTTGGCACGTGCGGATTGCTGCGTCGCCGCCGCTGATTCGCGGTGCGACAAACCAGCAAACGTCGCAAAAAGATCATGTTGTCTCTCGGAAGAACCACGTTCAGATTGAGCGTGGTTTTTTCGTGCGCCGTTCTGCTATGCTGGCGGGTTGAGCAGGATTCTAACAGCCACCCAGGCAGCCATGTCCCAGATTGTTCGCAAACCAGAATTGATGAGCCCCGCAGGCGATTGGCCCCAGCTTCAGGCGGCCATCGAAACGGGGGCCGATGCGGTTTACTTTGGGCTGAACCATTTTTCAGCTCGAGCCAAAGTCGGTTTCTCGCTGGACGACCTACCGGAAGTCATGTCCACGCTGCACGCCCGTGGAGTGCTTGGCTTCGTGGCGTTCAACACGCTTGTCTTCGACCACGAATTGGCTCAAGCCGAAACCGCAATCCTCGCCATGGCTGCCGCAGGAGTCGACGCTGTAATCGTCCAGGACATCGGCGTGGCGAAATTGTGCCGGCAAGTTGCACCCGGTCTGACACTCCATGGCAGCACTCAGATGTCAATCACCAGTGCCCAGGGAGCCGAACTGGCTGCTTCGTTCGGTTGCAGCCGAGTCGTTCTTGGCCGCGAATTGAGCCTGGCCGACATTCGACGTATCGCATCGGCGACCGACGTGGAACTTGAGGCCTTCGTCCACGGTGCCTTGTGCGTTTCCTACTCGGGTCAGTGTTTCAGTAGCGAAGCGTGGGGCGGCCGCAGCGCCAACCGAGGCAAATGTGCGCAGGCGTGTCGGCTTTCCTACGATTTGATGGTCGACGGCCAGCCACGTGACTTGGGTGACGCTCGATATTTGCTTTCACCCGGCGATCTTTACGCGTTGGGACAGATTCCGGAACTGATCGATATCGGCGTGCACTGTCTGAAGATCGAAGGACGATACAAGGACGCCAATTACGTCGCGGCAACCACGCGAGCGTATCGGGAAGCGATCGATCTGGCGTGTTTGGGCCTGCCCGTCGAACAGGAAGCCGCCGATCGTCAGGACCTGGAACAGATCTACTCGCGAGGCCTCGGCGCTCACTTTATGTCGGGCACGAATCACCAGACGGTTGTACAAGGTCGAGCTCCTCGACATCGCGGCGTGAAGGTTGGCTCGGTCATCCAAGTGGGCAGCAAGTCGGTCACGGTTCAAATCGAACACGAGGTCGCTCCCGGAGATGGCCTGGTCTTTGACGCCGCCGCATGGCGCAGTCCCGATGAACCTGAAGAAGGAGGGCACGTTTACGAGGTCAAACCGATCGCAGACGATTTGGTGAAGCTCGCTTTTGAACATGGCCGGATTGATTTTGAGCGAATCCAAGTCGGCGATTTGGTCTGGCGCTCGCACGATCCGAAGTTGATCAAGAAGCTCAAGCCGATTACGACCACCGAAGTGCCGCTGTTCACTCGTCCGATTGATTTCGAGGTCACCGCCACGGGAGGCATGCCGATCGAAATCATGGCTCAAATCGAAAGTGGACTAAGCGCAAAATTTGTTGGCGAGCATCCATTGGAGCCGGCGTCCAAACGCCCATTGGACGAAGAGCTCCTGACAGAGAAACTGGGGCGACTCGGTGGAACTCCATTTCACTTGGGCAACGTCAACCTGCTGACTTCCGATGCCGTGTTCGTTCCCACCAGTGTTCTGAATCAGGCTCGGCGGCAACTGGTCGATGAACTTTTTGATCTCGCGGGTGAAATTCAGCCGATTGCGGCAACGCCCGCTCTTGAAACAATTCAAGGACGAAATTCGGTTCACGCTTTGCCGAAGAATTCCGCAACGTCGACTGATGCACAGATGCGACTGCATGTGCTTGTTCGAAGTTCCGAACAATTGGACGCAATCATCGACTCCCTCGATGAACCGCCTGCCAGCGTCACGCTCGACTATCTGGAACTGTACGGCCTCCGTCCGTCGGTGGATCGAATTCGTGAAGCGGGTTTAACCCCGCGAGTCGCCAGTCCTCGAATCCTGAAACCGAGCGAGCAGAACGTCATTCGATTTTTACTGTCGCTGGAGTGCTCGATTGTTGTTCGATCAGGCGGGCTGTTGTTCGACCTGATCCGCAATGCGGAAGCCGCTGAAGCTGCCCCCGAATTAATTGGTGACTTCAGCCTGAACGCCGCCAACGCAATCAGCGTAACCGAGTTGCTGAATCTTGGTTTGCAGCGCGTCACGCCAACTTATGACCTGAACTCGCAGCAAATCACTGACTTGACTGCTCAGATTCACGGCTCGTTCCTTGAACCCGTGATTTACTCTCATCTTCCCGTGTTCCACACCGAACACTGTGTCTTCTGCCGGTTTCTTTCCGACGGAACGGACAATACGAACTGTGGTCACCCGTGCGAACACCATCAGATTTCTGTTCGCGATTCCCAAGGACGTTCCCATCCGGTGATGGCAGACGTCGGTTGCCGCAACACGGTGTTTGGGGCTGAGGCACAAACGGATTCAAATTCGATTCCCAGGTGGCTGGAAGCAGGTATTCGTGATTTCCGGATCGAGTTCGTGCATCACTCGGCGGAACAAGTTGCCGCGATCATCCGCGCGTACCAGAATTTCTTTGAAGACGCCTCATCGGCTACTCAGTTGAATCAAGAACTGCAATCTCATTCGCCGCAAGGGATAACCGAAGGCAGTTTGTATGTTCCTCACGACTACAAGCAACTGGTTCAGCTGAACTGAAAAGTGCAGATTGGTTCCGGTGAATTGAAAATGCGTTGGCTTGACAGCACCTCATAATGCGAAAAAGTTCAAGTTCACGCGAAAATATTCAAGCCAACGTGAATACCTTTTAACTTGAGCGAATAGAAAATCATCAGGCGCAACCATTCCCTGCAAAAGAGTGTTCGACACGCTTTTTTTTCGGGGAACCAGTTTGCTGCAACCGATTTCTGAGAACGGTTTCGATATCGCGATGCGCACAGAAAGCGCAAAAAGCGCAAACTTTGAAGCTGGGGAGTTGAATGGTTGACTTGGCTGGAACGGTTCTTACCCTCGAAATCTATGAACTGGTTCTTTGTTCAAAAAGCACCAATCCGACGAACCGATTTCTTTCCTCCTCAAACCTCAACCCTTCGAGAACCTCCATGAAACGAACACGCCAGAAGTCTCGTCGTTCCACCAGCCTCGCCCCCCTTGCAGATTAACAAGCAGCGATTCAAGCAAACGTTGTGCGTCAGCAGCAGGCTGTGCGCGGGTCCCCCGACGCAGGCTGTGCGCGGGTCTCCCGACCCCG
>CAYXWX010000028.1:0-20668 GCA_964468915.1 uncultured Pirellulaceae bacterium
GTGTCGTAAAATACGAAACAATAGCTTCTGCAGCTTAACATGCCATGGGACGCGAGGGCAAATTCAATCATCCCACCGATTGCCGGAATCGGGTTTTGACGGCGAGGTATCGATCGGCGTTATCCGTTGATCGATAGCGGCCCTCATTTCATCCCGCCTCTCTCAAGCGAAGCGATTCTGCCAGCAAACATCGTCACGCAATTTACCGAAACGCCAAACAAAAAGCGGCCAGAGCAAAAACACTCCAGCCGCTTTTAGTTTTTCAATAAGCTCTCGCCAAAGGCGAAACCGTCTGGAAGACGCTCGCTTACTTGCGAGCCTCTTCTTTCGCCTTGCGACGCTCTTCGATGATCTCTTCCTGCACGTTGCGAGGAACCGGGCGGTAACCTTTCAGTTCCATGCTGAACGTCCCCTGTCCCTGAGTCATACTTCGCAGATCGGTTGCATAACCGAACGTCGCACTCAATGGCACTTCACAGATAATGGTGACGCTGCCGTCGGCCTTGATATCGGAAGACTCCATGATTCCACGTCGACCGTTCAAGTCACCGACAACCGAACCCTGAAAAGCCTCAGGAGTTTCAATTTCAACCGCCATGACCGGCTCGAGGATAATCGGCTTGGTCTTGGTCATGTACTCGCGGAACATACCTTTGGCAGCTGCCTGGAATGCCATCTCCGACGAGTCAACATCGTGATACGAACCGTCCTGCAAGTGACATTTCAGACCGACGACCGGATACTCGGCGAGGATTCCTTTTTCGATCGAGGTAACCAGACCTTTTTCGACGGCAGGAATGTACTGCTTGGGAATACGACCCGAGACGATCGAATCTTCAAAGATAAAATCTTTGCCGTGGTTCTCATCGTCTTCCGGCAACTCACCAATCGGCTCAAGGCTTCCCTTGATGTGGCCGAATTGTCCCGAACCACCCGACTGCTTCTTGTGCTTGTAGTCGAAATCGGTCGCGACGGTCGGAGTCTCGCGGTAGCTGACTTTTGGTGCTCCCACTTCCACTTCGATTCCATACTCACGACGGATTCGTTCGACATAAACGTCCAGATGCAACTCACCCATTCCCGCGATGATCACTTCGGCGGTTTCTTCATCGGTGAAAACACTGAACGTTGGATCTTCCTTGCGGAAACGCTGCAGCGCTTTACCAAGTTTTTCACCACTTCCGCGATCGACCGGATTCACGGCGACCTTGATCACAGGATCAGGAACAAACATGTTTTCAAGTGAGCACATTTTTGCTTCGGAGGCGTACGTTTCACCAGAGGCACAATCGATGCCCATGATGGCAACAATATCACCTGCGTAGGCTTCGTCCAATTCTTCTCGCTTGTCGGAGTGCATTCGCAGAACACGGCTGAAGCGATCCTTCTTTCCGGTCCGCTGATTGAAATACGTTTCACCTTTTTTCACCGTACCCTGGTAGATACGCATGTAGGTCAGCTGGCCGAAGGTGTCTTCGACGATCTTGAATGCCATGCCGACAAACGGTTTACTTTTGTCTGGAGTCAACTCGTACGGCTCGTCAGGATTGTCCCACTGCTTGGCGACAATATCGCGAGTATCGGGCGACGGCAGGTATCGAACGACCGCATCCAGCAACGGCTGAACACCCTTGTTTTTGAACGCGGTGCCCATGAAAACAGGGGTAAACGACGTTTCACCAACTGCCTGAGTGGCTTCCTTGATGACCTTGTAAATCAAAGCGTTGTCGATTTCCTCTTCAGACAACAGCTTTTCCATCAGTTCATCGTTGTACATCGACAGCGATTCAAGCATCGCAGCGCGGTACTCGTTTGCCTTATCAACCTGGTCTGCAGGAATGTCCTCGACGCGAATCGTTTCACCTTTTTCGCCATCGTTGTAATAGGCTTTCATTTCGATCAGGTCGATTTCGCCTTCGTAGCTTTCGCCTTCACCGATTGGCAGCTGGACCATCACGGCGTCTGTGCCAAGCTTCTCACGCATCTGCTCAACCACACTGAACGGGTCGGCTCCAGTGCGGTCCATCTTATTGATGAACGCAAGACGAGGAACCTTGTATCGCTTCATCTGACGATCCACCGTCAGCGACTGAGCCTGCACACCACCCACGGCACACAAAACCAGCACGGCTCCATCGAGAACTCGAAGTGAACGTTCAACTTCCACGGTGAAGTCAACGTGGCCTGGCGTATCGATCAAGTTAACGGTGTGGCCGTCCCACTGAACCTGAGTCGCAGCACTGGTGATCGTGATACCACGCTCTTTTTCCAGTTCCATGTGGTCCATGGTTGCACCGTCTCCGCCGCCACGAACCTCTTCGATTTTGTGGATACGACCAGCGTAGAACAGAATTCGCTCACTGAGGGTCGTTTTACCCGAGTCAATATGAGCCGAAATTCCAATGTTACGCACTTTTTTCAAGTTCATCGTAGTACCGTCAACAACTTCCAATAGTCGGGAAACACCCTATTCAGGCGACGCACCGTGATACAGCGATTCCCAGGTTTAACAATCTATAAAAGCCAATCCAAAAAGGCGTTTTGTCATCAATGCAAAATAATCAGCATCGGCGAACAGCATGGAAATCCATGAAGCTCGGATTCAAACAAAACGACAGCGTTCAGCGATGAACGCCGGAAGACTACATCTTCAAATTGACAAAGTGAGACGATTCACTGTTCGACTATCTTACGGTCGAACTTCAATGCAAACCGCTGGCAGGCAATTTGAATTCGGTGGATTTGAAACGCAAGACAACGCGTTTCGGTCAATAATTTGTTGGGTAATCTTAGTTGATTTACCGTTTCTGGAAAGGCCATTTTGGGCAGACATCCCGCCAATAATAAAACCGTTCGCAGATCAAGCGATTCTGGGTGTGAATTAGCCGACTGTGCCGCCGTTTATGCTCTCACATTGACGGCTCAAGCCCGCGACAAGCCAAACGATGTTACCTAACCCCTCCATGAATGCCGTTTACTGGTGGCGATCCTGGAATTAAGTGGGCCAAGTGAGCGAGTTGGAATCCGCAACGAAGTGGCGACCAATGCAGATCCTTGCCAGTCCTCTCAAGTCTCGGGGCATTGTATGGTCGTCAGCCATCGTTGTTGTCGCTCGCCACCTGAATAATGTTGCCACTGATTCGAACGATCTTCACGCTTTCGTCAGCTTCGATATACGAACCGTCGCTGACCACGTTGACGCTGCGGTCCTTGAAAACTGCGCGACCAGCGGGTCGCAGAACCGACTCCGCTCGGCCAACGTCACCAACGGAAAGATTCAGCTCCTGAGCGACCGTCAACGTTTCAGCAACTTCATCAGCATCGTCCGTTTCCGGTGGCCCTGCCAACACCAGGCGATTCAAGAACGGCAAACTTCCCAAACGTCGCGAAATAAATACGGCCGCAACCAGAAATAAGAGCCCGCTGATCAACATCACCAGCGCTGACGATGTGAAGGTGTTCCACTGAACCGCCGTTTGAGGAACCACAAAACTCTGACTGGCCAACAGAACGCTGGCAAACAGCAGCACGATTCCAGATAACCCTGGCAACCCGAATCCGGGGATCACGAACAGTTCCAATGCGATGAAGGTCAAACCTGCCAGAAATAAAATGACCTCCAACCAACCTGATGTTCCCGTCAGAAACCGACTCCAGAAAAACAACACGGCACACAAACCGGCAACCAGACCACCAATTCCAATCCCGGGCGCGCTGGCTTCAATATACAAGGCAATCAGTCCGATCAGGATCAACAAGCCCGTGAAGACCGGTTGGTTCAGCCGATAGACAACGGTATCGGTTGTCGTGTAACGAAAGCGTCGCAAGTTCGCTGCATCGTACTGATATTCTTCCGACAACTCGTCAACCGATGACGCAAATTCCTGAGCGATTCCCAGTTCTTTTGCACGTTGACCACTGAGCGTCAAAAATCGTTCCGGCCCGGTTTCGGGAACCAGTTCCCAAGGTGCTTCCGGTTTCAATTCCTCGTCGGTGCGCACGGACGTGAACTCAAACTCACCGGCGGCGTCTTCTTTTGGCTTTCGATAGACGAGCACTTCCTTGTCCACCATCGCTTCGGCAAGATCGGCCGGCCGACCTTTCGACTCAGCCAGATCTCGGGCATCGCGCGAAAGATATGACTCGATCTTGGGTTCAATCAACCTCCATGCCCATTGCTCCATGTCAAACGCGATTTCGCCGATGTCGCCAAACTTTGCATTCGGGTCGATGTAGATGGCATCGCAACCAATAGAAATCAGGGCGGCACCACTGATGGCTTCGTTACCGACGACTGCAACGGTGTACGCCCAATCACAATCCCTCAGCATTCGAGCCATTTCCAGACTCTCGATTTTCAGCCCCCCCGGACTGTCGATATCGATAATCAAAAGATCGACGTCAGCAGATCTGGCTTGCTCAAACCTCGACTTGAAATACGTTGTCAGTTTGCCATCGATCTCACCGTACATCTCAATCACGGCCGGCCGACTGACTTTGGCGGGGCGTTCCCGAGTTGCATCCGGCACCGAATTTTCCGCGCTGGCAGGAACAGCCATCGACGTCGCCAGCAGAAAAGTCGCCAGCAGGAGTCCTGCGAGAAAGAACGTGCCAACCGGAGCTCTGAGAGACGCTAGCATTGAGTGCTGCCTTGATGAATTCGAGAGAAAAGTCGATTGAGGTTCCCGCCTTTCGGCATCTGCATTCTAATCCTTGAACGATTTGGCACAAAAGGTGCAAACAAAATCAAGTGAATCGCCTGATTCCGTCGGAAAGCATCCGTTGCTCGAAGTAATTTGAGTTCGGATGCGGTCAGTCAGTTTGAAAATAGTACACAGCTACGAGCTACTGTGAAGGATTTACAGTCTCGGCCGTGGAACCAGCAGTGATTGTCATCAGTTCGTTCACTTGAACCAGAAGTTGTCCAATCCATGGAGGGATCAGGATGCGTCAACGTGTGATCAATGTCAGCGTTATCTTTGCAGCGACTGTTTTGATAACGCTGAGTCTTCAGCAATCAATTTCAGCTCAGGCTGCCGCCCGAAGCCATCTGTACTTTTTCACCAACGATGGCTGTGCTCCGTGTCGCCAGGTGGAGCCGGCGATTGAAGCACTGCATCGCGAAGGCTTCCCGGTTTCGACGATCAAGGTAAGCCAGCAGCCTCAGTTGGCCAACCGTTTCCATGTCGACCGAACGCCAACCGTCGTTCTAGTGACCGGTGACCGGATCTCGGGCCGTCACGCGGGGCAAATTGATCTTCCAACGTTACGAGAATGGTTCGCCGCCGTTGGCCAGGGGCCTCTTTCACGAGGGCAAGCTTCAAACTCGAAACCCAGTGCGTCTGATCCTTCCAACTCGATTTCCCCTCGCGCATCCAGAGGCACGAAAGTTGTCGTGAGCGACACGGGTGAACGAACGGGAAGCGGTTTCAGTTCACCGACTATGCTAAAAGGAACATCAAGGCCTACCAACGCAATCGAAGCCAGAGCGATGGCAGCAACCGTCCGGTTGAAAGTGGAGGACCCGGAAGGAATTTCTTACGCGACGGGCACGATCATTCACGCTCGCCCTGGCGAAGCTCTGGTACTGACTTGCGGCCACGTGTTTCGGGACGCAAACGGCACGGGTGTGATCACGGCGGAATACGGTTTCGATTCGGCCCGAACGGAGTCGGTTCCCGGCGAACTGATTCACTACGACGCCAAGGCTCATGACATTGGACTGGTGGCGATCCAGACGCGAGGAACTTTGACTCCGGTTGCCGTCGGACCTGTGGACGCAAACATCTCACGCGGGGACCGAAGTTTCAGCATTGGTTGCGATCATGGACAACGACCAACCATCCGACACACGGCGATCAAAAATCGGGCCACATACGACGGAGAGATCAAATACGACATTTACGGCCGGCCTGTCGATGGACGCAGCGGCGGCGGTCTGTTTAACGAACAAGGGCAACTGATTGGCGTTTGCAACGCTGCTGCCGTCGAGGTTGACGAGGGAATCTACTCGGGGCTGGACACCATCCATTGGCAGTTCGCGCAGACGAATCTCGCTGACTTGTTTACGCCCAATGCACAACTCGATTCATCAAGGTCTCCCGCAGCTGACCGATGGGCTTCTCTGAATGATCACGACAATCAATCGCAACGAGATTTTGCGTCGGCGATTGCCAGTCAGCGGCAAAACACGCCTCGAATTCGAATCACTCCACGCCAGCAACTGGTAAGCGGATCGCCTCGCGTTCGTCCGCCCGGCTCACGTGCCAGCCATCAAATTGGACGCGGCGCACGTGAAAACATCCGCCAGAATGAGGTGGGAGATTCGGACATGGAAGTCATCATTCTGGTTCGATCAAAGTCAGATCCGAGCATCGCTGATACGATCACGGTTGCCGATCCGGGCGATGAACTGTTGAATTATCTGGGGGAAATGAAGGATGCGTCAAAGTCGCCCCGAAAACTGGATATGGCCCAGCTGAGAAAACGGGGCGTATACGATTTGCAGCGTTAATGCGTGGCTGATGTTGGCCTCCAACGTTAAACTGCACGGCCGGTGTCCTCGAGCGATCATTTTCGCGTGTAAGTCAGTTCAGGGTGCAGCCATCGGTCTGCTCGAAGCTGCCAAAACGGCCACGAATACGAAAAATGGCCAAACAATTGCCCACTCGATCACTGCATGGAGTTTGACATGTCCGCTTCCAGGATTTCCCCGTTCTCAATCGCACCTTTGACCGTTGCGCTGTTGATGCTGGGCGTCGCGTCAGTGCACGCTCAGGGACGCGTACGAGGGCTCGGCGGTAACGACCAGGGACTGCAGCTGTTGGTCAGCAGACAGGTCCAGGAGGAGTTGGATCTGGTCGACGATCAGATTGAGAAAATCAAAGATCTTCAATCTCGTCAACGTGAAGAAATGCGTGAAATTTTCATGAGCATGCGAAGTCGATTCCGGGATATGGATCGTGGCAGTCGCGAAGAAATCATGGGTGAGATCCGCGAGAAGATGACGACGTTGAACGAAAAGTTCTCCGGTGAGGCGAGCGAGATCCTGCTGCCGCATCAAGTTACTCGCTGGGAACAGCTGAAATTTCAGTCTCAGGCTCAACGAGCGGGGGGAGCCGATCGCTTTATCGCCAGTCCTGCGATTGCCGAGAAACTGAATATCACCGAAACCCAACTGGAGGCAATGAAAGCGAAGGCGGAAGAGATTCGCGAATCAATGCAAAAGAAGATCGCAGCGATTCGAGCTGAAGCGCAGGACGAATTGCTGTCGGTGTTGACGCCCGAACAGCAGGAACAGTTCAAATCGTTGAGTGGTGACGCTTTCACATTCGACGAACGTCAACAGCGCGGCTGGGGCGACTGGGGACGTGGACGAGGCGGTGATCGCGGCCGCGGTGGCAGAGGCGGAGAAGGAGGTGCAGGGGGGCGACGAGGCGGCCAGGGTGGACCCGGCGGCCGAAGTGGACTGAGAGGTCGAGATGGAGACAACGGTGGAGCTTCAGCAGACGACGCCTGAGCGATAGCTGACAAAAATCGATCTAAGCATCAACTTGTGTACTTGAATTTTCGGCAACCAACACTTGATCATGGAAACAGGACAGCTTCTTCTCAATCGAGGACTCGTTGACGAAGCGCAACTTGGCCAAGCGCGAGCAGCCGGAGGTGATCTGGTCGGTCAATTGATTCAAATGAATCATGTCGACTCGGCAGTCGTCCATCAGGCTATCGCGGAAGAGTTGCATGTCGATTTCGTTGATCTTCAGAATACGGAAGTCGACCTGTCACTTCTGAACGGCTTTCCCCAAAAAATCATCTATCGCCAGATCTTGTTCCCCATTCGCCGCGACGGTGACACGTTGGTCGTCGCCACCAGCGATCCGCTTGACTTTTATCCGCTGGACGAGATCAGTTCGGCAACCGGGCTGGCGGTTGAGCCTGTGCTGGCCGAACGAAGTGAAATCGCCAAACTGATCAAAACTCATTTGGGCGTTGGCGGCGAAACCATCGACGGGCTGATCGAGCAGAAGCTGTCCGATGGTGTCGAGCTGCTGGAAGAACTTGAAATCGACGGCAGTGAGCTATCCGAACAGGCTCAGGAAGCCAGCGTCGTCCGGTTGGTGAACGAAATTCTGCTCGAAGCGATCGACACCCGCACCAGCGATGTGCATATCGAATCGCAGCAAGACGGTCTGGTGATTCGCTACCGAATTGATGGCATCCTGCACACTCAACCGCTGCCGCCGGAGATCACTCACTTTCGCGCCGCGATTATCAGTCGCCTGAAGATCATGGCGAAATTGAACATTGCGGAAAAGCGATTGCCTCAGGATGGACGCATTAAACTGAAAGTAAAGGGACGCGAAGTCGACGTGCGTGTTTCGGTGATTCCCATGATCCATGGCGAAAGCCTGGTGATGAGAATCCTTGACAAGAGCGCGATGAAGTTCGAGCTGAAAAGTCTGGGGATGTGCGAAGCAACCTACAAGACGTTCCGGCAATTGATCTCGCTGCCACACGGAATCATTCTGGTCACCGGGCCAACCGGTTCAGGAAAAACAACCACTCTTTACAGTTCGCTGATTGAGATCAATCAACCCGACGTGAAGATCATCACCACAGAGGACCCGGTCGAGTATCAATTGGCGGGGATCAACCAGATTCAGGTTCATCCCAAGATCGGGCTGACGTTCGCTCAGTCGCTGCGGAGCATTCTGCGTCATGATCCGGATGTTGTGTTGGTGGGAGAAATCCGAGACCTCGAAACCGCCGAGAACGCGATTCAAGCGTCATTGACGGGTCACCTGGTTTTCAGCACCTTGCACACCAATGACGCGGCGGGAGCCTTTAATCGCATGGGCGACATGGGCGTGGAACCGTTTCTGGTTTCCAGCACCGTGGAAGCGATCATGGCTCAGCGGCTGGTGCGTCGGTTGTGCGTTCATTGTCGTGAACCGCTCAATCTGAAAAAAGATGATGTCCCCGATGACTTTCCCTGGGAGAAATTGGGCGATCAGACGATTTACAAACCGGTCGGTTGCCGACACTGTCGCGACGTCGGTTACAGTGGACGCCTGGGAATTTACGAACTGTTGGTAACAACCGACGAACTGCGTGAATTGGCCCTCAACCGGGCAAGCACGTGGGATATCAAAAAAGCGGCGGTTGCCAGCGGCATGTTGACCCTTCGTGATGACGGCTGGGATAAAGTGCTCGCTGGCGCGACGTCCATTGATGAGGTTGTCCGCATCACCAAAGGCGACCGAGTCTCGTAAATAGTTTTCGTCTCTCATACTGGAACCTGCAGCCCGAAACCTGTCGCCTGCAACCGAATCGATGCCCGACTTCACGTACACAGCTCGAAAACTCTCCGGTGAACTGATCACCGGATCGATGTCTGCCAATTCGGAACGTGACGTCATCAATGCGTTATCGGGGCAATCGCTTTTTCCTGTCAAAGTCGACACTCAAAAGAAATCGGGCGGCAGCGTCTCGTTCGGCAAAGCGATCAACGATCAACAACTGTCCGTCTTCTACGAGCAGTTGGCGTCCTTGATGACCAACGGTGTACCGATGCTGCGCTCGTTAACGATTCTGCGAGACCAGACCAAGTCGCCCAGGTTCGAAGCAGCATTGTCGGACATCATCAGCCGAGTCGAAGACGGAGAAACGTTATCCGATGGCCTTGCTCGTCACCCCCGCATCTTTTCAGAAATGGCGGTGAACATGTCTCGGGCCGGCGCAGAAGGAGGGTTCCTTGAGGACGCGTTGACGCGAGTCGCCATGTTTACCGAGCAGCAGTCGGAACTGAAATCACGTACCGTCGGTGCCTTGATCTACCCTGCGGTGCTGGCCGCGATCGGTTCGATCGTCGTCGCTGGTTTGCTGATCTTCTTTGTCCCGAAGTTTGGCGAACTTTTTCAGCAGTTGCGTGACATGGGGCAACTGCCCGCCATCACGGACTGGCTGTTATGGTTTTCCGGGTTCCTTCGCCAGTTCGGTTGGTTGCTTGCGATCGTGTTGATCGTCGCGTGGTTCGTGATTCGGACACAACTGAACACCGACAAAGGTCGTGAGTTCGCTGACAAGTTAAAAATCAAGGTTCCCGGAATGGGAAAAATTTTTCTGGATCTGGCGGTTGCTCGTTTTTGTCGAGTGCTTGGTACCTTGCTGAAGAACGGCGTTCCCATTCTCAAAGCGCTGGACATCAGCCGCGACGCCACGGGCAATCGAGTGTTATCGGCGGCGATTGCGAAAGCATCCGAGAACATAACGTCGGGAGAATCGCTGTCGCGTCCGTTGGAAAGATCGGGACATTTCCCGCAGAACGTCACAGAAATGATCACCGTTGCCGAAGAGTCCAACACGCTCGATTCTGTGTTGGTGAACATCGCTGACGGGCTGGAAAAACAAACGATCCGACGGCTCGATCTGATTGTTAAGTTAATTGAGCCATTGATGTTAATGATCATGGCTGGAATCATTCTGGTCGTGGTCGTCGCTCTGTTGCTGCCGATCATGAAAATGGGAAATGTGCTGCAATAAAGTTCTGTATTGCTCGAATAGACAATTGATCCACTGGCTGCGGACTAAACTGAAAGGCTCTTCATGGAATTAAATGGGTAAACGAATGGAACAAGTTCGGATCAAACGCTGGTCCCATCCGGGGCGTTGGGGATTTGATTCATTTTTCTCAGGGCTGTCGCCCCAAGCTACCAAAGGCGGCCCCATCCGGGGCGATCACATCGGCTCCGGAGGAGTCTTCGCCGGCAGCTCGGAGCGGAAGCCCCGAGTTGAGATAAACCTCGTCCGGTCGCTCCGGACAGGTTTGTGAGTTTTTTAACCGGGGCCTTTCACATTTCGGGCAGCGCCGTTCGTAGTAGCGGCTTTAGTCGCTTGTTTGTGGTAATTTCAAAAGCCGGAAGGCTTTACTATGAACCATGTCTGTAAAAAATCACAACCTCGATGGGTCCGTCGTCTCGGATCTTCAAAGCCACAAAATTCCCGGAATAAACAATTAATATCAAGACAAACCACAGCCTCGATTCGCGGGCAACTGACACTGGAGACTATTTGATGCATTCTTGTCGCAAACATCGACCAACTGTAAAAACTGAAAGACGTGGTTTCACCTTGTTGGAACTTTTGCTGGTGATGGCCATTCTGGTCGTGCTGGCTTCTCTTTCCACATTCGCCATTCTGAACCTTCAATCGAGCAGCCTGCAGAAAGCGGCTCAGGTTCAAGTTGAAACGTTTAAAGACGCTTGCACGATGTATAAGTTGAGCGTTGGAAGTTTCCCGCGCAATCTGAACGACCTGCATGTGTTGCCCAGCGGCATGACTCAGGCCCAATGGGGAGGCCCCTACCTGGACAACCCGGTGCCGAACGATCCGTGGGGGCGTCCATACAATTACGCACCGGACAATGTCGCTCAAACGGTTCGAATCACGTCCAACGGACCCGACGGACAGCGCAATACGAACGACGACGTGCCTCAAGCGGGTGGTTAAACCCTGAGGACGTTTTTGAGCCTGATTTCCTGAGACAGCCGTTGTGAAGATTCAGCCCCGATCCGTTCCAATCATTCAAAAGCATCAATTCGCGATTGCAAGAAAACGCGGTTTCACGCTTTTGGAAATCATGCTGGTCGTCGGGATCCTGATCGCGGTATCAGCGATTGCGCTGCCAAGTGTCACGCGCTCGTTCTCAGTCCAGTCGCTTCAGAAAGCGGCCGATCGAGTCCGCGTTGCGATGGGGCAGGCTCGGGTCCGAGCGATTCGAACCGGTGACATTCACGCCGTCGGCTACCTGCCCAATAGCGGTTGGATTGACGTTGCGTCACTGGATCAAATCTCAACCATTACATCAGAGGCCAACCGACGCATTGAACAGCAACAGCAGGGCATCACCTCAGACTACGACGATGACCTGCTGCCTGGGCGCGTCGTGTTTGTTGGCGGACAATCGGTCAGTGATGGACGGTCCAATGACGCCATGACACAGACGGCCAACGTTAATCAACTGACCACCATCCTCTTTTACCCTGATGGAACCTCTCAAGACGCGCAGCTGACACTTCAAAATGAGATCGGCCAACTGATGGATGTCAACTTGCGAGGCCTGACGGGAATCGCTTCGGTATCACGCCGCAATGAGGTCAGGCAATGAGAACCATTCAACATCCGCGTCGTGGACTCTCATTGCTGGAGGTCATTCTTGCTCTCGCGATTCTTGGGATCTCGATGGCAGCCATTAGCCAGCTGTTTTTCCTCGGCTACCGCAGCGCGACTCAGGCGACGTTACGTAACGAAGCGAATATCCTTGCAGACACCAAAATGGCCGAGCTTGCGGCCGGGATTCTTGACGTACAAAGTGTCGGCGGTGCGATGATCCCGGAAGCACCGAACTGGGTTTATTCCGTTCAGATTGACGATGGCGACCAACCGGATTTGCTCGTTGCGACGGTGACAGTCCAAACGGCCGACACCGATCAAATCCCCGTTGCCATGTCGATCACTCGTTTCATTTCCGACCCAAATGCGGAGGATTCGGAATGAGTACAATTTTTGAAATTCATAACCACAAACGTTGCGACACAGATGGTTACACCTTGCTGGAAGTCCTGCTTGCCCTTGGTTTGACGGTCGTGATCTTCGCCGCGATCGCTGCGGGGATGAGGTTGCATCTGGTATCTATCGCCTCGCAGCAGAAAAAGATCGAACAGAAGCAGATCGCTCGCAATCTACTGAACACGATTGGAAGAGACATTCGTTCAGCCGTTCTCTACCGAGCTGCCGATTACTCAGGGCTGGAAAACATCAATGCCACGAATCAAAAAGCGTTTCAGCAGGCGTTGGTCGCAGGTCAAGCCGCAGCAAATGCGACTGCGGTAAATCCACCCGCAGCACCCGCGCCCAATGCAAACAGCGCGGCAGTGGAGGGTGACAACAACGGGGACGGCATCGTTGACATCATTCAGGAAGAAGACGTCTCATTTCGCCCTGTTTTGAAAGGAAGTGATCGTTCGATCATGTTCGATGTCAGTCGATTGCCACGGCTGGATCAATATCGATCGTTCGGGGCCAATGGCAGCGAGTCGATTCAATCGACGCCCTCCGACATCAAGTCCATCGGTTATTTTTTCAGTGAATCGGTCGCTGCCAACGAGCCAATCGATCAATCGAACTCGTCGATTGCACCCGGTGGATTGTTTCGACGCGAGGTCGATCGCGCGGTCGCCTCGTACGCCGGCCTGGACAACCTGACGACTTCACCCGACGCTGTCTCAAGACTTCTGGCTCCTGAAGTTGCCGCGCTGAACTTTCGCTACTTCGACGGAGCTGACTGGTGGAGCACTTGGGATTTCGACGAGCGTGGCGGACTGCCGACGGCGGTCGAGATTCAATTGACGCTCGATCCGACTCGCGCCGACCCAACGCTGGCCAACGATCCGACTCAATCTCAATCGACGTTCTACCGCAGCGTTGTTCATCTTCCGCTGGCATTGCCTGACGAGGAAGAAGATGAATAGGCTCTGTATGACGATCAAGAATACAAGCACGGCGCAAGGACGATTGAACGGAATCCGTGCGCAAGACTCACTCGCTTGCGCATCGTGCTTGTATTGCTTCACAGAGCCCCGAACGCGTCCATCCACAACACGTCGCAGTGGTCTGGTGCTGATCATCGTTCTGGTCACCGTCGTCATCATGGCGTTGTCAGCTTACACGTTCACCGCATTGATGCAGACGGAGGAACAAGCCTCACGCTTGATCACTCGTCAACTGCAATCGAAGTATCTGGTCGATTCGGGCGTTGATTACACACGCGGGTATCTTGCTCGTGATGAAGCATCCATTCGCGAAAAAGGAGGTCTCTGGGATAACTCGGACCAGTTCCAAGGGATCCCTGTCGCTGCCGGAGTCAACGATCCCGCCAACGTGGGCTCGTTCACCGTGATCAGTTCGAATCTTGACGATGAAGCCAATCCCGAAGGCTTTCGATACGGTTTAGTCGACGAAAGCAGCAAACTGAATCTGAACGTGCTACCGTTCTGGGATGAGAGTCTCGGTCGGCAGAATCCTGGGATTTCGGTTCGCACGGATGTCCTGGGAGCGTTACCCGAGATGACAGATGAAATCGCCGATGCGATTCTGGATTGGCTGGACTCGAATGATGACAGCCGGGAATTCGGAGCGGAGAGCAGTTACTATCGGTCTCAGTCACCACCCTACGAGGCGAAAAATGGCCCGCTGGACAGTCTGGATGAACTGTTACTCGTTCGCGGAGTGACACCCGAATTGTTGTTCGGACTGGACACCAACCGAAATGGAATTTTGGATGACTCGGAAGCTGCCGCTGACAATGTTTCTTCCGTCGATGCGAACATGAAACTTGGCTGGGCGAACTACATCACGCTTTACAGCAACGAATCCAACCTGAACGAGGACCGACTTCCACGCATCAACATCAATGACGACGATTTGGAACAGCTTCATGACGATCTACGAAGCCGCTTCGACGATAACTGGGCCAACTTCATCGTTCATTGGAGATCCACGCCTGACGATCCAAGCGTCAACTCAAGCGAAGCACCTTTCCGATTAGCCAATCAGATTCCTGTCGATTTTGACTCGGCAACAAGCCAACGCAAGTTCAACAACGTGATGGATCTGGTTGGTGCGCTCACTCGAGGCACCGACTCGGAAGGCAATGATGTGCTGCTTCGCTCTCCGTTGCCGGATCCAACCGACACAACCAATCCGGACCTTGCTGTGTTTGGTCTTGCTCTGACTGCAGCCATGAACGAATTGACTCATTTTGACGGTGCCTCGATCCCCGGTCGGATTAATATCATGCAGGCTCCCAGAATCGTACTGAACGCAATACCTTTCCTGTCCGAGGAACAAATTGACTTGATCATCGATCGTCGCGAGTACGAATTTGACGAAACCGACACCACAGATCTACTTCGGGGTCATCCAACGTGGATCTGGGCCGAAGGAGCGCCATTAATTGGTATCGTTGACGAGACCACCATGAATCTTGTTCTGCCGTACATTTGTACCGGTGGTGAGGTGTTTCGGGCTGAGATCATTGGTTTTTTTCCAGATGGGATTGGAACTTCGCGTGCTGAAGCAGTGATAGATACTATTGCGACGCAACCACGACTACTATTCTGGAGAGACAAAAGCCATCTGCCGTCTGGCTATTCGGTGGACGTGTTAGGCAGAAGTCTGGCTCGTTGAGAACAATTGTGAACGCGTTTGGGATATCTCAACGCGAAACGTGACAGACGGTTGATGGTCTTGGCGAACACAATGTCGATGCAAAAATCAAAACCCGATACGTAAGTGAGCGACGAAGGATCCCTCGCTGACTCAGCGGATTATGATGACGCGTGCAAAATCCTGTGACGCAACGGATTGTGATTCAACCAACACGCCGTGAAACTTTAACTCTTTTAACCTCCCCTTTCGCTGATGCTCATCGCTTTCGAATTCGACGATTCCTCGCTTCGCGTTGTGACCGGGCAAGACCCCAATCGCCAGTTTCGCGTGACGGGAACGGTTGAAGTTCCCATCGAAGACGATTTGGAATCGGTCGGACGGAAGCTCAAGGCTCTGCTTCGTGAGCAGGGAATCAGCAAAGCCGAAGCAGTCGCCGTGCTGAACCGATGGCAGGCAGAGATTCGCGAGGTTACGGTTCCACCGGCCCCAGATGAAGAGTTGGCCGACCTCGTGCGATTTCAGGCTCGCAACGAATTCATCTCACTGACCGACGATTGGAAGCTTGATTACATTCGATTGGCTCAGCCTGCCGAAGGACCGCATCGGGTTCTGGCCGCCGCCGTTTCGCCCACCGTGGTCGAGAAGCTCCAGACGATCTGCGAGGCGGCGGGCATGACGTTGAAGCATATCGTGCTGCAACCGTTGGCGATTCTGGATCTTTTCATCAACGATCCACGAAATGAAAACGCTCGTTCGCAACTGTTGATTCGCTCTGGTGATGAACGTGCGGACCTTGCGATCGCTGTAGATGGCAACTTGAAGGTGACGCGATCCATTCGTTATGCGGCGGATGCGACTCCGGAAAAACGGGCTTCCATGTTAATCAGCGAATCACGTCGAACGCTCGCAGCAGCCAGCCCCTCTTTGGATGCGCCAATCAAGCATGCGACGGTGCTCGGACCCGAAAAACGTTTCAAGGCATTGGCGGGCGACCTGACCAAAGGGCTTGGGTTTTCGGTTGATTTTGTCGACGCGTTCACGATGGTTCCGTTGGCAGCAAACTTTGACCGTCCCGATCCGTCAACTGACTATTCGGCGTTACTTGGATCGCTGATGCGGCAGCAAGCGGGCACGAAACATGCAATCGATTTTCTGTCTCCACGACGCGTGATTGTTCGTCGACCTGAGCGTGGTCGATGGGTAACGGTTGCGGGCCTCGCTTTGGCCGCTTCTGTCCTGTTGTTCCTGTTCGGCTGGTTCAGCCTTCGCAGCCAGCAGAACCAGATCGATGAACTGAATCAAACGCTCGCTCGAATGACCTCCAACAATCAGGGCGACGGGCGCAGGCCGAGTGTTGATCAGATTATGGGGGAAGTGGGAATTATTGATCAGTGGAAGTTGAACGACGTTAACTGGCTGGACGAGTTGAAACAGGTCAGCGAGCGTATGCTTACGCCAGACGATGTGATTCTCGACTCGTTGACCGCCAGTGCAGGGCAGAAGGCACCACAATTGGACCTTGCCAGTCGCGTTGCGAGCGTGCAAAAAGAAAACGAACTGCTGCGTTTACTCAAGGGACGTCCATACCAGCTGGACCCCGAACGTTCTGTCGAAGATGAGACAGACAAAGAATATCCGCTGGGCCTTGATTTACGTGCCTCGTTCCTGCCTGAGATGAGTGAGCTGGTCGAACAAATCAATCAACGGGCGGTCGAGTATCTGCAACGACAACAGAACAACAACAACGAGGCAGCGCAACAGACGACTGGCGGGTGAACAGGGGTAACATTAGGCTCAAATCGCAAGGGCGAACCTCCACCCGATTCACACTTGATTGACACGGTTCTGCCGAAACATAAATCGCACGTTTCGGCTCTTTTTTGACAACGATTCACCAACTGACAATGTTTGACAATCTCTCACAACGCGAAAAGGTGCTGGCGACCCTTGTGGTTTCGCTCATCCCTCTTGCGCTGCTTGTGATGGGACTTTTTTGGTTTTTTGGACAACGATCGGCCCGCAACGCACAGCTGGCTGGTTTACGCTCCCAGATTAAAATTGAACAGCAGCGGCTGACCGACGCGCTCAATGCAAACCAACGGCGAATTTACTACCGAGGTGTCAGCCTGCCTTCGAACTTTGAAGACGCTCGCAACGAATACCAGCAATGGCTGAAGAATCTGGTTCGCAATGAAGTGGGCATGAGCTATCGGAGTATTACGCCTCGATCTCCGGCAAGGTTGAAGTTCAACGGGAACGTCATCGGACAAACGGAAACGTTCACCTTGCTCGCGACGACCAACCTCAAACAATTAGTCGATTTTCTGACTCAGTTTTATCAGGTCGATCTACTTCATCGAATCAATTCAATCAAGCTGGTGCCCAAGTCGGCGGGGAAATCCGGCGTTAACGCAGGCATTCGAACGGGCGAAATCGCGTTAAGCGCGGAGATTGAGGTTCTTTCGTTGATCGATGCCGATGCCGAAAGAGATTTCATCACGCAGTTTCGCGAACTGGAGGTAGCCGCTGAAGACTACCGAGACGCCATCTTGAAGCGAAACATTTTTGGTCCCGCCAACAATACGCCGACGCTAACCGTCAGCAAATCCTCGTCGTACGTTACTGGAAAGAGCATCCGGATTCCAATCAGTGGCAAGGACCCCGACTCAGATCAGATACTGACGTTCACCGTGGTCGATTCGCAGATTCAGTCGACGGTGTTGGAGCAGAAAAAACCAACCGATCGACGGGTTTTCCTGACCGCTCCGGGGCAAAAGGCTGGCGAATACAAGTTCAAAGTTCGTGTGGCAGACGACGGGTTTCCCGCAAAGTCAAGTGAAAAAGAATTTACCGTTCGCTTCAAGGACAAAGTTGTTCGCAAGCCGCCGCCACCCAAACCTCCGAAACCGCCAAAGCCCGTCTTCAAGCACGCTCGTGAAACTCGAATCACCGCCATCGTGCAAGACAAGTCCGGAACATGGCGGGTCTGGATCACAGTCCGAACCAAGGGTGAAAAACACAAGCTGGCCGAAGGTGAATCCTTCAAGTTGGACGGCCAAACATGGTCTGTCATTTCCATCTCGCCCGACGAAGCACGCTTCATGGTCGACGGAAACGAAAAGACTTTTCGTCGGAATATGACTTTCGATGGCACCGAAAAGGCCGCGTTACTTGCGCCGTGACACTGTTCGGATGATCAAGAATCAAGACGGAACTGCGCCCTCGCGTTTGATCAGGACGACAACGCAGCGTGTTTGGCTCGGATATTCCGCAGGCCGACAACAAGGTCTCGAAAACACCGCCTTATTTTTGCAAATCGGAAAGTTGCAAATCGGAAAGTTGCAAACGGAAAGTTATCAAAACCGTCTGGCGTTGGCGACGGTTTCTCCGAGCTACTGGTCTCGTGTCACGCCTGCACCGCGAGCCGGCGCTTTCCCAATCAGCTCGAGCGTCCCGTTGTCCATTCCGCCGCCACGCAGGATGGCATTCTTGTCGTACGTCAGACCAAACGCGGCCACGTTGCCTGAATTACCTTCGGCAACGTAAACGACCGATCTGGCCGGTACCTGCTGACCGCTCGTTCCACCGGAAAACTCGAAGGTCCCGGTCGTCATCACGTAGTCTTTTTCACCCGCGCGGTCCGTCTCAAGCCCGACATTTACGTTGGCCGTGTAGATCCCGCTGATCTTCCCCGTCCTCGGGCTCAGCACCCAACACGCCAGATTGCCAGTCATGTGATCGAGAATGTAAATCCCTTCGACTGACTTTTCGATCCAGCCAGTTGCCAGCGAGATACTCTTCCCTCGCGCCGCACTGGCGGCTTGAAGCTTCAGAGGTTCCAGGTCGATCGATGGTGACGGTTCCTTCGATGCAAGAGAAGATCCGACCCAGACTCCTAACAAAGACGCACACACAAGTAGTCCACTGATAACGGCCAACGAAGCGATCGAAAACCGGCTTGACTTCAAATTCGACATTCTCTGATTCCCTGTTTATTTGTCCGACAGAAAAAGACAGCGTTCCCATGTTACCGCAACAGGAAAGTCAAAAGTAGTCGACTCATTGGCTCGCTACCTGATTCTTTCAATCGTAGCACTTACGATTGGCATCAGATTCGCATTCTGCTGCTCGCGTTTCTCAAATCACTCGCAACAACGAAGCGGCTTGAGTGTTCAAAATGGGTGTCTTGCCACACGGTGATCGATTACGATGGGTCGGTGTGTTTGTCGTGGACACTTTCTCAAATGAAGACTATTCGCCAGCATAAAGACTACCCCCAATGAAACTTTCTCCCGCCACTTTATTTTTATCGACCACATTGTTACTGGCCTCCTGCTGTCCCGGCCAGAATCCTACCGCGGTTGATTCATCAACTTCTACTGACAGCCTGAAAACTGATGGCGATCAGAAGCTCAAGGCCTTAATCATTGATGGGCAGAACAATCACACCGCATGGCCAAAGTCCACGCTGATGATGCGCGACTATCTGCTTGATTCCGGACGATTCACAGTCGATATCGAACGAACAAAATATACGTGGAAAGGTGAACTCGCGGAACAGTTTCCTCTGAATGACGGCAAGACGTATGAGATTCTGGAACAATCGAAAACCGATCCGGATTTTGCACCCAATTTTTCGAAGTACGATGTTGTTATTTCAAATTTTGGATGGAAGGCGGCTCCATGGCCCGAAGCAACCAAAGCCGCTTTCGAAGACTACATGAAGAATGGTGGAGGCTTTGTTTCGATCCATGCGGCCGACAACTGTTTCCCAAAATGGGAAGCGTACAACCTGATGACGGGACTCGGTGGCTGGGATGGACGTCAGAATAAAGGCTATTACCTTTACACCGACGATCAGGGCAAAGTAATTCGGGACAATCCAAAAGGTCCCGGTGGAGGTCATGGGCCTCAACGAGAATTTTCCGTTGTCATCCGAAACACGACTCATCCGATCACCGAAGGCTTGCCCGCGGAGTTCATGCACTCGAAAGACGAGCTCTATCATGCTCTGCGAGGACCAGCAGAAAATGTCACGATCCTTGCGACTGCCTATGCGGATCCCAAACACAAAGGAAGCGGTAAGCATGAACCGATGCTGATGGCGATCGAATACGAGAAAGGCCGAGTGTTCCATTCGACGCTCGGACATGCCGACTACTCGTTCGAATGCATCGGATTTCAAACGACATTCCTGCGAGGAACCGAGTGGGCCGCAACAGGTAAGGTGACCATTCCCATTCCAGACGATTTCCCCGGGCCGGATCAACCAAACGTTCGTAAATGGAAGCGTGAAGCAACCGTTGCCCCATAGCAATCGTTCGTGCGGGGTCTTGAGACCCGCGCACAGCGTGAGTGAAGCAACCGTTGCCCCATAACAACCGTTCGTGCGGGGTCTTGAGACCCGCGCACAGCGTGAGTGAAGCAACCGTTGCCC
>CAYXWX010000028.1:20768-42907 GCA_964468915.1 uncultured Pirellulaceae bacterium
CGTTGCCCCATAACAACCGTTCGTGCGGGGTCTTGAGACCCGCGCACAGCGTGAGCCCAGTCAGAGCGGTGCTGGGGGTCTTGAGCAATCGCTCGCAGCACGTAGGGGAGCGGGAGACCCGAGCACATCGCGCAGCTTCATAAAGGCGTCATTGATGAAAGGCGTCGTTCATCGAATCGGCCGGTCTATCAGTTTATTGGCTGGCACGATTCGCAGCTGACTACCACTGTAAACCAGACAGCCGATGACATCGCCGGAATCGGTACTGAGAATCGGGCTCCCATTCCACAATTCGTAGTCACCCTCGAAACCGGTGACGCTCAGCGTTCCATCTGACAGCTCCGTCAACTGGCTCGCGTTGATGGGCTGATGAACAAACAGTCCCTCACGAGCACCAACCGGTCGTCGAACGGCAACGACGGCGCTGACATCGCCTGGTGTAGTGAGCGCTTGCCACGGCAGTTGTGCCCCCTGATCAAGCGGAACAACGACGATTTCACTCGTGCGAGGCTCGTTGGAATCGGACGCAGCCAAGCGTTGCATTTTTTCGAGCAAAGCTTGATCAAAACTGTCGCTGGAAAATCCGTCGATGGTGACACTTTCAACCGTGTTTTTGTCTGGAACAAAATCGGAAAGCAAACTCGTCGGAATCAGGATACCGGTTTGGCCAGCATTCACTCGGACCGGAACTGCAGAAGCAAGGCGAGTCACATTCCTTTTACCCAGCAAGCCGGATCGAGTTGATTTGATCACCAGGGTAACTGCCCCCTTAAGATCCACCGTCGGTAACCGAACTCGATTCGCCTGGTTCAACCATTCTTCATCCATCTGCTCATGCAAAACGAACACTTGGCCGTCAACGACTTCAACACCATCGTTGCCTAACGTCACAAACGAAACACCACCTCGCGCGATGGTTTCCAACGACTCGGTATCCAAAGAGAGGCCGCCTCGCAAACTGAAATCGACATCGACGCCGCTATTGGCCCAAAACTTTGTTTTTGAGTTGACAAGTCTCAAGTAAGGTTGCTTGATCGTCGCACGCAGGTCGACAAATCTTGCGTCATCCGAAAGTTGGACATCCAGAATTCTGCCAACCTCGAAACCACGATAGGAAACAGATGAACCGGGCCGGACGCTGAACTGTTTGTCGCCCCGCAGAACGATTTCAACACCTCCTCCATTTACAAACGTGGCAGGTGGTTGACTGAGTCCTTCAAACTCATGGCTCCGGACTTCATTTTCGGACGACTCGCCCGGTTCTACCGCGACGTACTTCGGGCCGACGGCTGTCTCAAGCCCTGAAACGCCTGTCAGAGCCAACTGAGGACGCACAATCCAGAACCTGCTCTTTTCTTTGAGTAATTGATCAGCCGACGAATCCATTTCAGCCTGCACATCGACACCATCGCGATCGCTCAGCCGGATTTCGCGAACGGTTCCGACATTGATGCCGCGATACCGAACCGGGTCCCCCGGGTGAAGCCCGTGACCGTCAGGAAAATGGATCGAGATTCGCGTGCCACGTTCCGGCATGGATGACCACGCCAGTCCAATCGCCAGCAACAGTGCAAGGAAGGTCAGTATCCAGAATTTCGATTGCACCAGGCTCCGTCGTTGCGAAACAATCGCCGTTGGAATCGTATCAACTGCGTCCGACCTTTCGTCAGACTTGTCGGTCGATGTCGTCATCGCCATCCCAGATTAAGTGTGGATCAAATGAAATCGAAGCAAGCATGCTCATGGCAACACACAGAACAAACGCAATCACCGCCGGCCCAAGATGAAACTCGACCATATCGCCCAGCTTGACCAGCATCACCAGAAAGGCCAACAGCATCACATCCATCATGCTCCATTTGCCAAGCTGCTCCATCAATCGCAACGTGAACGATTTGTGCTTCCGTTGTAAAAGCTCGAAGCAGCTCAATTCAAGCAGCAAAACAATCTTCGTTAATGGAAACAAGATCGAAAACAGAAAAACAATTCCGCCCACCAGCCATGAACCATGCTGAAATAACTCGATCGTCCCCGAAAGAATGCTGGACTGATGCGAATGCCCCAGCTGTTCGATTCGCAGAATTGGCAGCAGAACCGCCGGCCAGAAAAGCACAAAGGCACCCAAAGCCGCAGCCGCCGTCCGACTGGCTGATTTGGCCCGATCACGATCACCCACAAACACGCTGCGACAACGAGCGCACGACGCGACCTCGTCGGCAGCAAGCACTGGGACATGCTGAATCAGCCCACAACAATGACATGAACGAAGAGATTTCATCGCGATAATTTAATCTCTTTGACGGTTGCAATACAGACGACAACCTTTTGCCACCACTTTCTGAAACTGACGAAGAACCATCGCAATATCGTGAAATCGTTCCTGACAGAAAACACGCAGCGAGCAGACTCGCACCGGAATTTTTCATCCAATTTGACAGATAGCAGTAACTTGTTAAGTTGCCTTGTCAACTTCAAGCCCCTGGACTGGAGATTAAAGAGATGAAAAACACTCGTGATTGGCTACTGATCGCTTTGGCTTCAATCACATTCCCCGGGTCAGGGATGGATCGAGCCGCGGCACAGGATGAAATAGTCGAACTGATTTCCAACGGTGATTTTGAAACGGGGGATTTGTCCAACTGGACGATCTCTGGTGAAAACGCTCAAGGTTGTCAGACCAATTGGAATGCGAGCTCATTCGGAGGAGTTTCTGCAACGAACTGTCAGCCTCGGTATTCGGGTACGGCTCCCGGTGCTCCCAACGAAGGGAACTTCGCCGCTTACAACAGCTTTGATGGTGCAGGGCCAATCATATTCGGATTAAGCCAACGATTCACCGTTCCGGAATCCGTCACTTCGGCGGTACTCGCATGGGACGAAACTTATAACATTGACTACAACCTTGGCGATGCCCCCACGTTGCCGCGCCGATTTGTGGTGGGCATATTCGACGAACCGGGCACAACCTTAATCCAAAGCGTCTTCAGCGAGGAATTTTTCGAAGTTGGTGGAGTATTCGAACAAGATTGGACTCGAAAAACAATTGACCTGACCAGCCTGCTGGTTGCAAACGCAGGAACGAGCCTGACGCTTTCTTTTCAAAACGTCATACCTGAAAACTTTACCGGGCCTGGCGGTTTCGGGCTCGATGCAGTTTCAATTGAGGTCTTTACAATTCCAGAACCAACCTCAACCGTGGTGCTCAGCTTCGCTCTCGCCACCGTGGTAACCAGAAGGAGACGGGCTACCAAGGCCAGAGCGAATGCTTCGTGACGAACGCGTTGTCACGAAACCAGCGCCTATATATTTCATCAGGGATGTAAGCCGTAACACGCAAACCATTGCCTTGCCGGAACTTCGGTCTCGAATTTGTTGCCGTCGAGAACGACAGACTGTTTTGGACAGCTTTCCGATTTGTAAAGTTACAGCAGTGTTTTCGAGACCTTGTTGCCGGCCTACCAAATATCCGGGCTAGTGCTTTGTTCCAACTCGTTTTTAAGGTTGTTACTTGCGGAGGATCTCGTTTCGTCTTTTGCTTTTGAGGCTCACGGAATGATGATTCGGTCGGTCAACCCTAATCTTCAATTGGAACAAAGCGCTGGATGTGAAACTCAAGCTTCGTCAATTAAGCGTAATTCACAAGCGTCGCTACTTCTTATCCCCATTCGCACAACGAATTGACATAATCCGCGGAGCCGTCAGTGAGCCAGCCGTCCAATTGTGCTTGTTCTTTCAGTTGCTGACCGCGCCAGATCGGTACCACGACGAAACCAGTGCTGACGTCGTCCAGCGCGGACATGTCGCTCCACAGTTTTTCAAATTGAGAAACCGGGAACACATCCTCCTGACCGTGTCCCCAACGTTTTTTCACGTCCTTGATCGTGATGTACGTCGGCATCCGCTGACTCAGGTCGCGCACGGCCTGTTCGACTTTCTGTTCGTCGGCGAGATCGGAACGCGACAAACCGAACACTGTCAACAGTTGATCGATATCAATCCACGTGGTCATGCTGTTGTAATAGGACAAGCCAAACTCATCTTTCTCACGCGGCATCGCAAGTCCCTCCAGCAGCCGAGGGCGCCCATTGACTCGCGCGAGTCCGCCGCCTCGATCGTCCAGCCGGCGAGTGATAACCTCGAAGTTCAAACACTTTCCACTTTGGATGTGATGTCCAAGCAAGCCCGCATCGATGTTCGCTCCCAGCGTGTCAATGTTGTGCAGCATCAGGTATTGAAGCTGCGGCCGATCGTCCAATAGTTGCTTCAACAATCCATTTCGAAGCATGTTGGGAAACTCGTACCAGTGACCAACCGGATGCAGGCATTGCATTGGAAGATTATCACGATAGTCACCGCCTTCCCCCATACCTGTTGCCCAACCGATCAAAGCCGAACGAAGACTCTCCCGCATTTTTTCCTGTTGTTCGTCCAGTTTCTGCTGAGGCATTTCCTCCCACGCGAATTGCAGGTCGCGGATCATTGGAATCATTCGCAATCCCACGTACCGACCTGGTGACAGAGCGATATCCGAACCTGCGTAACCATAGTTACCAACGTGCTGCAGATGATCGGCGATCGGTTGATGTGTCATGTAACCCGTGGTGATCACGTGAGGGATCGAAGCCCCGAAAGTCGACGCAACTTTGCGGCTTTTTGCCAGGTGAGTCTCGATAAAACTTCGATAGCTTCCCGACAGCTGACAGAACGGGTGCAAACCTTTGACGACGCCGGCTCCCTGAGTCCAACGGCTTCCCACGCCGGCAGCCAGGGTCACAACGCCAACCTTCCCGGCGCGGATCGCGGCTTCACCAGTTGCGTTTGCCGATTCGGACAATCCCATTCGAGCGTCCGTCAGATCATCCTGCTTCACGTCGGCAATCGAAGTCGTCAGGGGAAGACGATTTTGAGCCATTCCATAACGTCCGGACTTCAAATCGGTACGAATCTGATGATGTAACTCATGATCAAAGCCCATTCGGGTGAGCAATGCATCAAGCGATTCCGTTTTCTCGCGGGTTGACCTTCGGCCTGGCAGAACACTTTCAATCAGCTTCTGGAATGTGCCTGACGAACCGTTGTTGCGGTAATCGGTTCCCAGCTGCTCAAGTTCAAAACGCGACGCGACCGATAGTTCGTGCGACGGCTGCTTGAGCCATGTTGGCACCATCATCGTGTAATAGGCATCAGGCATTCGCATCGAATGGTCATGATCAAACGCTCCCCAGCTACCGCGATCGTTGATCTCAAAATCGTAAACAACCGGGTCCATCGCGAAGGGCAATCGCGTTTCCATCTGACGCTTGGTCTCGACCATCACCTTCTGCAACCACGATTGAGCCTCTTTCTTGACCGACGGCTCAAATATGAATCCCATTCCGCCACCGGCCATTCCGCCAAGCATCCAGAAACCCCAGAACTGTTCGCCGTATTTTTCCTCACACTGCGTTGCTAACGAGTTTGTGAACAGGTTGGTACACCACGGAATAATCTTCTGCAGCGGACCGAAGAAGTTCTGATGCGTCAAACGTCCGACCGCCTTGATGTCGCCTCGGTTCAGTGCGACGACGATTTGATCGAGAATTTGAATCGCTTCCTGTCTGGCTTCCCATTCGACTGGCGAACGAAGCAGATACTTTTCGGTTACCATCTCCAGAATCGGACCGACATTCTGAGCCATTCCACCATGAACAAGGATCAAGCTATCCTGCAGCTTCTGCCGCGTGTCGGCTGAGATCTCCTCCAGCGAAAACACTTTATGCTGGGGCAGCAAGCGTCCGCGACTGATGCCATGTTCCGGATCGTCCTCGGTGGCCGTTGCCCCTTCAATCAACTTGATCCCCGGCCAGACGCCTCCTGAATCCTGCCAGCCTCCGCCCGAACCGCCAATCCACTCGCCCAGAATCGCTCGAGCCGCAATCACACGGCGTTCCGCTTCGTTCAGCCGACCATCCAGCGACGAGACCTGCCCGGTGGCACGCATGCACATCGAGATTAGTGAACCCAACAGGTTCGTGGAAACGGCCAGTCGCGAACCTTTGGGAATGTCGTTTACCTTGCTGACAATCTCCAGCCCCAAACCCGGTCGACCAATCACTCGTTCGAGCAAACTCTCCATCGACTGACCGCAACCCTCGATCCCCGGCGGAACGATGCCCGCTGCGATCACGGCAGCTTTCAGCAGCCCCAGATAGTCGCGAGCAAAATCGAAAACCTCTTCGATCGATGTCACGTCGGC
This sequence comes from uncultured Pirellulaceae bacterium, assembly GCA_964468915.1. GTDB lineage: Bacteria > Planctomycetota > Planctomycetia > Pirellulales > Pirellulaceae > Mariniblastus. Next base: position 27,004 of record CAYXWX010000028.1, read on the forward strand.
AGACGCTTTCAAATCGAGGCTGACCAGACGCAACACCGGCTTGTCAATGACACGCAGGTAGCATTCGATGGGCGGTTGAGGTTGATCATCACGCCCCGTCACACCAAGATTGATTGACGCATTGATCACTCGGGCACCAGCCGGATAGTCCATACCCAGAAAAAAGATGTCGCTCCAACCGCTATGAGAAAAGTCCATCCGAACCGCCGTGGTTTCGGACAGGATGGGAAAAAGCGGGCTGTCGTCCTTCTGATTCAGCAGCTCCTGACGCAGTCTGAGCGGGTGGTCCGCAGGATGGCCCGTGCGGAACATCCACTGGTTACCGCGAACGGTTCGAACACTTTTACGGACCTGATCGGCAAGTGTTTGAAAAGCCAGCTGGTGGTACGCGTGTGCCAACGCGCTTGCAAGCCCGTCGCTGGGACCCTTGTCTGACTGCTCCTCAAGCAGAGAATTGATCGCCTCGATAAACCGACGATCCAGCAAGTGGCGATAGCTGTCGAACGGGATGAGGCCCGGGGCATCATTGATCAGGGACGATGGCAGATGATGACGGTAGATTCCTGCCAGAAAAAACAGGCATCGCACGCGATGATAGAGGTTATCTTCCGTTCGCCAGAACCCATCCAGATCCCTCGCGTGGCTGAGCAACGTCTGCTGATTTGCATTTTCGCACAGTTCATCCAAAGATCGATTTCTTGTCGGATCATCTTCTGAGACGATCGTCTGGATCAGCGGATTTTCAATGGTCTGAGTCGTATTCACGATGATGCCCTACCTTCCATTGCCGACCGGAGCATTCGATTCCGGTTGAGCCGCAACAAGATCAAGCATCTCTGTGAGAACTTCATCACGATCTTTGCCCGAAAGTGCCAAAGCCATTTGAGACTTCAACAATCCGTACTTCACGCCAATATTGTAGCGGCGACCTTTGATCTCCATCGCGAGGTATTTTTCACGTTTGGCCAATTCGTCCAGAGCAGAAGACAACTGGATCGTCTCGCCTGGCCCAAGGTTTTGAATCATCTTTCCCAATAACTCCATGACCGACGGAGTCAGCACGTGCATCCCTGACAGGCACAGATAATGACTGGCCCGCAGACCTGCGACATTCAATTCCTGCTCAGCCAAAGTCGGCGTCGGTTTCTCGAGAACTTTCGAGACCTCGTACAGGCCGCTCCGCTGCCCCGTCAAACGCCCACCAATCGCTCCAAAATAGGGAAGCAAATTTTCTCGCGTCGCCTGAACCCCCGACACCGCACAAGACTCCGCGTTTGCGACATTCACCAATTGCTCAGCACAACCTTCGTCCCGTTGACTGATATACACATGATCACTCACGAGGTGCAGAAACGAATTGTCGCCCACAAAATCCCTTGCTCGATACAATGCATCGCCGTAGCCACGAGGATTATCTTGCTCGATAAACGTCAATCGATTGGCATGTTCGCCGGCTGCTTTTTCGTAGTTGGCAGCTTCACCAGGACACACCACCACACATATTTCCTCAACGCCGGCACCGACTGCTTCATCGGCGATCAGTTGCAACGCCGTTTTCGGCTCACCTTGCTGATCGACAAGGTTCTGAAGCGGTAACGACTTCTGGTCGGGTGCGGCAGCCGTCACGACGGCTCTGCGAATGCTCATGGGATTCGTCCATGCTGAGGAGGAGACAGGTCAATTTTCGAGGTTTCATTTTATTCGATCAACACGATTACCAGATCAGCAAAACGCGTTCAAAGAACACGAAACCGAGTGATTAAGGTTCCGTTATTCATGAAGAACTTCCATGTTTCGCACAACCCGCGTAATCGTTAACTCGGGTATTCAATTTGGAGGGAAATTCTTAAGCTATCGCAATTGTTTTATGAAAAACTCGCGGCGATTTCATCCGCGGCGAACTGAAATTGAATGGTCTGCTGGAGTGAATTGAGGATGGGAATTGATTTTAGTGCGCCGTTTACGCTGGAAGGCCTTTTCACACTGGGAATGCTGGTTCTGCTGCAAGCGGTGCTTGGCTTCGATAACCTGCTTTACATCTCACTCGAATCGAAACGAGTCCGCGAGGACAAGCAGTCATTTGTCCGGAAGACGGGAATCGGCCTGGCAATCATCTTGAGGATTGTCCTGCTGTTTGTGCTGCTGATCGCCATCGGAAAGTTGCAAACTCCATTTTTTGAGTACGGCCTGGAACCCGTCGCGGCCCAGGTCGAGCATCATGACCACGATCATTCCGGGGACGAAAATACGGTTGCCCTGTCTGACCACGGTAACCCTGATACCGAACATGAAGATGAATCAAGCGCCAGTCACCATATTCTTCGGACGCCCAATAAGGATGGTGGCTACATTGCCTGTTCTTTCAATGTCCACAGTCTGATCACGCTGCTGGGAGGCATTTTTATTATTTACACAGCGTTCAAGGAAATCACTCACCTGCTGGCAGTGCATGATCTGGAAGGGCATCACGATAAGGGTCGTCAACGAGGTGTTGCCACGACAATCTTTTGGATTGTGCTGATGAATCTTGTGTTTTCATTCGACAGCATCCTCAGTGCAATCGCCCTGACGCACAATGTTTGGGTGATGTCTCTGGCGATCATTTCCAGCGGTGTTCTGATGATCTTGCTGGCAGACACCGTTTCTGAATTCTTGAAGAAGAATCGAATGTACGAGGTCCTTGGACTGTTCATCCTGCTGATTGTTGGAGTGATGTTGGTATCCGAAGGAGGTCATCTGGCTCATCTTCATCTGTGTGGCCGTCCCGTCGTTCCGATGGCCAAGTCGACGTTCTATTTCGTTATTGCAATTATGGTCGCAGTGGACGTGATCCAGACTCGGTATCAGCGAAAGCTGTTGGCCCAACGAGCGCACGAGGCAGAAGGTCACGCGTAGTTCGTCTCTACGTGCAACCACTGCAGAATGCAAAACACCCTTCTTGTCGGTTTGGTGAGTGAGGGGTGTTTCAGTTTTGCGATGGTTCGAAGTTTCAGCTGCCGGTCGCAGCCGATGTGGTTGTGGTTGCGGCGGACTGAGTTTGCATGAAGCTATTGATCCGCTCGAGGTCGTGAGTCACGTACTCGTTGACCGTTGGCAGCCACATCGGCATCGTTTGCACTGCAAAAAGTACGAAGAAGATCATCCCGACGGCAAACAGGAACTGAAACAGACTGCGAATCGCGTCACGATTCTTTTGGCGTCGATAGGAAGCGATTTCAGCTTTTGCAGATTCTTCCCAGTACTTTTCGGTCGAAAGCGTTTCGTAAACAAGCATGGCGTCTCTCGAGGGTTAAGCCCGTCTGATCACGGGCGGAACAAGAAAGTCTGAGTTCGTCGGAGGTGAACTCGATGACTCCGAGCCATCGCAACGGCCGTGCCAATTCACTGGAACCCGTCAAATGCCGACTTTTCAGACCTTGTTGCCAAACCAACGTTTGATTTTGGCAACACAGACGTACGAAAATGTTGCCGGCCTGCAACTTGATGCATTCAAACCACAACACGTGACGAAACGATAACGCGATTCTATTGCTAGTGCATGTTGCACTTAACTGTAGCGTCTGCGGCGTTGACAAAACCGAGGGAAAAGTATCGAAAAGCCGCTAGACTTAAACGAAACGCGCTCTAACGTCCGATTAACGATTTCATCGCCTTCCATGACCGGGTGTTGGCGACATCATCAGCACACAAACCACCGCGCCGGGCTTGTTTGATTCCAAACCGAATGTCGTCCAGCCCGGCGATCCGGTGCGCATCGGTGTTGATCACGATCGGGATTCCCAGTTTCTTTGCCGCCATTAAATGGGCATCGTGCAGATCCAACCGACGAGGGTTCGAGTTCAGTTCAAGCAATTTGCCGTGCTCTGCGGCGGCCTGAAACACGGCATCCATGTCAACTTCATACGGTTTTCGTTTGTTGATCAGCCGTCCGGTCGGATGCGCGATCATCGAAACATGCGGATTTTCGATCGCGCCAATGATTCGATCTGTGATCTGGTCCCGAGGCTGTTTCTGACCATAGTGCACACTGGCAACGACCCAATCCGCTTTCGCCAGAACATCATCGGGCAAATCCATGTCACCGTTTTCGAGAATGTCGCACTCGATTCCCTTCAAGACCAGGAAGTCGTCGTCCGCTGCCTTGTTGAACGCGTCGATCGATTTCCATTGATCCAACAAACGATCCCTATCAAGGCCATTGGCCATGGTCACTCGCTTGCTATGGTCGGTAATCGCGATGTAATTCAAGCCTCTCTCTTTCGCGCCGACAACCATTTCTTCAATCGTGTTCTTGCCATCGGTCGCGACGGTGTGCATGTGCAAATCTCCCTGCATGTCTTCACCGACAATCAATTTGGGCAGCGAGCCTGACTCAGCCTGTTCGAACTCGTTGCGAGCTTCTCTCAGCTCCGGCTCAAACAGGGGCATGCCTAGCGCAGCGTAAACATCCTGTTCAGTCTTTCCGGCAATCGCCGGCTGTTCGTCGGCGTTCTCGATCGCCCTGCCATCCACTTCCGTTCTGAACACACCCCACTCATTGATCCGAAGCCCCATCTTTTTTGCCCGACCGCGAACCTGGACGTTGTGGTCTTTGGACCCTGTGAAATACTGCAATGCAGCGCCGAAGGAATCGGCAGGCACAACTCTCAGGTCGATCTGAAACTCGTTCTCCAACCGCACCGACATCTTGGTGTCTCCACGAGCGATGACAGAGCTGATTTCGGAGAACTCACCAAAATGATCCATCACCGCAGAAGCGTCTTGCGAGTCAACCAGCAAGTCCAGATCTCCCACCGTCTCTTTCCCTCGGCGGTAACTACCTGCGAATTCCAATCGCTCGACCACCGGACAACCGTCCATGTGCTCTCGCAGCCTGGCGACAAGCTTATCGGCGGAAGCCCAAAGGATTCTCTCGTTGGATGCCGCTGCAATTGCGATCCCATCAAGGATTGCCTGCTCCGTTTTCGCTCCGAATTTCGGAAGCGTTTGAACTTGATTCGCCTCGCACGCCGCTTTGAGCATGTCAAGGTTTTCGATGTTCAGTTCGTTGTAAAGCGTCGCTGCTTTCTTCGGGCCCAAACCGGGGACGTTCAACAGATCCAGAACCGTTTTGGGAACCGTTTCCAGAATTTCATCCATCTGAGAAAGTCGGCCTGAATCGATCAGTTCGTGGCACTTTTCGGCCACTCCTTTGCCGATTCCATCCAGCTTCGTCAGGTCCGACCCTGATTCAATCAAGGAAGCAACCGACTGCGGCAAATCCCGCACCACCCGAGCACCGTTGCGATAGGCACGCAAACGAAAAGGATTCGAGCCGGTAAATTCCAACAAGTCGGCTAACTGTTCCAGCGATTTCGCGATTTGATCATTGTTCATGGCTCAATTTTATCGACACGACTACAATCACAGTAGTGCCACGCAAACGTTCTCTGTAATCGCCGTCCTATTTTCACGATCCAGCGAAATGTCACACTTTGATCAATCAGACGGTAAGACAGAGTCTCAGGTAATTTCTCAGCAGCAGATTGAACTGACTCGGTTTACGGGCGGTGAATTACTGAAAACCTCGGACGTGGTCGCGGTGGAGGAGCCTCTGGAGATTCGCGTCGCTTTTGGTCAGCCAGAAGCCCGCAGAAGCCGCAGCCTTTCGATCACAATGCGAACCCCCGGTCACGACCTCGAATTGGCGATAGGATTTCTCTTGAGCGAGGGGCTGATCGATGCCGCCCACCAAGTCACCTCGCACGAATTTTGTGGCCCTCCCCCAGACGGATCGGCACGCGGAAACACACTGCTGATCGATCTTTCGTCTGACGTCCAGTTTGACACGGCGCAATTGCAACGTCACTTCTACACGACGTCCAGCTGTGGCGTTTGCGGCAAAGCCTCGCTGGATGCGATTCGAGCCCAGGGGATGAAGGCATTTTCGACGTCTTCATTTGAACAGAGTTGCCTTTCGGCTTCGCTGGTCACGGAGCTACCCAACCGGTTAAGAGAAAAGCAGGATGTGTTCGATCAAACCGGTGGGCTGCACGCAGCCGGATTATTCGATATCGCGGGAGAACTGATCGAAGTGCACGAAGATGTTGGACGGCACAACGCCGTCGACAAACTGCTTGGCAGCCAGTTGATTGCTGGCAACATCCCGCTTCACGATCGAATTCTGTCCGTCAGCGGCCGAGCCAGCTTTGAACTGGTTCAAAAAGCATTGCTGGGAGGAATTCCAATCATGGTCGCTGTCGGAGCACCTTCCAGCCTGGCGGTTGAATTGGCACGTGAATTCAACATGACGTTGATCGGATTCACCACACGAAACCGCTTCAACATTTACAGTTGTCCCCAACGCGTGAATCCCGTCTGAAGTACAGACTCAGTTCAGCAGAGTCAATTCAGCAGACTCAGTTCAGCATCGCTTTTTGAACCTGCTTCAATCGAGCGTCAGCCTGATTTCGACTCGCGTCAACGGTGACCTCCGCAAAGGCGTTTTCCGTTTCCCAGACAACGACTTTACTCATGCGCAAGTCGTAACCTCTGATCGAGTCGATCAAACCGGGACCGATCCGAGTCAACAGGTAACGAGCCATGTTTTCAGCCGTCGGATTGTATGGCAACCGGTAGATCTTGTTGGGCTCAAGCTGCTCAAGCGCATTGAGCGCGTTTTCATCTTTGTCCCAGACGATAAACCCGTGGTCCCAATGTTGATCAATCCAACCTTTGAACAGTTTATTAATCACTGAAAAATCCACGACTCGACCAAGTTCATCGATTTCATTACCCGTCACGTGGAACTCAACCAGATAGTTGTGTCCATGAAAGTTTGCACACTTCCCTTCATGCCCCAGCAAACGGTGCCCTGCGCAAAATTGGACCTTTCGCATCACGGTGATACTCATGGAATTTCCTTATCTCGAATCTTTCAAAATAGTTCGGGCATTTGAGTCGGGGCAAGCTGCCCAAGCTTGCCTTTGAGCAACTGAAGAGTATGCACGTCTGAAGCCCGGTTGTCCAACCGAAAAAGTTCCCGAAGAGGATCGTGAACAACATGAGGTCCGTTCCTTCGCCAATGATCGGAACAGATTCCGGCACACTTGATACGTTAAGGGTCACACTCAGAGGAGTTTCCTGAGCACAACGAATTCACGAACTGAGTTTCGGGTTGTTCTGGTGCCGGTCTCGATCACGATCGGTCTTCTTTTTCAGATTTCGTACGAATGCGTTACCCAAATCCACCCCCGTCTGATTGGCCAGACAAATTAAAACAAACAAAATATCGGCCATTTCGTCGCTCAAGTCCGACGGTTCCTCGCCCGACTTGAAGCTTTGCTCGCCGTAGGTACGCGACAATATTCTGGACAGTTCCCCGACCTCCTCGACCAACTGAGCGAGATTTGTCAATTCGGAAAAATATCGCACTCCAATCTCATTGATCCAGTCGTCAACGCGATGCTGGGCATCTGCCAGAGAAAGAGACGGATTCTGAAATTCCGGAATTGACATGGTTCATCCGTGACAACGAAAGGCGAACATATTTTAAGTAGAAAGCACAAAGACAGCGATTCGTCCTGGCCCGGCGGCTGGCCAGCGCGTCAGACTCATTCATGCCGGAAGTCGGCCGAAGCCGCCTTGCATCATGTTTTGAGATATGATCAGCTGCCTTTGGCCTGATTGTCAGCTACCATCCGGGCTCCATCAAGACCGCCATGCTGTGTCACCAGGTCTGGCGATCGTTGGTGTATGCTCGACGCTTCATGCAGCTTGAGAATCACTTTCCTTGAATCATCGTACAGTTTTTTCGGTCTATTCCAGTGCAGAACATCGTTTTGTGTTTTCCTTTGCAGGAATCTCACGTCGATCAGATTCGCAAGGTTTCTGGAGACGACTATCACGTCATCGTTTCCAGTCAGGAAACAATTGGTCGCGATATTTTCGATGCCGACATATTCTGCGGGCATGCCAAGACACCGGTTGATTGGGAAGAGGTTGTCTCCCAGAATCGCTTGCGATGGATTCAATCATCCGCGGCAGGGCTCGACCATTGCCTCGTGCCATCAGTCATTGAATCACCGATCGTCGTCAGCGGCTGCTCGGCTCTGTTTGCCAATCAAGTGGCTGAAACCACCGTGGCTTTACTGATTGGATTGATCCGGCGTCTGCCCGTTTTCTTTCGTGCTCAGCAGGCCCGCGAATACGTCCGACGCCCCACCGATGATCTATTTGGAAAAACCGTTGCGATACTCGGTTTCGGTGGAAATGGCCAGCGAATTGCTCAAGTGCTACGTCCCATGGTTGGCAGAATTTTGGCTTCGGATTGGTTTCCCGACGCTTGTGCTGCCCACGTGGAAAGCGGACTGATCGACGAGATTTTCTCATATCAACATGCCGATCAGATGTTGCCTCAGGCAGACGTTGTGATTGTCACGCTTCCGCTGTCGGAAACAAACGAGCGTAGCTTTGGCGATGTGCAATTCGCCCGGTGTAAGCCTGGAACTTACTTCGTGAATGTTGGAAGAGGTTCGGTGGTTCAGCAGGATGCCTTGATTCGCCACCTTGAGAACAAACACCTTGGAGCCGCTGGGCTCGACGTCGCTGACCCTGAGCCGATTGAGGCTGACAGTCCCCTCTGGGACATGGAAAATGTGATTATCACGCCCCACGTGGGTGCTCAGTCCCAACGCCGCATCCCGGTGACCGTCGATCTTTTCTGTGAAAACCTGAATCGGTTTCGTGATGGACTGTCCCCCCTGAATCTGGTGGAAAAAACACTTGGATTCCCGCGTCCAGAACACCGCGTTGACAGTTCCTGGTGTTAGACTCAAATTAGGGCTTGTTTTCAAACAGCTTGAACGTATTTTTCGTCGTGAGCATTCAGCCAAGCTTGGAAATACGTCCCGGAATCAGCTCGGCAGTGAGAGCCGACTGTGCTAACTCGCTTTGAAAGACCTTATCTCAACTTCTATTCGACAACTCGATCCAAGTCATCATCATGCAGAATGGATTCAGCGATGATCAATGACCGCAATAAACCGGAACGCACCTCGATTCCGCTGTTCACAACTTCAGGTGAAGATGACCTTTCGCCGACCGTCACGCGTGAGGAGTTCGAAAGTTCGGCGCAATGTCTGGAACTACTGAAAGTTTACGAATCCGTTATTCGGCGTGAACGTCAAAGCTGGACGACGCACCTGAGCCTTCAGGAGAAGCTTGGATCGGGTGGCCAGGGTATCGTTTACCTGACCGAACGACGGGGTGCTGATGGATTCACGCTGCCAGTTGCGTTGAAGATCTTCTCGCCCGAGCGGTACGCGACGATTGAAGACTACGAAGAGGACATGCAGCGACAAGCCAAGGTCGCCGCGAAGGTCGCGCGGATTCAACACGAAAACCTTCTTGTTGTCGAGAATTTTCTGGACCGGGAGAGCATCCGCATGATGGTGATGGAATGGGTTGAGGGTTTTGACCTTCGCCGACTGCTGACCCCACGGATGCTTGGAGTGATCAAAGAACGTTTCAGTGAGAAGCGCTGGAAGCACACGAATGAAACGCTCGTGACGGCGGGCCCCGAACATCCACGGTTCAAGGTAGGTGTGGCGATTGCTATCGTCAGCGAGTGCCTGTCTGCACTGGGGGCCATGCATCGGAACGGAATCGTTCACGGAGATGTGAAACCGGGTAACATCATGCTGAAAAGCAGTGGCCACTCCAAATTGATCGATATCGGAACCGCCTTTGAAGTTGAACTTCCTCCGCCCCGTCGCTCATGCACGCCTGCTTACGCAGCCCCGGAAGTGTTGGAAGGAAGTGCGAACACAGCACAGAGCGACCTGGCAAGTTTGGGTTACGTGGTGATCGAACTCTTGTCCGGACGCTCGCTTTCAAAGCATAACGATAGTTTGGAATCGTTGATCAACGGGAAACGCAGCCTTGTCGATCGCCTTGACGACATCCTGCCCGAAGACGTGCTTCGAAATGACCTGCTGATGTCGTTCTGCCGAGGGTTGATTGCTCCGGACCCCGAGTTCCGTTTTTCGACCGCGGAAGCTGCCAATCTGCAGGACGAGGGGACCGCCGCAATCCTCAGGCAGCTGATCAAGCACGACATGTCTATGGAATATAACCATGACATCCGATTGTGGATTGAGGAACTGCTGGAGCTGAACCTCGAACACAATGAGACTGAATAGCCACATCGTTGGCACGAGAAATTCGGACGAATGAGGTTTACACCCGAGTTTCAAACCCAGTCGCAGCCTGTGGTTTCTCGGATTCTTTCTTCAAAATTCCCAAGCAGACCGCCGACCACCGCCCATTTGTTCGGTCGTCGAACCTCGATGTCGCCCTGCTGATTAACACGCACGATCGAATCAGGCCCCACGCCGGCAGCATCCAGATCTGCGGTGTGCAGTTCTCCGTCATTAATGACAACCTCAAGCTGCCGACCTGTCAGTTCAATAAATCTCATGCGCGACGCCATTTTAACAAAAGCAGGAACGAAACCAAATTAAAAACATGTGTTGCCGAATCGGTTGCGAACGACGCGTGCGAACAAGAGACGTTTCGAGTCGTTCATAATCCAACAGTGATCAACCGTTCCCACATTCTTAATTCTACACCTAAGTTGTGACCGTGGATTCCCCAGGTAAACACCGGGATGCACTTTCAACCCATGTCGGAAGCAGGCGGAAACAGCGGGTCACCTTTACCTGAGACGCGATCTTCAGGCATTGTCAATCTGCTCAGCATTTACCACGACGGTTGACCAGGCAGAATCGCCATCAACTGAAACAAAGGGGTCTTCCGATTCACCGTTTGTTAGTGAATTCTCAAGCGGCTCTTCCAAAGCCGCCTCAAGCTCTCTCAAGTGCGATTTCAACCGAGCAATTTGCTCCTGATTCTCGTGAAAGTGCTCGACAAGCCAACCCCAGATTTCTCTTTTTGGAATCGACAACTCCTCACCAATCTGTTTGAACGATGCCTCGCCTTCAATAATCCTTCGGACCACGGCGAATCGATACTTCTGGGAGTACCGACCTGCATTCTGGTTCGAAGTCGTTACTGGCGATGGGCGCTGAGCTTGAACAAGTGGTCTTTTGGAATCAGAAGCCTGGGGAATGTCGGCTCGGGCTGCCACGGATTCGACACGTTTTACCTTGTCCCCCAGTTGAATGATCGCTTCGTCAATCGTCGATTCCATGCGGTCGTCCATCGGCGGCACAAGGATCGTGGACACTCTGCGACAGCCTGAGCAATACCATGGTCCGTAACCACTGGACCGGACAAACAACCGTACCAACTGATGGAAGATCGCCGTCAAGCTTGAATCAGCGTAGTAGCCGTGTTCCGTGTTTTCAGCGCACCATGTGCAATAGCCGCTTTGCAATCGCTTACTCATTGGAAGCCCTTAGTTTCCTGTTCCCAATCCCTGATCTTAACTAATCAACGGCAAAAGTTCTATCGTTATCTCAAATTGATTCAGAACGGATCCAGGTGACTGTCGATTTTCTAAGAAAATACAACCCCGTTGATCCCGTTGCCCGGCTGAACTGCCACGCTAACCTAATTCACACGTCCTTCAATCACATCTCCAGAACCCAGAGGATTCGGTGGTTTCAACTCCTCCGTTGATCTATCGTTAAGGGCGTCGATGCGAACCTGATCAGGCACAAACTGCCTTAATGTTTTGACTGTCTCGCTGAGCTGTTCGATCTGGTGCTGCTTTTGGTCAAACTGCTGAGCCACCCAGATCAGGATATCCGCCTGAGGAAGATCCAATTCATGAGCGATCTGCCCGAGCGTCTGCTTTCCGTCCAGGACTCGCCTTACGACACCCGCTCGGAACTTTTCCGAGTAGCGACTCGACCGCGCACTCTGCATGACAAGATTCGCGTCTCCTCGGATAAAATTCCCCACGGATGCCGAAGTTCCATTCGAGCTTTGGCCATCAGCTGACGCATGCAACGTTTTATGAACCTTCCAACGCTGGACTCGACATTGCCCGCAATACCATGGACCAAGACCGATACTCGTCGTCAACCAGTAGCCGGGACTCCTCCACGGCCGAGTCGATACCAATCTGAAAACGGTATTCTCCGCGCAGGTATCGCAGTAACCATGCTTTTTTGTTTCCGACACGAACGACTCCCGGGTACCTGAACCGAACTCCCCAATCGCTCGGCCAACATCCTCAGCTTAACCGTGATCAAGTACTCTTGCCAGCAAGAACTTCCTCAAATCGCTGGACGCAGGACATTCAATGGGTAAAAATTGTGGTATCAAAAGCAATTATAACGGTCACCTTGGGTAACGGTCACCTTGGGGTCACCTTGGGCTCGAAAGGCGACGCTGTTTTCCCGTGATCCTTCGTCACTCATTAAACAGCTCGTGGCAACCAAAAATCTCACCCCAGATATCTTTACCAGCCTCAGCCCCCGAACTTTTCCCGGTCCTGTGACCGTTTCAATCTGAAGGACAGCGACATTTCCGACCCCGTCTGGCAACAAGCAACGGTCGATGCCTCGGAGCAGGGCCAGCGACTGGATTCTTTTCTGGTGAAACACTTCGGTGGATTCAGTCGAGTGAAATTGCAACGCGCGATTGCTGACGGTTCTGTTCTGGTTGACGATCAGAAGGCCAAATCGTCGCTACGTCTGAAAGCCGAACAAGTCGTTCGATTCTGCCCACCGAGAAAAGAACCGGAATCGCCCATCCCGGAGAAGATCTCGCTGGACATTTTGTATGAAGACGAGCATTTCGTCGCAATCAACAAGCCAGCCAACATGGTCGTTCACCCAGCCAAGGGTCACTGGGCGGGAACCCTGACTTCAGCGCTTGCTTATCACTTTGAAACGCTCAGCACGATCGGCGGCCCCACTCGCCCCGGCATTGTCCATCGGCTGGATCGCGACACCAGCGGAGTCATCCTTGTCGCGCGGACCGATCAGGCTCACTCGGCATTGTCGCAGCAGTTTGAAGCCAGAACCGTCGAAAAAGAATACCTGACCATTGTCACGCCCGCACCCGATCGAGACCGAGACCAGATCGACAAACCGATTGGCGACCATCCTTACCAACGCGAGAAAAAAGCGATTCGCGAAAATCACTCGTCGTCTCGCAATGCCGTTTCATTTTATGAAGTGGTCGAACGTTTCGAAGGATTCGCTTTGGTCCGAGTAAGACCCAAAACCGGACGAACGCATCAGATTCGCATCCACATGGCTCACGTCGGTTGCCCCGTTCTTTGCGACAAGCTTTACAGTGGCCGTTCACAGGTATCGATTAAGGATTTTTCACGGGAATCAAGCGAAGAAACCGTTTTACTGGACCGTCAAGCTTTGCACGCGCGATCCATCGAATTCGACCATCCTGCCTCCAAGCAACGAATGAGCATCGAGGCCCCGCTGTCGGACGACATCGAAGCAACGATCGCAGCGTTGAAAACGTATCGCAGCTGAAGGTTCTCTCAAACCGCTACGCTCACTCGCCCAGCTTCATGCTGCGGATCATGTCCTTGAATGAATCTGCGGCGGCGTCGACTACTGTCTTTGGGCCGATAAATTTGAAGAAGTAGTTCCCCAAATCGCCCGTCTCAACAATCGCGGCGCTCATGCGGTAGTTCTCGCGAGCGACTTTCTTACCGCCAGCGAACGGGCCCCCGCCCATCGAATCCTGAAACGTGCCCGTGAGGTCCACGAAGTGTACTTTTTTGCCGGCGACTTCTTCCACTTCTGTCGCAGCCTCGACGTCACCACCCGATCCCGCAAACTGCCCCTCCCATCGAGCGATATTTGCCGGGATAGAACCGCCTGCTCGCATGATGGTGATGCGACCATCCTTTTCTCCCTCGGCAGATGCAGCGACTTTCAGTTCCGCTTCAAGAATTCGACTGCGAGGCTGAACTTTTTCCCACGCCCCGGGAGCACTCAACGTCAGCTGACCGCCCGCAAGACTCACTTCCTGAGGCCCCGCGTCCGCCTGGGTGGAGGAACCTTTTGTCGCGGATCCGTTCTCCTTGGCCGACCCGCTCTGAGCGTCCACGGCAGAAAAAGAAAACAAAACAGTCGCAACGAACAAACAGTATCCAAATCGATTCAAATTCATCATTTCACTCAATGTTTTACGGGGCTGACTCTGAAGAAATCCATTGTCACGTTTCAAATCCAAAATGCAAATCACCCAGAGGCACCACGCACGCCTTCGCATCATGCATTCATGATTGATCTGCATACCGGGCAACTATTCGGAATCCATCACTTTTTTGATGATGGTGTTATCAAAATAGTTGATCGCCATGCCGGCATCGATCACCAATTGCTGAGCCGTGATTCCGGAAGAACGTGGACTGAGCAAAAAGCATGCAGCGTCGGCAACTTCCTGCGTCTGAACCGCTTTGCCGCGAGGGATCACCTGTTCGGCAAACAGGTAGGCATCGACGTAGCCCGGGATTCCAGCCGAGGCCGAGGTTTTCAACAATCCGGGTGCAACTGCGTTAAAACGCACGTTCGAGAATTTACTGAAGCTTTTTGTCAGAAACGCAAGACTGCTGTCGAGGGCCGCTTTGACGGGAGCCATGAACCCGTAGTTCTCACTGGCCATCGTCGTCGTTGAAATGGAGATCGTAATGACCGACGCATCGTCCGCCAGCAGATCTTTGAACGCGTTGGAAATCGCGACGAATGAATAGCAAGAGATATCAATCGTTCGCAGGAATTGCTGCTTGCCCGTTTCATGAAACGGTTTGATGCCGGATTCGTCATAGGCCGCGAAGGCAATCGAGTGCACCAGCCCGTCAATCTTGGGATGGTTTGCCGCAATCTGATCACGAACCGCATCGATTTGATCTTCGAATTCAACATCGCAAACATACACTTCGCGATCACTCATCAGTCGAGTCAGCGACTCCAGTCTCTGTTCGCTTCGCACTACGTAAACAACCTTCGCGCCGGCTTCTTCCAGCGTCTTGCCGATATGCCACGCAACACTTTTCTTATTAGCGACGCCGAAAACGACGATTGTTTTGTCACTCAGTTGCAGAAAATCCAACGGTCGTCCTTTCAACGTGGACATACATCAGCAATGGAATCAGGCATTCGCCACGGTGCAGGTAAACGAAAGACGAGCAGCCGTTTTCCCATTCACTTTCGCCTGTCCAGTCAGATAATAAGCGGTCGAAACGACGTCGTCCACTTTCACGTGCATTTCAATCGAGTCGCCCGGTTTGACCATATTCTTGAACTTGACGTCCGACATTCGAGTCAGCACAGGCACGCCATCTGCGTTCGCCTGCTTCATCATGTCCGCCAGCAACACCGCCCCCGATTGCACAACGCACTCGCACAGAATCACTCCGGGAACCAACGGCTGATCCGGATAATGCCCCTGGAAAAAGTACTCGTCCGCCCGAAACGTCTTGCGACAGACGATTGATTTTTCTTCCAGCGAGATAATCTCATCCACCAGCAACATTGGAGCGCGATGAGGAATGGCGGCTTGAATCTGTTCAATTGACATGTTGTTTTATTCAGTCGTAAGGGTTCTGCAAAATTATCATCAAGTCGGTTTCACATCATTCATCCTATGACCGCCGAGCGCTCAGCTCTCGCTACGAGAAAGCGCGTTTGGGATGACGTATTTTTTTGGAAAAGTTGCAATTTTTTTAACCGTGACCGCGCACATTCCAGGCAGCGCCGTTCGTAGTAGCGGCTTTAGTCGCTTACATGTCTGTGATTATCCCAGAAACATGAAGGCTTTACTACGAACCATGCTTCCAGCTCCTATCGTAAATTTTGTGGGTTTAAAGATCCGAGAGGACGGCCCCATCCGGGGCGACCGAACGAGGTTGATCTGAACTCGGGGCTCCCGCCCCGAGCTACTGACGAAGACTCCTCCGGAGCCAATGCCCTCGCCCTAG
>CAYXWX010000029.1:0-42503 GCA_964468915.1 uncultured Pirellulaceae bacterium
GAGACTGCAAACCGGCTTCGGAACCATTTGGAAACTCGCTCACACACAGCGCGGCGGTTCTCGGTTAATCGAAACGTGTGTTCCGACTTTGGATAGTACTCGACCTGCAATTGTCCCTCGTCCGGACGCAACCCATACATTTCGCGGAACTGAGACCGGCCACAAATGTCATCGTAGCCGTCGGTATACAAGAACAGCATCTGGACGCCTCGATCCATCAACCCGATCAAATCACGGATCACTTTATCCTTGCTCAGGTCGTCGCCAAAGAACTCACTTTCGGCCAGCGCGTTTCCATCGGCCTCGTTCGCCGCATTGATTGGGCGAATGAATCTTCGCTTGAATGCGTTTCGCCAGAAACGAGGTCGAAAAATTCTTGCAAGATGGTGTCGTAAAAAATAGCCAACTGTGCGGAACACAATGCCGTCCATGAACACGCCGCCAACGACGCGTTCGTCCTTCACCGCGACACAATGAGCGTTGTACGCGCCGCTGCAAAGACCAACGATCACGAATTCGTTAACGCCCGTTTCTTGTTGCAGAAACGTCATGGCGTCTGCGGCATCCAGCTCGGCTCGATTTTCAAGCTCCAGTTTCCCCGTCCGAGGCCCACTGTCCCCCAGACCCGATAGATCCATCCGCAACGTTGAAAAACCTTGCTCAGCCAGTTGCCGCGAGATATCCACATTCAAACGAAAAGGACCAACTCGATGAACGATCCCCGCGTTCAAGATCAGCGCGACCGGCGCGTCGGGAATGCGTACGTCCTCGTCCGGCGTTGTCAAAATACCGAACAGATGTCCTTCGTTTCCAAAATTACAAATCTGCTGCTTCATGGCTCGACCTCCATCGTGGCCGTTGTCAACGCGTCGTAACGTTCCAGGCGATCAAACATTTCACGAATCAGTTTCACGATCCGACGTGAAACCTGAGGCCGAAGATACGCTGATTCCAACTCGCGCAGATCGTCCCATGAAGATTTGCGATCGTCCACAATGATCTTTTGCAGCGACGGTTCCGAATGATTAAGCCTGGGGTGATCAGAATCGTTGCAATGGACGATCAACTGGGGCTGAGGAATCTGCCCCACGGCTAATCGAAGCTGCTCGATTTCATCCAGCAACTCCCGCGAGTACATGGATCCCAGTATCTCTTCGGCCTTCTGGTCATCTTGCGTTGACATCTTGCAGACCCAAAGATCCAGCATTCTCGCGTGCATCGCGCGAAGCCGATTCAAGTAATTTTCACCATCGAACACGGGTTCCCACAGCACGACGCTATTGACGTCCGTTCGCTGTTGAGCCACTTCGCTGGCCAGCGACGCGCCAAATCGTTGGCCAAGCAACATCACGGTTTCTGCGTTGCTGATCGATTTCAAATGGTCAATCGCGCCGCAAATGTTGTTTCGCCAGACTGCCAGAGAATCGACCTGCTCCATTCGCCCGGACGAGTCACCGATTCCGTGATAGTCCAGACGCATGACATGAGCCCCTCCGCGTGCGACTTGATTCGCAATCAACCTCAAACACCAATGCGTCCGAATGTACTCCTGGCCGATGGGCGGGCAGATCAACACCGCCCGATCATCGCACGAAGATTTCCCTCGCGGAGGATGATGGACCGCGAAAAGCGGCGATTCGGGATGTCCAAAGTACTGTTTCATTTTCTGCAAAGGAGAGTGTTGTGCTCAGATTTCAGTGGTCTCGTCAGCCGATCAGTTCCAAAATCCCGTGAGTGTTTTGAAGACGCCTTGCGTGTCAGCATCTGACGCCGACGCCTGCGGCGCGACAGCAGCCTTTTCTGGCATCGACACGGTTTGAGATCCAGAACTTGTATCTGGCTTCGTTTCCGAATCCGACGATTCGTTCTGGAAGACATGCGACTGAGCAATCTTGTCAGCCATCTGTTCGAGCGTTGCGATCAGGAAATCCTGCGGTCCCAACTTGATGCTGGTTGTTTCCTGCACTTTTGCGATGACCTTCATCACCAGCAACGAGTGACCGCCGATGTCGAAGAACAAATCGTTTTTCCCGACGTCGTCAATCTCCAGAGTTTCCTCCCAAAGTTCGGCGAGGAACTTTTCAGCCGCAGTCTCGGGCAACACGCGGTCGTTAATCTCCTGCTCCGCTGCTTCTACTTTTGGCGCGGGCAGAGCCTTGTAGTCGATCTTGCCGTTATTTGTTTGCGGAATCCATTCGAGTTCAACGTAGTGTTGCGGCACCATGTAGAATGGGAGTGATTCGCGGATATGATCGCGCAGCTGGTTGGCTTCCAGATCATGCCCGGGCTTGAACACGACGTACGCGACCAGTCGAGCGTCACCGACGGTGTCCTCGCGAACAATGACAACGTTCTGCAAGACGGATTTGTGCGACTTTATTTTCTGCTCAATTTCACCAAGCTCGATGCGGAACCCGCGAACTTTCACCTGTTTATCGTTGCGGCGAAGGAACTGAATGTTTCCGTCAAAGCGGTATTTTGCAACATCGCCCGTTTTGTAAAGTCGATCGCTCACATAGTCAACGAATGGATTGCGATATCGATTCTTGACAAAACGTTCGTCCGTCATCTGCGGTTGATGCAAGTAACCGGAAGTGACTCCAGCGCCACCGATGTACAACTCCCCTTCGCAGCCGACGGGAACCTCCTGACCGTTGGCATCCAGTAAATAGATTTGCGTATTTCCGATTGGTTTTCCAATCAAAATGGGAGCCGTCGCACTTTCGATTTTGTAGGCGGCGGACCAGACGGTGGTTTCAGTGGGGCCATACATGTTCCAAAGTTCAGCACAGCGATCGAGCAACGGTTGCACGATGTCCTGAGGCATGGGCTCGCCACCGCACAGAATCTTCAGATCAGACTTCCCTTTCCAGTCTGCTTGAATCATCAACCGCCACGTCGCGGGCGTCGCCTGCATCAGGCAGATATGATGTTTGTCCAGTGCGTCGGCCAGCTTGACGCCGTCCACCGCCGTCATCCGGTCGACAATCACAACGGAACCGCCGCTGATGGTCGGTAAGTACAACTCCAGCACGGCAATATCAAAAGACAAGGTGGTTACCGCCAGGACGGAATCATTCGGACCGAACCCTGGCGATTGCTGCATTGAATACAAAAAATTAACAACCGGACCATGCGGGACCTGAACCCCTTTGGGTTTACCGGTCGACCCAGAGGTGTAGATGACATAGCAAACGTCGGTGGGCGAGACATCGGAGGCAACCTCGTTCGCGTCAAGCGTTCTCAGATCGCCATCCAAAGCGTCAATTGCCAAAGTGGGCTTATTGAACTCGGCGACGCGATCCAGCAAGTCACTCTCAGTCACGATTAACTTCAGGTCAGAATGATCGCACATGTATTGTAAGCGATCGGTCGGATAAGCCGGATCCAGAGGAACGTAGCCGGCACCTGACTTCAAAATCCCATACAGGTAGACCAACATCCGCTCACTGCGGTCGACACAGATCCCCACAAGATCTCCAGCGCCAACGCTCTGCCCTTGCAAGTATCGCGCGATTTGATTGGAGCGACGGTCGACTTCACCGTAGGTCAATTCGGAATCTTCAAAACGAACCGCAATCTTATCTGGGGTTGCCGAAGCCTGCCGAGCAAACTCGCCGTGCAGCGTTCCACCGGTCGGGTAGTCCAGCGTTGTCTCGTTCCAATCGACAATCACTTTCTGACGCTGAGGAATACTCATCACGTGAACGTCTGCGATCCGTTTGTGGGGCGCTTCGGCCAACTCACTCAAAAACGCTTCGAATCCCTCAAGGTAAAATCGAATCGATTGTTTGCTGTAAAGATTGCTGTTGTACTGGACCTGGAACTCGATCGATTTGTCTTCCAGAATAACTCCATTGACGAACCACTCGAAATTCTCAAAACTCCGCGGCTCGATCACTGGCTTCACCTTCAGACCAGCGAAGCCCATCTTGTCGACCTCAAGCATCGGATCAAGGTTAAAAGAAACCGACAGCATGGGAGGGCGAGCCGGGTCACGTGGCGGCGCAAGTTTTCGCAGCAGTGTTCCGTATGAGTAACGCTGATGATCCAACGCATCAAGGAAACTGTTGCGGCAGTTTTTCATGTAGGCGATGAAAGAATTCTCCGCGTCGACCTTCGTTCGCAACGGCATCGTATTGACGCAATGACCAATCAGCTCAGTCATGTCCATGGCGGCCTGTCCAGCGGTTGGCACTCCAACACACAGATCGTATGTTTCACTGATCCTTGCAAGATACGCATTGAACGCGGCAAGAAAAGTGTTGAACAAACTGCACCCGTGCTTCGCGCCGACTTTGCGCAGTTTGTCTGCCAGTTCGTGACTGATTCGATGATCGAAGCGACGGCCCTCATACGTTCGCAGCGGCGGCCTGGGGTTTTCGACAGGCAAATCGAGCACGGGAATGTCCGTCTGACCATCCGTCTGGAATTGCTTCACCCAGTAGGCTTCGTCTGCCTGACCTTCAGCTGATGAGAAGTAGGTTTCCATGCTGGCGGCGTATTCCCGGTAGCTGTTGGCAGCGGGCAACTTGTCGGTGTCAGCCCCACCAAGTTGATCATAGAAGTGGCCAAGATCCGAACAGAACACGGCCAATGACCATCCGTCAAGAATCAGATGATGCGCCGCGAAGGTCAGTTTGTGATGATCGTTGGATAGCTTCTGCACGACAACTCGCAACAGTGGGCCGTTTGCCAGATCGAACGGCGTAGTCGCCAGCCGATGAACCACCGAGCTGAGTGCCTCAGCGATTCCGTTTGCTGGTTTAGCTGAAGCTTCATTACTGAAATCCTCAAAC
Organism: uncultured Pirellulaceae bacterium; assembly: GCA_964468915.1. GTDB lineage: Bacteria > Planctomycetota > Planctomycetia > Pirellulales > Pirellulaceae > Mariniblastus. The sequence continues at coordinate 4,800 of CAYXWX010000029.1, forward strand.
TCGTAGTCGCATGTTGCGTCGGATCGAATTATGACCTGCAGACCATCATCACTGAATGAAGCTCGCAACAGATCGTGTCGTTGCACGACGCTCTCCAACGCCTGCTTAAGGCGTTCGACATCCAGCGATCCTTCGAATTCGATCGAACTGATCTCGTTGTACGCACAGTTTGCTTCGACACTTTGCTGACTGGACAGCCAGACTTCCAACTGAGCTTCTGTCGCCGGGTAGCGAACTGCATTCGCGTCCGCCGAGCCGACGATGACGGGCACGTTAGTCGAGTTGGTCAAAGTTGATGTTTGATTCATGGTTGTTACAGATGTTGGGGCGTCAATGTTGGTTGAGGTAGCAGAGGAAGCGAGTAGCTGAGAGGCGGTGAACTAGTCAGCGCTGGCCCCGACCTGCAGATACTGGCCGGGATTTGCGACATCGGGCACGTACCACGTTGGACGCCCTCGTTCGTCCTTGCCGATTTTCGCTTCCGCTCGGGGCGGCAGATTCGGATCGAAAACCGCAGCGGCTTTTTTGTATCCTTCGCCCGGCATAAACCCATTCTTCTGGCACTCGATAATGGTCTCTCGCATCGCGTTTGCCAGTTGATCGACGTGAGATTTGTTGTGGGCCAGCGTCAGCAGGCAAGGACGGTGGTCCCAGATGTGCATGCCGCGACGACGAAGACCGGCGAAGAACACCTCGCTGTACACAAGCTCTTGGTGGAACTGAATTTTAAACAGCGATCCGAAGTTGGCCAGGAAAAGCGGAGCCTCCATTTCCTCGAACACTCGATTCAATTCATCCGCCAGATATTGGCTGACTTCGTTCAAGCGATCGTAAAGTGGTTGACCACCATTTTTCAGATAAGTCAAAATCGCTTTCGATGCCGCAAGGGCCAGCGGATGACGAACGAACGTGCCTGCGAAGTAGGTCATGCCAGCTTCCGGTCGACTGTCATCGCCATACTGCCAGAATCCACCATCAAATCCGTCCATGTATTCCGACTTGCCTGCGACGATTCCAATGGGCATGCCGCCGCCGACAATCTTTCCGTAAGAAGCCAGATCCGCTTTCACGCCAAAGTACTCCTGAGCACCCCCCAGTCCGATTCGCAGCCCGGTGATGACTTCATCAAAGATCAGGCAGGCTGGTTCGTTCTCCGTCAGTCGACGCAGCTCCTGCAAAAATTCTTTGGGTTGAAGTTCAGGAGTTCGACTTTGAACAGGCTCGACGAGGACCGCCGCGATTTCATCGATTCTTTCACGGATGATATCGAGTGATTCCTGAGTTCCGTAGTCGAGAATCAGTGTGTTACTAACGTGATTTTTTGGAATTCCGGTCGCCGCTGGGAAGCTTTGCAGCTTCTTGCTGCCGCGAGCAATCACCTCGTCCAGAATTCCGTGATAGTCACCGTTGAACATGACAATCAAATCTCGTCCTGTCGCGTTTCGAGCAAGTCGGGTGCAACCGAGGACCGCTTCGCTGCCTGTATTCGAGAACGCCATTCGTTCAGCGCCGGTCAGTTCGCAGAACAACTGAGCAACTTCACCGGCCAGCGGAGACTGAGGCCCGATCGCGTAGTCGGTTTTCACTTGCTGAGTAATCGCTTCAACCGTGATGTCGTGGGTGTGACCCAGTAAATTGGAACCAAAACCGCATGTGAAGTCGATGTACTCGTTGCCATCAATATCCCACAGTTGCACACCTTTCGATTTCTCAACCACGATCGGATGAGTCATCTCTTTCATGTTTGGCCGGAAACCGGATACCGTTCGCGGATCAGCCATGTAGCCACGATGTTGCTGAGCATACGCCTTACTCTTGGGCATGCGTTCATTGTTCAAACGAATGATCTCGTCCAAGGCAGCTTGCTGATTCGAATCGAGTTCGCCATCCGTTGTCTTCACGGTCGAAAATCGCTTCGCTTTGGCAACGTTTTCCTCAGATGACGTATCGCCAGACGCGGAAGGTTTCGATTCCGCGTTTGAACCAGCGATTTCGATCGGTGCGACAGGCTCGCGATCTTTCGCTGACACGAACGATGATTCTTCACAAGCCGGGCTCGCTGGCACTTGAGCCACGGCGGGCGAAACTGCCTGCTGAACAGCTGCTGTTGCTGGTGTCGCCCCAGAAAGCAGTTGTAACTGAGTCTGCATCAGCTGCAATTGAGTCTGCACAATCGCCTGCATCGCCGATCCTTCGATTGCAACAGACGCAGCGGTCATAGTTGAAACCGGCACACTGGTGGGGGGCACGTTTGCAGCAGACGCGACTGGGATTTGTGGTAACGAAGCTGCAGCCTGAGCGGTGCCTTCGGCTACCGCAGCACTTGGGCTGTGAGTTTCCTGACTGTTCGTTGGCTGCTGTGGGGCTGTCGGTACTACCATGGGGACCGTGTTGGCATATTGGTCGCTTGGCAACTGGCTGTCCAACCACGCTGCCAGCGAGTCTACCGTCGGCGTCTCCTCCAGAAGCTGCCGGAACGTCACCTCGTAGTCCAATTCTTTCTTCAGCGCCGTTGCTGTCTGAGTCAGCACCAACGAGTCGAGACCCATCTCGAAGAACGTTGTGTCTCCATCGAACTCAGAAAGATCAAATCCGGAAGTGTTCTCGAAAACGTCGTGAATCGCGGCAACAAGATTTGGAATTCGACTCATGGTTGAAGTCTCGTTTTGAATAACAGAAGAAGATAAAGTCATTGAAACAGGCGCATCACATGTTTCGGTGATCGCAGCTGGCGAATGGCCGTTGGAAACCGGGCCAGCTTCGCCGGGCTCGATAAAGTATTTTTTTCGTTGGAAAGCGTAAGTCGGCAGGCTGACATGCTGACGTTGCTGGCGTGGCTGACCATTTGAAGACAGGATCTTCCAATCAATTGACACCCCGGCAAGCCACATCTGAGCGACCGCATTCAACATGCTGGTCCACTCAAGGTTTTTTTCTGCCGAATTGGACAAGGTCGGCAACGCAATTTGATTTTTTGGATCGGTCGCGTGTTGCTTTGACAGAGTCGCCAGCGTTCGACGAGGTCCAAGCTCAATCAGAATCCGCGTCGGTTCTTCGTTCCACATCCGGGTGACCGCATCGCTGAACCTGACCGGCTTGCGGAGATGATCGGCCCAGTAGTGAGGATCCGTTGCCTGATCGCCGCTCATCCAGTCGCCGGTGACGGTCGAGAGAATCGGGACGGCTGGAGCCGACAGCTCGAACTGACTGACAAACTCGGTAAACGGATCGACGATCTCGTTCATCATGGGGGAATGGAACGCGTGTGATGTGTGCAAATGCCGGCACACGACGTCTTTTGATTCCAGCTGCTTCTGCAACTTCGCAACCTGATCATCCGGGCCCGCCACGACACAAAGCTCCGGACCATTAAACGATCCGATCGCCATATCGCCCCACAGCATCGGCTCGACTTCCGCCCCGGGCAAGCGAACGCTCATCATGCTACCACCCGGCAACGCCTGCATCGCTCGACCGCGTTCGGCGATCATCTTCAGCCCGTCTTCCAAACTGAAGACGCCAGCCACGCAAGCCGCCGCAAACTCGCCGATGGAGTGCCCCATCAACGCTGATGGTTGGATACCCCACCCCAACCAGACCTGAGCCAACGAGTATCCGAGTGCAAACAGGGCCGGCTGAGTGAACTGAGTGTTTCGCAGTATTTCTGTCGAAGCTTCTTCGCCTCCCGATGCGGGAAACAGAACGTCTCTCAGGTCACGCCCCAACAACGGAGTCAGCAGTTCGGCACATCGATCAAGATTCTCACGAAAAACACTCGAGTGCGCGTAAAGATTCTGGCCCATCCGCACGTACTGTGATCCCTGCCCCGGGAACATGAACACGACGTCTCTGGAAGCGGTGGACGACTTTCGCTTCATGAAACCTGGAGCCTTGCGTTCACGAAGCGTGTTGGCAGCTTCCGTCACAGAATTCACAACCACTGCCGCTCGGTAGTTGAATTCATCGCGTCGATTCTGCAGCGAGTGGGCGACTTCGCACAAACTTGAATCAGGTGCAGCCCTGAGTGTTTCAGCCAACGCAGCAACATTCTGTTCGAGCGATTCCTCAGTCCTCGCGGAAACGGGAATGATCTGCACTGGCAATTCGTTCTCGCTGTCACCTATCCCACATTCGTTGCTGGGTACTTCGCACACGGCGGGTGCTTCCTGCAATAAAACGTGAGCGTTTGTTCCGCCAACTCCGAACGAACTGACGCCAGCTAATCGAGTGTTTTCCGACCGCTGCCATGGAGTCAACGTGTCGCAGACTTTGAACGGACTGTTCTCAAAATCGATTTGTGGGTTCGGTTTTTGATAATGAAGCGTTGCCGGAATCTGTTCGGTGTGCAGAGACATGGCAGCCTTGATCAATCCCGCGACGCCAGCGGCCGCCACCGTGTGACCAATGTTTGACTTTACGCTTCCAATCGAACAGAACTGTTTCTTGTTCGTCTGTGCTTCGAACACCGTCTGCAATGCACTCACTTCAATCGGGTCACCAATCGGCGTGGCTGTGCCATGAGCTTCGATGTATCCAACATCTTCCGCATTAACGCCACCCATCGCGTGCGCCATGGCGATCGCGTTGGCTTGTCCCTCGATGCTTGGCGCACTGAAGCTGGCTTTGTCGCCTCCATCATTGTTGATTCCAAATCCTTTGACGACGGCATAGATTCGATCACCTGCTTTCGCTGCGTCTTCCAACCGCTTGACCACTACCACTCCAGCGCCGTCGCTGAACAAAGTACCGGCTCCGGCTGCGTCGAATGGCCGGCAGTGACCATCGGGTGTAAAGATACTGCCCGTTTGATGAAGGTGTCCTTGATTTTGCGGAAACGTGACCGAAGCCCCACCCGCCAGCGCAACATCGCAATGCCCGGCATCAAGCGATTTACATGCCTCGATCAATGCGACCAGCGAGGTTGAGCACGCGGTGTTGACGTTGATCGCCGGTCCCCTGAAGTTTAACGCGTGAGCAACGCGCGTGGCGATGTAGTCCTTTTCATTCATCGCTCCCAGTGCGAACTCACCCGTCTGGCGAACGATGTCAGGATTGGTAAGCAAATTCTTGATGTAGTAGCTGGTCGTGTACGTTCCGGCCCAGATTCCGATTGTCTCCGATGACTTATCAGGAATAACGCCGGCATCTTCAAGCGCGGTCCACGCAAGCTCCAGCATGATTCGCTGCTGAGGACACGTGAGTTCGGCATTGCGGGGTGGCGTGCGGAAGAACTTCGCATCGAAAGCCGCCGCATCGTCGATGATTCCACGAGCCGGAACGTAATTGGGATCCGTTGTATCACGCGGATCAAGCGTCGAGTCCAATTCATCCTTCGAAAAGAACTTGATGGACTCGCGGCCATTGACCAGATTGTCCCAGAACGTATCCAAATCCGGTGCGCCGGGCATCCGAGCCGCCATGCCAACAATTGCGTAATGACCCGAGCTGCTTTTGTGATGAGTTTCGTTCTGTTCCGCTCGCTGAAACTTCTGCCGCAGATCTTGCTTCTTTTCCGTCAGTGACAGCAACGAATCTATGGTTGGGTTGTCAAAGAACTCGGCTCCGGAGACCTGAATCCCCATCCGCTCACGAACCATCGCGACGACTTTCACGGCGCGGATCGAGTTACCACCAAGCTCGAAAAAGTTATCTCGCGTGCCAATGCGATCAAGTTGCAACACGCTTGCCCAGATTTCAGCAAGTTCATTTTCTGTGTCCGTGCGCGGCGCTACGAAATCGACCCCCAGCTCAGGGCGGGACGATGATGGTGGCGCAAATGATTTTCTATCCAGTTTTCCACTGGGCGTGTACGGAAACTTATCCACAACCACGATTGTGTCAGGGACCATATAGTCGGGCAGCTTCGCAGAAACCGACTTTCGAATTTCGGATACGTTCGGTTGTGATTGATTTTCGGCCAACAGGTACCCAACCAGTTGCTGATCACCCGGTCGGTCCTCACGAAGCACCGTCGCTGCCTGACGAACGCCACTCTGCATGGCCAGGGCTGCGTCGATTTCACCCAGTTCAATTCGATGACCGTGATACTTGATCTGATTGTCAATTCGTCCCATGTGATTGATCTGACCATCGTCGGTCATCGCTGCCAGATCACCCGTTCGATAAACACGTTGACCATTCCAATCGACAAACGCTTTCGCGTTCAGTTCGGGCCGATTCAGATACCCAAGCGTCATGCCGTCTCCAGCGATCAGAAGCTCACCCGGCGTTCCAACCGGACAGAGGTTGTCGTCCTGATCAACCACATAGACTTGCGTGTTTGCAATCGGAACGCCAATCAAGATTGGATCGACATCGTTCAGGACCTGTGTCCCAGAGGAGTACACGGTGGTTTCGGTCGGGCCATACAGATTCCAAAGTTCATCGCAACGGTTCAGCAGCGGAGAGATCAGGTCTCGCGGAAGTGGCTCTCCTGCGGTGACAAACTTCATGTCGGAACGACCTTGAAAGTCAGCTTCGACAATCATTCGCCACATGGCTGGCGTCGCCTGCATGAAATTGACGTCGTATCGCTTCATGGCCGCGACCAACGCGGTGGTATCACGGGCAGTCTGCCGGTCGACCACAGCCACCGAACCGCCACAAACCAGCGGCAGGAACATCTCTGCGACGCTGATATCAAATGACAGCGTTGTCGTCGCAAGAATCCGATCTTCAGCCGTGAAGCCGGGCCGCTCTTTCATGCTCCATAGCATGTTCACGGCACTTTGATGCGGAACGAGAACACCTTTCGGGCGACCGGTTGATCCAGACGTGTAAATGACGTACGCAACGTGATCGCGCGCGTTGATCGATGGCTGTCCGTCCAACCATCTGGCCGATTCAATCCGATCCCAGTCTCGATCAATCAGCGTATAAGGAACATCAAAGCTCTTGATCAGCGGCAACTGATTTTCATGAGCCAGAATGTGGCGGCAACCTGAATCGTTCACCATGAATGCGATGCGATCCGCCGGGTAATCTGGATCAAGCGGAACATACCCCGCGCCGGCTTTCATGATTCCGATCAGCAATGCGGGTGTGTCGATATCACGATTGCAGCAGAGCCCAACAAGGTCTCCGGATCGAATCCCTTGTTCTGCAAGGTACGCGGCAATGCAATCGCTTTTCTCATCCAACTGAGCATACGTCTGTCGAATGTTGCCCGCCACGACAGCGATCGCATTCGGGTTCTTTTTGCACTGCTGAACGATCAGTTCGTGCAACGAGGTCTTTGGATAATCTCGCTCGGTTGATCGATTGATTCGATCGTAGATGGTGCTTACTTCACTCATTGGCCACCCTCAAGACAGGTGCAGGTGAACACGTCGTGGTCAGTCAGCAGATACTCGATTGCCAGTTCCGAATGCTGGTTCGACGTTTTCTCGACACCTCGCAAGAACAACATCCTGGCGGTGGCGTCAATGATCTCAACGTCACGAAACTCAAGAAACCGTTTGGTGATCGGGTACCAGCATTTGTAGTACGATTCTTTCGCGGAGAAAATCAGCGTCAGTGCGGCCGTTTCGCTCAAGCCCGAAGATGCCAGCCTGTTCATTTCAGCTTTGGTGGCCACATCGTTTTTGATTTGGCGTGCCGACTCATGCGACATGATGGGTTCGGTATCGATTCCGACGGAACGAAACAGATCATTGGTTCCAACACACGCAATCGTCCAGCGATCGCTGTGTGAGATCGAGCCAACGGTTCCCTCAGGCCAATTTGGCGAACGGTCAGAATTCACTCCAACGGGTTGATACACGCCTCGTTGAGCCAACAGTTTCGCAGCACACCGTCGTCCAGCGAAAAACTCTCGCTCACGTTTTGCTCGGCCCGCAACCATTTCTGACGAACCCATTGCCGCGGACGGTTGGACTGCGAACTGAAGCCCCGCATGCGCGTGCTCGACCGCCCGCAACCAGCTGGAAATCGACGTGGGAACGTTAAATGAAGGATTGTGAGACCACTCAAACGAGTGGCCGGCTGCTACGCTGGACGAAATCACAGGGCAATCTTGAGGCTGAAAAGTGGGGTACCGCGGGAAATGTACCCCGGAAAACACGTCCAAATGGCCATGTTCTTTGCCCCAGCACCACAATTAGCGCGATGCGTAAAGTCAAGATTTCGTGTTTTTCCGATTACGCCGCTTAAAGCAGAAACAACGGCGAATGAATGATTACGGCTGTGAGATTTCTCACGAAGAAATCACTCCAACCTACCCGAGTCGGTCGGTCGCGACGTGATACTGAGGATCCTCAGACAGGTTGACCTCGACCATGTCACCCGCTCGGTCCAGCAGTGTTTTGCATTCGGGACTCAGGTGAGTCAGATGCAAGCGTTTGCCGGCGGCTTCATATTTATCGGCCATGGTGTTGATCGCTTCCAAACCTGACTGGTCGTAAACGCGAGAGTAGTAAAAATCGATGACGACATCATCAGGATCTTCAGCAACGTTGAACATCTCTTTGAATGACGACACCGAAGCGAAAAACAACGGACCATGGACCTGGTAAATTTTGCTTCCGAACTCGTTGTACTTGACGTCAGCACCCATGTGAGTCGCGTGCTGCCACGCAAACACCAAAGCAGACACGATGACCCCAAGGATAACCGCTGTCGCAAGGTCATGCATCAACACGGTGTAGCCGGCAACCAGAACCATGACCAACATGTCAGTCATCGGCATTCGGCGAAACATCTTCAACGAAGCCCATTCGAATGTTCCGATCACCACCATGAACATGACACCAACCAATGCCGCCATTGGAATCTGCTCGATCCATGGTGCCAGAAACAAGACAAACATCAAAAGACATACCGCAGCCGTGATGCCCGACAGTCGACCTCGACCGCCCGAGTTCACATTGATCAGGGACTGACCGATCATCGCGCAGCCGCCCATTCCTCCAAACAGACCGCAAACAACGTTGGCAACGCCCTGCCCTACACACTCTCGGTTGCCTTGCCCGCGAGTTTCCGTGATTTCGTCCACCAGAGTCAGCGTCATCAACGATTCAATCAAGCCGACTCCACATAGAACGATCGCGAATGGAAAGATGATCTTTAAGGTTTTCCAATTGAGCGGAACGATCTCGTGCTGAGTCCAGAACAACTGAGGCAATCCGCCGCTGATTCCGGCATCTGCTTCATCATTTACAACAAAATCTTCATTTGAATCGGTCGCATCGTCCATTCGGGCTACCAGATCAATTGCGGGATCGATTTCCATTGTCGAATCCGAATCGCGAGGAATCGAATCGCTGACCTGCACCATGGGTGGCCGCGACTCCGATGACGAAATTTCCGGTTCTTGTTCGTCAGCAACTTCTTCAACGTGAGTCGCATGGGCGACATGAGCCGCAGCGTGTCGGTTGGTTCGCAGCATGTCTCCCACGGTCGCCAGCTGGTTGCCGCTGGATGAATCGTCGTACTGTTGATTGATCACCAACGAGATTCCGGTCACGATCAAAATAGCTGCGAGCGACGCAGGAACGGCTCGCGTGATTTTCGGAAGCAACCAGATGATTGCCATCGTCAAACCGACAAGTCCCAACATCATCCACAGCCGAGTGTCGCTCAAGAACACCAACTGTCCTTCTGCACCGAGCGTTTTAAAACTTCCCAACTGAGCCAATCCGATCACGATCGCCAGCCCGTTCACGAAACCGAGCATTACCGGATGCGGCACCATTCGGATCAGCTTGCCCAGCTTCGCGATGCCGATGCCAACTTGAAGCAGCCCGCACAAAATAACGGTCGGAAACAGGTACTCAATGCCGTGCATCGCAACAAGCCCGACAACGACAACCGCCATCGCTCCTGTGGCTCCCGAGATCATTCCCGGACGTCCGCCGACCACCGCCGTAATTAACCCAATGAAGAACGCTGAATACAATCCGATCAATGGCGAAACACCTGCCACGAACGCAAACGCGATCGCCTCGGGCACCAAAGCTAACGCGACAGTCAAACCCGAAAGGAGATCGTTTTTGACCGAGCCGGATTGTTGACGAAAGAAATTGAGCATGTTGTGTCCGTACTGCGGTTACGCTGTCTCAGATCGAGTGAATTCACTAGTCCGCTATGGCTGATGCAACACCCAAAGTTGAATCGTCTGGGCGTTTTAAAAATGAGGTCGGCGAGAGGGGTGGGGACGAATGAACTCAGGACTATAGCCCGGTAATTTACGGGGTCAACGCAGATTTCGCGTCAATTCATCACTACGTTTTTGCCTCGATTTTCAATAAGGAAGCAAATCGTGACCATGGTGACTTCACTTCCCTTAAGCAGGGGTTCCTGGGGAATCAGTTCACGATAATTTCAGACGTGGTCTTCAAGCTGCGGTGAAAAAAATGCGTGGTAATTGGCTGCCTCTCACCGATTCACCCGCGTGCCGTAAAATTGAAACCAGATACGTGCATCGCGGAAGATCAACTCGATTTCGCGAATCGACGTCGCTGAGTAATCCACGCCAGCCCGCTGACAACCACGAGGATTGAGTGCCCCGGCTCTGGGATCGCACTGACAAAATCGGAGAACACGGGAAGGTGATCACTCGTTCGCGAAAGAGCCGACAACAGCGGAGACGACGCGCCGGTCCCCGTCGTGATTGGCTGATTCAAATCATGCGTTCCATTGTTGCCGAATACTGTGAAAGAGCCATCAACAAAATCGATCCCTTGCGAATCGAAAAACGAGCTGGTGCCGAATTGCAAATCAAACCGGTCGTCCATGCTTCCGCCGGGATCCTGAGTGTGCAGAGACAGGAAATCGGGATTGTCCCGCCACTGCCCGGGAGCATCGGCCAGGTCAAACGCCTGAGCATTCCCAGATCCGGTCAGTTGATTCCAAGCCGGTTCCGAACTTCCGAGCATATTAAAATCGCCCGTGAATAAGATGCTGGTCCCCAACTCGAACAGGTCAGCGTCATCACGAATAAATTCGGATTCGATGCCACGCACATTTTGGTCGGACAAGGAGGAGCCGGACTTCAGATGAATGGAATAAATCGTCAACGGATCAGCAACGCTCAAACCGATCGGATCAAATGTTGCTCGCAAAATCGTGTGCGTCAGCGAACCACTCAATTCTGTCTGGCTGACCAACGAAACAAGGCTGGAGTCGTAAACGAAACCCGTTCGATCTCCTCCCCCGTCGGCTCCGGAGACAATCAAGTCATACGTTGAATCGACATACATGTTGTTGAATGAGTCTCGCACAGCCTGGGCCGACTGGGTGTCGGTCTCCTGTAGTGCGAGGATTCCCAAACGAGCCGAATTGCCCAGCACGGATTCACTTCCTATCGCGCTGAGGACCAGTTCGAAATCCGTGATGCGGTCTGAACTATTGGGCTCATTGGCAACATTCCACGACCCAATTCTCAAAACCTGCGCAGCGGATTGATCCAGGTGAACCAATGCCACCAGTGCGAAAGCCAGAACAAGTCGACACTGCATCAACGCCGCGAACCTCAAAACAATACGGAGTGTTTTTTCTCGTTCGAACGTACATCGCCGTTAACTTCTGGCTTCAAAATTTCGTTTCTCAGGTCGGAGATTTTTCTGACTCAATCCGACTTGCTCTCAAAAACCTGCGGAGCCCCGTCGCCCGTTGAGGGCTTTAACTCAATGGCTCATTGAACTCACAGGCTCATTGAACGCTGACTGGCTTCAACCGCTGACGTTTGGTGCGACCGTAGCGACACCAATCGAAAGACGATCCCAGCGTTGCTGGTTGGCGTCCAAACGCGAGTGACATCACTCCCTGCGACCGGAATTGCACGCAAATTCGGCAATGCAGGCCCTACAGCTTGCATGACCGCTATCGTTTAACAGCCAGCCACTTCACTCGTGGGATTCTTCGCATAAGATGAACTCGGAGAGTTTGTGCCGTGTGGCAACCTTCGACCACGACCAGATTTATCAGGGTTAGAATTCGGATACGAATCATGAATCGGATCAAAACAGTGCTTCTGACTGCGATCGCTTTAACGTCAAGTTCGGTCGTGTTCGCTCAAACGAGTCCCCAGCGTTCAGACACGCTCGAACAACGTCCAACGACGGTGACTCGTTACGTTGACGAAACGATCATGGAAACGCAGCAGCGAACAACCTGGAAACCGATGTGGCAAACGGAAAAACGTGAACGTCGAACGACGGTTTTGAAACCGGTCGAAAAAAAGTACGACAAGGTCGAAAAATTCACTGTCTTGAAACCCGTTACTGAAACCAGGTATCGCGAACGCGAAATCGAAGAGACGACTTGGGAAGAAGTGACCGAAATGCGTGAGGAACGACGGGTCGTGCAAAAGCCGGTGATCGAAACCGAGATGCGTGAGCAAGCCGTTCCCGTCCGCACGAAGGTCACCGAAACAGAGTATCGCACCGAAAACGTTACCTTGATGAAGCCGACAACAGTCACTCAGACGGCGTTGACTCCCGGACCGGCGATCACCGTCCCGACCGGCCTGAATTCGTTTCGCCCGCAGCTCCAATGGCTACGCCGGGGTGCCTACAACGATCCCTCGACCGGCTTGAACACGTGGCGGCGACCGGGACTACACTGGGTGCAACCTCCTACTGCCGTGACGGTCCCAACCATGGTTCCGACCACCGTTCAATCAACCGCTTTGGTACCGGAAGTTGTCCAACGATCGGAGCCTGTCGAAGTGACTCGCTACGTCGACAAGGTCGAGCTTCGCAAGGTTCCAGTTGAGGTGAAAAGAATGGTCGAACAAGTTGAGGTCCGCAAGGTACCGGTGACTGTCCGCCGCCCGAAAACCGTAAAGCGGGTCGAGCGAATCCCGTATCAAGAGACAACATACAAAGAAGAGGTTGTTACCAAACGAACCCCCGTAACTGAAACGACTTACCAACAGGTCGAACAGGTCGAACCTTACGAAGAACAGACCTGCCGTTGGGTACAACACACCGAAACGATCAAGGTTCCTAAAACAGTTCGCAAGCGACTCGACGAAACAATTTATCGCGAACCAGCCAACAGCAACAGCGAAACCGCTCCTTCCGTATTAGACAATGAATCACGGCCGAACGAAACGTCAGCGACAGCCAATCCATCTTACGACTTTCAACCCGAACCGGTTGCCGCCCGAATCGTGGAAACCAGTCAACGTCAACGCCGTGATGTCTCCGGAATCAGCGATTCAGGCAACAACCAACAGAAGATCGACTATTCGAATTCGCCCGTCATTCGTCGAAACGAAATGATGTTTCAGCCGAGCGACAGGCGCACGATTGAGGTTCCTGAATCCAAACCAGATTTGAACAATCCTCGCACGAAGCTGGCACGAATCGAGCGACCTGAGTGGCTGGACGAAGCGACCAATCGACTGCAAGATTCCACGAAGGTGGTGACTGAGACGAGCTCGACGATCGATTGGTCGGCGCCTCCCGCGAAGAGGCCGCGTTCACAAAAAGGGTATTTCCGGCTGCAGGAAAACGAACGCGATTGAGCGATTTGTAAAACGCGAGTGCGGAAAGACTCTGACCCGCCCGGTAACATCAGCATTGGGGCCGCGCCGGCTGTTCCCGTGATCTTCCGCTGGGCCAGTCGATTGACATCGTGGAACGAAGCATGGAAAATCCTCGCTTCCGTGCAACCTGACCTTGATCGTTTTTCATGTCCTCTGTCGATTCATCCGAACCTGCTGACGCCGCTGATCTGGATGCCGGTTTGTCATTGACCGATCGCCGAATCGCTTTTCACGGCAAGTTGGGCTCGATGAGCCGAAAAGAAGCAAAGACGCTGGTGAAAAAGCACGGCGGTGTGGTCGCCGAAAAGCCAGATTCGTCAGTACACATCGTTGTGGTTGGAGCCGACCAACTTTCGATTGATCAGCACGAAGACTTATTGGATGAGAGCTTGCTGGAAGCCGCGTCTAATGGTCAGATCGAAATTATCAGCGAAACACAGTTGTGGCAGCGGCTGGGAATGGTCGAGCCAGATCTGGAAGTCGGACGACTGTACACTCCAGCGATGCTGGCTCAACTGCTGGATCTTCCGATCTCCACAATTCGACGGTGGCATCGACGTGGCTTGATCAGCCCAACTCGACAAGTTCACAAGTTGCCGTATTTTGATTTTCAAGAAGTTGCGTCTGCGCGGCGACTGGCAAAATTGATCGCCTCTGGAGCCGCACCGCATCAGATTGAATCGAGGCTGTCAAAACTGGCCGGCCTGTATCCTGATCTGCAGCGACCTCTGTCGCAGTTGTCAGTCATTGTCGAAGGTCGACACGTCTTGCTTCGTCAGGAGGAAGGACTCCTCGAACCTGGTGGGCAAATGCGAATCGACTTCGATTCCCTGGCCGATGCTGCTGAAGATTCGAGTCAGTCGCTTGAGAAAATTGACGGATCGCCGAATCTTTTGTCCATCGATGCGTCGACAACCGGCAAGGAGCAGCGGCAAACAGACGGTTTGGCGACACCCGATGATTTTGTCCAGTTGGCAATCGAACAGGAAGACGCGGGCGAGCCTGAGCTTGCGATCCAGACGTACCGGTCGCTGGCCCTGGCGTTTGGCTCAACGGCCGATGTTTGCTTTCGAATCGCGGAGCTGCTGTATCAGCAAGGCGATCTCGCAGGCGCGAGGGAACGATACTTCGTCGCGATCGAAATGGACGAATCGTTTGTTGAAGCTCGGGCGAATCTTGGATGCGTTCTGGTTGAGTCCGGCGATCTTGAGATGGCGATCTCCGCTTTCGCAGGCGCGTTGATGCATCACTCGGATTACCCGGATGCTCATTTCTACTTGGCTCGAGTGCTGGACCAGGTTGGGCGACCTCAGGACGCTGTTGTTCATTGGCAGCAGTTTCTTGACCTCGCCCCAAAGAGTCCGTGGGCGGAGGAAGCCATGACGAGACTCGAAGAAGTCAGAAGTTGATCGCTCTCGAATTCCCAGCGTTTTACCATGCGACGCCGTGACTGGGGCTGTCTGGGCCTGGGATGGTGAAGATCATAACCCGCTGCGTCAGCGAGGGAATAAAGGCTCAAACAATGCGGCCCCTCACTCACCGGCGTGTTGATTTAATGTTAGCTACAGAAACACGGCGAACATCGAAACCCAAAACCCGAAACGTGAGTGAGGGACGCAGGATCCCTCGCTGACGCAGCGGGTTGTGATTAAATCAACACGCCGTCACGTTTCGGATTGTGAATAGAGCGTTAAGCAAATCTTTTCACCATCCCCGTGTGGCCCTCCCACCCCAAACCAGTATTCCGATGGCCAGTCGTTCGCGATGTAAAACTTTAACGATCAGACAAAGTGTGCGGAATTCGCCGATAAATCCGGTTCTCGGGATTTTTCTGTTCAAGTTTACCGGTTGCTCCGATTTTGCCTTTACAGACAGCTCTCGCTGATCGTCAGAAGGAAATCTCGATGCGCTTTTGCTTATCATTTCGCTTATCACTTTTCTCGTACTCGGCCCAGTGTGGATTTGCGTTCGCGATTACCGTGTTGGCCCTGCCGACCGGAAGACTGGACGCCGTTCAAAGCGGCCAGGATTATCAGGCCACGCAATTTCGCGGCTACGGTTCGCTTGCCGCCGCGCGACCGGCCCAGAACTTTGCGACATCGCGACCGATGGAGGCAGACTCGACGGGCTCCAACTACCAATCCATGTCTCCCGACAGCTGGGGAAGCTCGGCGCCTGCCCAAGGGGATCCGTTTGCTTCCTCGGCACCGACGAACTCGACGACGAATCGAGCCATAGCCGGCTTCGGCTCTGGCCCGGCAACGTCGAACCCTGCGCCGAGTTTTTCGACTCAGTATGGTGCCCCGCCCGCTACCGATTACCAATATGAGAGCACCGGCGCTCCTTCGATGGAGACATTGCTGGGAACCCAGCGCAGTCAAGTTCCCAGGAAAACGGCACCGGTCGCCCCGCCTTCGCCCTATCGTCCTGCTGAATTCGATTTACAGGACCCAAAGGATATCCCTCTCGCGCCGACGATCCCATCCAGCATTCTGGACAGGAACAACAAACGGTTGGATTTGAAGACTCCCGGTGCCATCGACCAGACGCTTCCTCTTGAGCAGGGCGATTCCGCCATCACCGAAAACGCCAATCCACTGTTCGTCCCTGAGCCACAACCTACGAAACTTCCCGAGACGCAAGAGCTTGCAACGCCGTTTGCCGCCACGCCTTCCAATGCCCTGCCGTCAGCGACCGAGGATTTCAATTCTGCGGGCTCGTCTGCAAATTCCGCTTATCCTCAGACCACCGCCCAACCCTTTGTACCAATGACCGGCGGCACTCCACCCGGTTATCAAATGCCTGAGGTTTTCGAAACCGTCCCCGCTGACAGTGTGACCACAACTCAGCCAGCAGACTCAACCGTCGTCAACGGTTCCGACGGATTTGGATGGGGCGATGCTCCGGGTCTGCTTCAACGAGGAACTCGGTCGCCAGGGCTTCTCCACCAATCGGCTGTTCAACCTGCTCAAGCGGGCCCTCAATTGCAAACGGCATTTCCGCTTCCGTTCGGAATGAATTCAAACATGATCGGAAGAGGATTTGGAAAACGATTCTTTTCCCGCAAGCGTGATCAGGATCCGGCTCAAGCGAGGCAACCGCACGGACGTTTTGGCAAAACGCCTGACCCGAACACCTATCCGCCCCAGCCGATGCCTCATTCCAATTCTGGGTTCATTCCGTCTGACATGCCGAACGCTCAATTTCGTCCGGATCTGGCTCAACGTTCGCCCCTGCCAACCGTCCGGAATTCTGGAACGTATGATAGCGGGCACACTCAGTACGATTTCGAAGACAAGAAAACGCAGTACCCTCCATTCAGCGAAATTCTCGCAACAGGACGTTGGTTCGGAGGAATCGAAGGCCAGTTCGTGAAGCCGCGGTTCAACGGCAACTCTGGGATCGTCATCCTTGACCAGTCAGGCGGATTCGATTTCGTTGACTCACAGGTTTTCGACTTCGATTTTGAGTTCATCCCAAACTTTCGTTTCGGATTCGAATCCAAATACGGCCCGGGTTTCGAAGTCGACTATCGCAACCTGCGTACTGCGTCAGTGGTCCAATCTTTCACAAGTGGAGCGAATACGTCCGCCTCTTTGAACGCGTCGCTACCTGACATGAATGTCGGCTCTCAGATTGCCACTTCGGCTGCAGGCCAAACACTTTCGGGTGCTCACACGTTGAACTTTGAGTCCTTCGGATTTTCCGTTTTCAAGGAAGTGCAACTGCCGATCACACGAATCAATGGAATGTTTGGTTTTCAGGCAGTCGATATCGATCATCAGGTCGACGCCACTGTCGTCGATGGAGCAGGTTTGGTTCTGCAAAATCTGAACACGCGGTCTGACATGCGAGCGTTTGGACCACGCATTCGGCTCGAATACTATCGTCCGGTGGGGCACACGCCGCTGGAATTTGTGACGCAGGCGGGTGGATCACTGATGTTCGGAAAACGTGATCAGTTTATTCTAGGACCCGGCACCGATTCGTTTCAGCGAGTTGGCGCCGATGAGATCGTGAGTTCGTTTGAGTTTCTGACAGCGCTGCAAATCAAACAGCGTATCGGCGAGAATCGATCGGTTTATGGACGAGTCGGGTACCTGAACCAGACCTTCAACAGTGGAGGCTCCGGATTTCTGGCTCAGGACGACTTTGGCCTGCGTGGCGTAACGTTCATGGTTGGCGTGAATCGATAACCATCACCGACTAGTGCATGTTGCACTTAACTGTAGCGTCTGCGGCGTTGAAAAACCGAGCGAAAAGTATCAAAAGCCGCTAGACTTAAACGAAACGCGCTCTAACCATTTCATACCGATGGGATACGCTTGAGACAAACTGCAAAAAGATAGACAGGGCAAACCAGTTGGTTCACCCTGTCGTTTTTTCAAGTTTCATCCGACCCGATTAATTTTGCGTCGTCTGGTTATAGGCGACTCCCATGGCTGGCCTTGGTTGACCGAACAACTGGGCGTGTACGGTGACGTACTCATTACCCTGGTAGGCGTTACCTCGGACGTTCTTCACGAACAAGCTGACTGACCCGTTGCGGTACTGGGCGGCCTCACTCAACACTCGACTCAGGTCCTGGTGATTTCGAATGTTGATTCCGTTGGCACTGATGATCACGTCTCCGTACTCAAGTCCTGCTCGCTGAGCCGGGCTGCCATAGTTGACGTTCAGGACTTTCATTCCCAGCCCGTAGACCATCTGCCCCATGAATCCAAGCTTGGGAGCCGGAGGTTGAGGAGGCACAACTTGCGTCTCTGGCATGACTCGAGTGTCGATCTGCACTTGAGCAGCTTGCTCCGGTCCACCTTGTTGTCCGATGACTTGAGCTTGCACCTGAGCGTTTGCGTTGGTTGTCAGGATCGTGATTGCGGCGAAAGCGACGGTGGCGATGATTCGTGAAGTTGTCATTGTCTTGTTCCTTGAAATTTAGTTGAAAAGTGACGGTTGATGTCACGCTTGTTTGTCTGAATTTCAATGCGTAAGACGAAGATACCAAGGGACAAATATTTCCCAGATTTTCAAAAACCGTTAATAATACCGAAGAAAACCCAAATGGAGCTCGGCGTGGCGAAGGTTTAACTTGATCCGGCGAGCATGGTCCATCTTCCCAAATGCGGGGCTGTCATAACTCGCCAATTCGCCCGATTTCAATCGATTCAACGCTACCCGTAAACGCTCAGCAGCGGCCTGAGTTTCCATATCTTCGGCTCCAAGTGTGCCGCCCTCGATACCAGGGATCTTCACGCCTGCCACCATGCCTTTTTTCAAGATGCGGCCCAGCATGAATCGCATGACCAGACGGACAGGCAATGGTGGCTTGTTCATGGGATACCCATCCCAGCCGAACTCGATCCATGCTGCCAGATGGCTTAGATTCTGACCAGCCGTCCAGTTTCCCAACGTTTGAAGTTCACCACGTCGATCTGACTCTGCAATTCGATCCAGTTCTGCCAGGCAATCGTCGATGGTTTCAAACTCCAGCTTTCGATGTTCACTTACTTTTGTGGTATCGATCGTCGTGTCGGTCATAACGTTATCAGGTTCAAAACTGAGGAAGAAAATCGTCCTGTTTTATCGTATCAGATTTTGCGGCCCGATAATAATCGACTCGACGCAAAACCCGTCTGGATGACAGCCGACAAATCCAAGAGTAAAATTCTCGCCGACAGATCAACTTGAGGTTTGCACTGCCCTGCCCCGCCGTCCCTCGTTCACAGAAAACATGGAAGCCGACAGCTCGACCGATCATCCGTCTGGCCGCACCTTGCCGTGGATTTTGTTGTTTACGTTTATCGTCGTCACGGTCGTCAACTTTGGTGCTCGCTGGCTTCCGGGTGGAGCGGATCAGTTTCGCAATATGCCGGATACTCGTATTGATGCAGCCGCATACGCGTTTCCTGTTATCTGGAGCCTGATCTTTTTTGGAATGATTGGGTTCGCGATCGATTTGATTCGCAACCCAAACGAATCAACCCCTTCGCTACGATCGGCGATCAAATGGTTACTGGTGGCTGGGGCAGCTTCGATCGCCTTCGTGCCAATCAGCATTTATCGCTCAGACACGGAGTCTTGGTTGGATATTCTTGTTCATCTGATCGCGTTGGTCGCTGCCCAGATCTGCCTGCGACGTCACATTCAATCGATTGCAAGTCTGCATCAAAGAACCCGCTGGTGGTTCGTGCCTCCGTCGCTGTATCTGGGATGGATCAGTGCGGCGACTGCCATCGGCACGGCGTTGATGTTGCGCGAAAATCGAATCCTGGTTCAACCTGAGGTCGGCGAG
Organism: uncultured Pirellulaceae bacterium; assembly: GCA_964468915.1. Classification (GTDB taxonomy): domain Bacteria; phylum Planctomycetota; class Planctomycetia; order Pirellulales; family Pirellulaceae; genus Mariniblastus. The sequence continues at coordinate 24,584 of CAYXWX010000029.1, forward strand.
ATCGTCACGTTGATGGTAATCGCCTGCCTGACCATCGTCGGCGCACTGATGATCGAACGCAAAGGGTGCCCATTCAGCCTGACATTGGCATGGGCGTTTATCGCGATTGGCGTCGAACAGGCGGCCCATCCGATGATTCGTAAAACTGCGTGGGGAGCAGCTGCCGTTTTGATTGTGATGGCTGCAACGGGCTTCTATCTGAATCGGTTTTTTTATGCAAACACGTTCGACAACAGAACGAATTTGCCAACCCGTGAATAGTTCATCAAAAACCTGAGACAATCCTGACCTATGGCCAAACTATATTTTTACTATTCAGCAATGAATGCCGGCAAAAGCACAACGTTGTTACAGGCGGCGCACAACTATGAAGAACGAGGGATGCGTGTTCTGCTGTTCACGCCGATCATCGACGATCGCGATGGCACTCAGAACATTGCCTCTCGTTTGGGATTGCAAAGAGAAGCATTCTCCTTTGATGCAAACTTTGACCTGTACAATCACGTTCGACAGGAACATTCAAACGAGAAAGTCAGCTGCGTGTTCATGGACGAAGCTCAGTTTTTGACGCCCAAACAGGTTTTGCAGCTGACCATGGTCTGTGACAAACTGAATGTGCCTGTTTTGTGTTACGGTTTGCGGACTGATTTTCGGGGCGAAATATTTGACGGCAGCAAGTATCTGCTTGGATGGGCGGACATTTTAGGTGAAATCAAAACCATCTGCCGCAGCGGAAAGAAGGCAACCATGAACGCGCGACTTGATGCCGAAGGCAACCGCGTTACCGAAGGGGATCAGGTGGAAATCGGCCTGAATTATGTCGCGTTGTCACGGAAGGAATTTGAACTGAACAAGGTATCGCCTATCGTGAACGACGAACCGAATCACGAATAAACGGTCGCATTGACACGGACCGGCCTCACACTGAACTGTTCGTTTTCCGCTGATTTCGCGTTGGCGGATTCAATTTTCATTTTCAACCGCCTGAACCTCGTTCGGCGTGTCTTCCTCAACCAGTTCTTTCAATCTGCCAAGGCTCGCATCGTACTGGTGCTTCATCCCGGTCGCGAAAAATGGACTGAAGAATCCATAGAACGGACCGCTTGGCAATGTTCCATGGCTTGACCAGATGACTCTGGTCGTCTGTGTGCCATCAAGATCGTCCTGAACAGGAACCAATTCGATCTCACTGTCCATCTCAGGGAATCCGGCAAACTCAAGCTGATAGCCAATCTTTTGATTGGGCACGCTTTCAACGATCCACAGCTTCCCGTCCCCGCGAGGATCGGTCCATTTCTGCGCCGCGCCAACTCCTGATGCGGTTCCCGAGTACTCGACTTGCAGACCTTCGACCTGCCGAGGACTCCATTGGCTCCATTCCTGCCAAGCCCTGATTGTGTTCACTTTTTCGAACAGCCGCTCAGGCGACGCGTTGACTTCAACAACGGATTCAAAGTCGTAAGAACGCGGCAACAATGACCCAATCACTGCAATGATTCCAACAATAACCGCAATCAACATCAGCAGGCGAGCGTAATAGATAGCCACGGGAATTTACCGTTGTGAAACGCGAACAGGGGAACAGCCAATGACAATCCAAACCGCCAATCGTCAACACCCCATGCTAGCATTTTTGCGAGGCAAACTGACCTAGGTAGATCAAATGGGTTGGATTAAATTTTTTGTCCGATCGCGTTCGCGCAATGACTGCTGCGAACCAGACAATATCTGGAGTTAAGCAATGAAGCTGACAGAAATTGCCATTGAAGGCAACACGCACTCAGGACGTTTCCGATTTGGCCCACTCGACCGTGGATTGAACTTTGTTTACGGAGAAAACGGAGCCGGCAAGACCTTCCTTGGCTCCTTCTTGCGCGGATTACTTCAGCCCGGATCAAATCGTAACGAGTCCGCGATCGGACATGCAGCGTGCACCGTCAGTCAAGGCGCATACACACTCCGCCACACGTCAGGTTCGCCAAACAGTGTCCTGATCGAGCCACTTCAAAATGCACAGGCGTCTGTCTCTTCGGTCGGTCAGCTCACCGGCAATGTGACGCCGATTATGCATGACACACTGTTCAACTTCAGCCTTAGAGACTGCAGCCGGCTGCGCCACGATCTTGCACAGATCCTACACGACAACTTTTCAGTGGCGATTGGCCCTGATGCCGCCGATTCAACTGCACAGGTCAATCACCAGCCACAAATCGATCAACTGAACACCGAACTGGCTCAGGTTCGCGCATCGATCGATACGTTGAACGCCACTCGGGTCAGGATCGTTGATGAGATCTCTGGCAAGCAATCGGACAAGAACCGGTTAGCCGATCTGAATCAACAGATTGATTCGGTCACAGCCCAGCTGAATCAATTGAACCGAGTCAACCTTCAGACACGACTTGAGAACATCGATCAGGAAATTCAAAACCTTCAGTCGTCCATTGACCAGGCAGCAACAAGCTACGTCACTCATACACAGGTCCAGAACAACCAAGATGGTTTCAAGCATCTTTATCAACGTCTGGACGAAGTCGATCAACAGATCGAACGATGGCGAAACGTTCAATCAGACATTCAGAACCAACGAGTTCGCCTGAAGGACGAGATGCTGGTCTGGAACGAAATGACCCTTGAATCCGATGACCATCCCTACCACAACGCCAGGGAGATTCTGGTCGGATTGGAATCACAAGTCGACAAGGCAGAGCAAACCGCAGCGCGCTGGTCGGGCGTGACCGCTTCGCAAATTGACGTCACGCAGATGGCAACTGCCGTAGAAGACATCTGCCGGCAAATGCGAGAAGACCTGTATTCGCTGTGCGCAGAGCTCTCAAGCCAATACAAGCACATTCGCCAGCGAGCCGCCGCTGAAGAGCTTAAACAGTTGCGCCGCTGTTACCATGAAATGGGTGAAAACACCGCTCGACTGCTCCAACGTCGGAACCAGGTGATTGATGAAATCCGAACAGTCGACCCTGCCGGCGCCGACGCAATCATTCGATCGGAACAGGCATTTTGCAATTGTGCTGCCCATGAGGGATACCTGGCTGCCCGCCGACGATTCATTGGTGACCTCCGTCCTTCGGCTCCAGTTGTCACAAGAGTAGAGACGGACTTTTCTGCGGAGCGAAACCGCCTTGCGCAGCTGAATGTTGAACGTAACGAAATTGTCGCCAGCCTGAATCGAATTGACACCGACGGCTTGGAACTCGATCGCCGACTTTCCACTTTGATCCAGCAGCGCGATTCGATTTCAGTCAGTGACCTTCGGTTACTTGAAGGGCAACTGAATCGGGCCGATCAGGATTTATCTTCCCTACAGACGCAAGAACGATCCCTACGCCAGCAGATTGACGATCTGGCAGCCATACCTGTCGTACAGCCCAGTCCTATCCTGATTCAAGCGGGGCAAGTACTCAGTCAGATGACCGATGGCGAATTGTCTCAAGTCTTCGTGGCTCATCACACCGGCCACGACAGTGGTTCACAGCGTCAGTTCGACCTGCAGATCCGCGACGCCATGGGACGAGTTCACAACTTCACAGGAATCGACGGTTCATCACAGGACCGAGTTTACCTGAGCGTCGCGCTCGCCGTGGTCAGTTCTTTACGAAGTTCGTCCATTGAAATGCCAATGATCATCGACGACTCGTTTATCCACATTGGACCGGAACATGTAACAGCAACTCTGAACACGCTGGACCAATACAGTCGACAACGCGATCAGCAAATCATCCTGTTGAGTCAGCATCGTTATCTGGCGGATCGACTGCCAACGATGCCTGTGTTCGAACTGCCTCCTTCTGTTCCAACGACAGCTCCACAAGAAGCACCGACCCGAACAAACCCACTCGCCTTTCCGACTGAGCGTTACTCCCAACAATTCTCGTCAACTGGCTACGACATTCCATCGTTGGCGGACACGCAAAGCAGTTACCCAGTGTCGGTCAACAATCGACCTTACCCGTTGTCAAAGTACTCAGTGGATCCAACCACGACGGGTCCAGCCGTCATCGCCAACATCACGGAACCGGAAAACGACTTCCGCCTTCCCTGGTCGCCGTTGAATCGAACGGCAACGCAGCCTGACTCGAACGGCTCGGTCCGAGCGACGTCTGCAAGAGCTTTCGCTGAACGTCAGCCGAGTCCTACTCCCGTGGCAATCGACACGATGTCACTCGCTGCGACGGGCTTGTTTGAACTTGCGATTCTGGGTGATTTCCATGATGCTGGGGTCACCACCGTAGAACAGTTGTTGGAGCTCGATCCGGAACAACTTGGACGCTCGTTCGCAAAAACGACTTTGACCACTCAGCAGATTGAAACGGCTCAATCCGAAGCATTGATTTTCTGGTCAGTCTCCGGCATTTCCGCCGACGAAGCAAAATTAATCGTCGCCATTGGCTTTGCTGACCCAGAAAGCCTGGCAGACACGGATGCCGACCGCCTTGTTGCTCGAATTCATCAGTTCCTTGCATCGGACGAAGGACGGAGCTTCCAACGATCACGCGCGTCAAACATCAACTGGTCGTCATTTGATCGCGGACGAGCTTCAGGTTGGCAGCGTTCTCTTTCGAACAACCGCTCACGCTGGAGCAGACGTCCGCGTCGCAGTCGACGCTCACGATCAGACCGATCAAGGTCGTGGCAACCCGCGAACCAACGTTCAAGACGCAACCGCTCATCCGATCACGCACACGAAACTTACCGACTCAGCCACTATCCACAGCGTCAACGCATGGACCACGGAAATTTCGAACGAGAGGATCGGACTCGGCAACCTGCTGCCATGCGACCAGCAGCCAGTCGGCGTTCGCAGAATCGGACAAGCTCAGCAACGACTTCTTCGAAAAACACACAGTCGAGCGATGTCAAACTCAAGTTCTATCTGGATCTGAATGATGATCTTGAAGCCGCTCCTTCGATTGGGCCAAAAACAGCCGAGCGATTCCAAAAGATTGGCGTCATCAGCGTCGCTGACTTCTTGCGACAGACAGCCGAATCGATGGCAACGCGGCTGAACTACAAACGACTGTCAGCCGACGTCCTTCGCACGTGGCAACATCAGACTCGCATGGTGTGCCGAATTCCAAATCTGCGAGGCCATGACGCACAGTTGCTGGTTGCCTGCGACGTGATCGAGCCAGACGACCTCGCCGCGATGGACCCCACCGCCTTGTTTGGCTTGATTGGTCCCTTCTCGGATACCAAAGAAGGTTTGAAGATCATCCGATCAGGGAAAAAGCCGGATCTGGCCGAAGTGACCGACTGGATTTCCTGGGCGGCACACACTCGTTCCTTGCAGGCAGCGTGATCTCGGCAAAAGGGGATCCGTAAACTCAGAGCCTATCCCAGAACTTCTAAACCTGAAGCGTGACAGGGTTTTGCACGCTTCATCATAACCCGTCGCGTCAGCGAGGGATCGGTCCCTTACTGACGTTTCGGGTTGAGATGTCCTGATTCAGGTATTGGGATAGGTTCTCAGCCCGTGAAAAAGATCGCTCCCTGTGACGCATCAGTTCTGCATGAACTATGATGTGGTTTTGATCACCCTGTCCTACCGACTTCTGCAAAATGAGCAGTCCCCCGCCCTGCAGCCATACGCCATGATTCATGCTCGTCAATTGTCTCGGCACTATGGCAACGACGCCAATCGAGTCACCGCGCTGGATCAGGTCGACTTGGAAATTGAACCGGGGGCTCGCGTCGGCATTTTGGGGCGTAGTGGATCGGGCAAAACAACGCTCTTGAATCTGCTTGCCGGTCTGGATCGACCTTCTGAGGGCAGGCTGTCGGTTGCGTACAAAAGCCTGAGCGAAATGAACGCTGCCCAGTTGGCTCGTTATCGCCGAGAAACGGTTGGGGTGATTTTTCAATCATTTCAGTTGATCCCCAATCAGTCCGCTTTTCAGAATATCGAACTCCCCTTGATCCTTGCCGGAGTTGAACGCAGCGAACGCAAGAGTCGAGTTTCCGAGGTGATCGATCGTGTTGGTCTTGATCCTCGTCGGCACCACAAACCCGCTCAGCTTTCGGGTGGCGAACAACAGCGAGTCGCCGTCGCTCGAGCCATTGTCAATCGCCCCAAGGTCCTGCTTGCCGATGAACCAACTGGCAACCTTGACTCAAGGACCGCTGCCTCAATTACCGAGTTGCTGCTGGACATCGTGGAGGAGAACAAGGCGACTTTGGTTTTGATCACGCACGATCAACGGTTGGCAGAAACCTGCGCTGATCGAATCATTCACATGAGCGACGGCCGCATCATCGAGAGCCAAGACGTACACACGGGAGGCTCAGCGTGAACTTCTTTGACGCCTTTCGAATGTCTGCTTACAACCTCTGGTCCCGCAAGGGACGAACGCTACTGAATCTGGTTGGAATTCTAATCAGTTGCGTCATGCTGACCATGACGCTGGCTGGCACGCGTGGAGCTCGCGAGGGCGTTTTTGACATCATGAACGCCTCGGACCAAACGAAGCAGTTCATGATCCTCGAATCTTACGACCGTCGCGCGAAAGTCCCAAACGACCAGCTCGCAATCCCTGACGGCGTATCCGACGATCGACGCGAACGAATCGTTACCCGCCTCGAAAAATCATGGCGGAGCAAAAACGCAAAGCCGATTCGGCTGAACCGCGAACAAATGAAGCAGCTCAGATCAATCGATCAAGTATCTTCGATCGTCTGGCAGAGGCCGGTTCCCTGTCGGTTTGTCTGGCCAACACAATTACCCAATGAAGAATCAACCGACAAGAATAAACGCAACGCGGTCGCTGCGAAGCCGACGCGAGGTTCATTGATCGGGATCAACACGGCGGACAGCCAGATTTCTAATCGCGTAGTTGCTGGCAACATGGTGTCTGACCAAGACGATCAAGGCGTCATGGTCGACGAGTTCACGGCCTACAAATTGGGATTCCGAACCGACGACCAGCTGGACGAGTTGATTGGCACGAAAGTAAACATCCGTTACTCGTTGGGAAAGATAAACACCAGTCCAGCCAGCATTCTTATCCCTGGTTTCGACTCCATCCTGAATCACGAAACAATCAAGTCGTTGCGAAGCGTTGCTGACCAACTTGACCGCACAGACTTGAGCGATGACGACAAGAAGGCAGTACGCAATGCACTCAAATTGCTGCCAGCCGAAGATTCGCCGGCAAAAACAAATTCGCCTCAGGAACCTCTACCTCCCGACGTGGAAGTCGACTCGAAAGGCAACCGAACGCTCGTTCGTGACGGAATTATCCGAGGAGTTCTCAAACAACAAGAAGACGACGATCTATTTGGATTCCTCCAATTCACGGGAAGAGGCAGCCAGGCAAATCTGTATATCAACCACAAGATTGCTGAAGAATTTTATTCACGAAAAGTTGGATTCAAGGGATACTGGAGCGTCGCAGGTAGCGTTTCGGACGTCGCCGACCTCGGCAAAACGATTCAAGAAGTCGAGTCACTTGGATTTCGAACTCGTTCCGCCGTCAGCATCATCGAGAAACTGGAACGCGAAGTTGGAAAGGTCCGCATGGCTATCGGTGCACTAGCGTTGTTGATTCTGCTGGTCGCCGCCGTTGGAATCTGCAACACAATGATCATCGCGATTTTGGAACGGACCGCCGAGTTTGGTATCATGAAATCCGTTGGTGCGGAAGATTCGCAAGTGCTGATCATGGTTCTGCTGGAAGGATTGGTCACCGGACTCATCGGCGCGGCGCTGGCAGTCTTGATTTCGCTTGGCGTTGCGGAACTGGTCAGCGAAATTGCTCGAGGCTGGATTGAGGAACGGTTGAAAGGAAGTTTCGACCAACCCGTATTCCGGTTTCATCCCCTCGATACGTTCATCGTGTTCGCAATCGCCGCGATCATGTGCGTTCTAGCCAGTTTGATCCCGGCTTGGCGAGCGGCAAAACTTGACCCCGTCGCAGCAATGAAAAAATCTTGACAAGCACCACATAAGCTTGCTGACCAGCCTGAACGGGTCAACAGCGATCGAATGTTCCTGCCGTGGGATCCGCCTCAACCTGATCGAGGATCATCTTCGCGATATCAAGGCCAAGCGTTTCAGATGTTGCCTGCCAACCCGGAGCGGCATTGACCTCCAAAACGAATGGCTTTCCATTCGCAGAATCGTGGATTAAATCGACGCCAGCTATTTCAGCACCGACGGCTGACACCGCCTTGCGTGCCAGATTCACGTCACAGGTTGTTGGTTGATAGTTCGAACCGATAGCGCCAGACGCAATATTGGTCAGCCAGTGCCCTGCCCTTGTTCGTTTCATTGCGACAACCCGGTCACCGATCACAAGCATTCGAATATCCGAATCGCCATGCTCAACAAACTTCTGCACATAACAGACTTCGCCAGAAGCATGCAGATCCATGAAGCGTGCATTGGCCGCTGCTTCATCGTTGATCCGCTCAATCCCCTGGCCCATGCTTCCGAAAAGTGGTTTGACCACCACGTCGCCGCCCAATTGCTCAAACGCTTTCAACGCCGACTGATGATTTTCACACGCAAAAGTCTTCGGCACAGGGATCTTTTTCTCGGCCAGACGAGTTAGCGTCAGATACTTATCGACTGCCGTTTCGATCGTTTTTGGGTGATTTACAATCCGCTTCCCCGCCCGCGCTAACGCACCAAGAACATCCATTCTCAAGACGATCTGCTGCAGCGTACCCGAAGGCATGATCCTCAGGATGACCGCATCGACATCATTCAAATTCAGTTCACCAGCAAGAAACTGCTGCTGACCATGTGATTCCACAGACGCATTCAGCGTTCGGAAGTCACATGCGATCAGCTGATGACGGGTCCCGGCGGCTCGTTGAAGATCCAAAAAATGCCACGAATTGGCCGGTGCGAAAACAGCGATTTTCATGATTGCTGTTTATCTCATCCCGTATGAAAGTTCCAGAATGTCGGGACGTATGTCTCCGGTCGAGAAAACCTTCCCCGTGCGCATATTGTTGATCGTGACGACCGCTGGACTGAAAAGCAACTTGTCCATCTTATAAAAGTCTTTATCGTAACGCTCGAACAGATTCAGAAACGGTTCGCCAAAATCGTCCGAACTGCGGCTTGGAATCTGTTCACTGATTGACGCGATTGCATCGTCATCCGTATCAACCCATAAGTTGACGCTCCCTCCGTACAGGATCGCATCATTCGTCCAACCCAGAGCCGTCAAATCGTCCTTCGCAACCGGTGGCAGCGGCGCGACGCCAATTGCGTTTTTGATCGAAAGCAGATCAAACTTGAGTTCGTGCAGCTTGTGCAATGCCACTTCAACACTTCGCGCAACCACCTGAACGCAGCCCGGGATACTTGCGGTCCTCGCGACACACAACGTGGTGTCATTCGAGCTCACCCCACACTCTTCAGCGACCAAGTCCACGATGTCCGCATCGGGCAGTTCGCTGGTTTCCAAAACCGCAACCGACGGTCCGCCCGAATGAATCAAGCCGTACTGCTCCAAAACTTCCTCTTTGCCACGCAATGACCGAGCAGGTCCGCTGCCCATGGCAAAGTACTTGTCTTTCGCGATTGGCCAGCCCGCGTACTGCGACGCCATGCACGCTTCCACGGGTGAATCCGTGGCAACCTGGACGGACGGGAACGGGAGACTTGAAAACTGTCCAGGAACGATTTGAACGTCGGCTAAACCAGCCAGGCAAATCCGTGCTAACTGAATTCCTGCCGCTAAGGTGCCCGTGCGACTGGTCGCAAAATCCAGAACGTGTCCACCAGACACAGAAGACGGAACTACCTCCAACGGCGCCGCGTCACGAATCACAGCTTCCGCGATCGCTTTCGCGTTTTCGTTCAAATTGGCCAGTTCAGGCCAGTGTCGGGGAGTCATCGGCAAACGGGTGGCAGGGTGTGTTTCAGATCCAAGCCGAAATTATATCGACGGAACTCGCCTCGACGCCACCATGCCTGCATTAACGTGCCGATTTCTATCAAGTACGTTCCAATTCCGTCGGGAAATACTCATCCACAACTGAGTAAAATTCTTCCGCCGTACTGACCTTGGCCACGTGAGTTCGGAAATGTCGCGCCCCATGGCGACCTTGAGCATAGCAACACGCGTAACGGCGCATCAACTGAGCCCCTTTGTCTTCACCGAAGCGGTCGGAGACCAGATCAAAATGTCGAAGCAAACACTGCTTCTGTTGATCAAGGGTCGGGTCGGGTGGAACCGGCTTTCCCTGTAACGCGGCAGCCGCTTGAGCAAAAAGCCAAGGTCGTCCCAGACACGCGCGAGCAATCATCACGCCATCGATGTCGTAGCGTCGAAACGCGTCGACCACTTTTTCAGCCGAATCCAGATCACCATTACCGATCAATGGGATCTTTTTCAAATAAGGTTTGATCTGCGAAATACGATCCCAATCCGCATGGCCTCGGAACATATCCTGTGCCGTCCGCCCATGCACCGTCAGTGCCGCAGCTCCAGCACCCTCAACGACTTGGGCGATATCGATTGCGTTGATCTGGTCACGCGTGCAACCCAAACGAATTTTGGCGGTCACCGGCGTCGGAGCGCAAGCTCGCACAACCTCCTCGATAATGCGCCCCATCTGGTCTGGCACACGCAAAAGGTAGCTCCCGGATTTCGCGCGTTCGGTGACTTGCTTGACCGGGCAACCAAAATTGATGTCGACCACGCTGACCTGATAGTCCTCCGCCAGACGCCGCCCGACTTTCGCCATCGTCTCCGGCTGATTATCCCAAATCTGGACCGCCAAAGGTCGAGCTTCGTCTTTCACTCCCCACAAACGATCCGGATGCTCTGCCTCGTTCTCATCCAACCAGACGAAACCGCGCGCGTTGACCATCTCTGTTGCCTGCAAACCCGATCCACCATACTCACGCACGATCTGACGAAAGGCGTAATTGGTGAACCCAGCCATCGGTGCCTGCAAGATCGGCGGATCAACCACGATGTCCCCGATTCGGAGTGGTTTGACATCCGGTAAAGGAATGGGGTCCGCGTTTTCTTCTGCAATCGAGGCCATAATCAGTTATCGTGAGAGAAACACCGCCCTGCGCCAATAGGCCGAGTGCCCGTTCGAAAGAAGACGCTGGCAAATTTTGAAAGCATCAATGAAATGAAATCAATCTCTGCCCCGCCGAGCGCGGCAAAGCGACGATTCGTGGTTCTCCACCATTGCTTTCTGGACGGCAAACGGGAAGACCATTTCGACCTGATGCTGGAACAAAAATCAAACCTGGCGACGTGGGCGATCGGAAAGATTCCCGATCTCGGTGAATCTGTGTCCGCTCGACGATTGCCCGATCATCGCGAAGTTTACCTCGACTACGAAGGCCCCATTTCAGGTGATCGCGGTTCAGTTTCAAGAGTCATTTCCGGAACATATCAAGTCATTCACAACAGGGACTCGTGTCTGGAGGTCTTGCTGATTTCAAACGATCAAATGGTCCGTCTTCAGATTGAGGCATCGTCATCTGAACCTGATGGGAAGATAACGCAACTCAAACTGGATAAAGATCGGACGCCCCAATCATCTTGAGCGCAAGAAAAACTCGCCAGCCGATTCAATGATCAGCTGGCGAGCCCTGTTTGAGTCCGGACCAAGAGGACGCCTGATTCGGACAGTCCATTATTCGTGTTTATGTTCGTAAAAGCCAGAGGAAATAGGAGGGGTATGAAGTGCAACTCTCTTAATTGTGACGACTTTCACAATCCTACTCTTAGCTGTCCCGCATTTCCCGTCCAAAATGAACGCAATGACCAGTTCCGCAAACGCATCTGCTGTGGACGACGCGGTGAAGTTCACTCTCCCACGGGCAGCAACTCAGTAGTTTGAACAACGGTTTCCGGGTCATCTGGTTGGGCATCTGTCGCCGACGTCGATTTTTCGAATACCGGTTCGGAGCGTCCAGACAACCGGACACTACCGTCAGCAATCTCAAGTTGCTCGACCACGATTTTCTTTCCTTCGTAGCGCAGCTTGCTTTCAGGTACCGTCAGCAACGCCACAGGCAGCCCACCATCGTCATCGTACCATTGCACTTTGATGCGATTGTCTTGCAAAAGCTCAGATGCTGGTTCGGTAAAGAATGAAACAGGGATCGGCAACCATCCCGCGTGCACACCAAGCACTCGGAGACCGAACTCGTTTGACACGCCTGTTGGAAAAAACTCCAACGCCGCAACCAACACCGTTTCAAATCCCTTGATTTCCGTGGCCAATGCTATGCGAAATTCGCCAGGGTCAATTCCTACGCGTGGACCACGAACTTCATCGGGAAGCAATTTTGAAAACTTCCGTGGCAAATCACTCGCCAGCCAGCCATTGATTTGGCCTTCCTTGAACTCAGCGACCCACGCTTCCTCTTCAATCACGTCATTTCGCAGATACAACGCCGCAACCTCCAGCGCTTCTCCGGCTTCGAACGCCTCATGATCGGACATTGCCATCGACTGCTGATAAAAATCAGGCTTTTGAAGAGCCAGATAATAAACACTTCCGCCAATGGTGAGCAACACACACAACGCAAGCACAACGATCTTCAAAATCGAACGAAACCATGATCGTCCGACTGGTTGAAAATCATCAAAAGCTGCATTGTTCTGCATGTGCGTGGACTCGCGAATCGAACCAGATCCATGTCTCTCGTGCGCGAATTGAAAAGTTTCGTTCAGGTTTCTTTCAGCGATAAATTAACAAACTGTCCTTGATCACTACGGTCAGTTCATGGGACTGGTTCGTTGATGAGTTGAAAGCAGTTCTGCCGCCGCCCAGCCAAGATGGCTCGCAATGTCGATCGTGTTCTGTCCCTCACCGGCAACCTGGGTGGTACGATCGGGATCGAGAATCAGATGCCCGATTCCTTCCTTGCAGATTTCGACACACCAGAACATGAACGGCAGATCATCAACTGATACGACATCGTATTCTGATTCGAAATCGCTGCCTGCCATCCAGTCTCGAGCGTACTGCTGAGTTGTAAAAACGGGGATTCCCTCGTCCTCACTTTGTTCATTGTCTAACTTAAAGACAATGGTTTCCAGATCGTCAGAACCCCGTTTGGACAGAAGGAAAGCGGGCATAAAAAATTCCTGTTTTGTGGATAACCGACTGATCAAAATCCTATCGACTTTCGAAACCGCGAGCGACATCAATCTGAGCTGAGGGCGGATTCCCGCAGCGCTTCAGCACCCAAAATGCAAAAAGCCCGTCGTTCCAACTGAAACAACGGGCCCATTCAATTGAGCGGAGAGCACGAGACTCGAACTCGCAACCGGAAAACCGGCACTTCCTTTCCAAGGAAGCCGCTAACCATTCGCTTACTCTCCTGATTGATTTGGCAATTTCTGAACGAGTTTTACCTCACGAACAAAATATTTCGCATCAAGAATTTTGAAAAACAGTTGAATCGGAAGATAGACACGCTACCCGGCTCAAAGGTTCTACCTGATGGTCAACCAGCTTCGAGCAATTGAGTCTAATCTATTCGAACGCCTTTTCCAACGGAACGAGTTCCTCAATCGATCCAGTGGGAAATGGTTTACAGGTCTCCCATTTTGCCGCTGATCAATTTGATAAATTCGTCATTCGTCTTGAATCGACTCAACTGCTTCGTCAACTGCTCCATCGCTTCGACATGATGCATGGTGGTCAGTGTTCTTCGCAACATCGTAACCGCATTCAACGTTTCAGGCTTTAGAAGCAATTCTTCACGACGCGTCCCTGACTGGGAAATATCAATTGCCGGCCAGACTCTTCGATCAGCCAGTTTTCGGTCGAGGACTAATTCCATGTTGCCAGTACCTTTGAACTCCTGAAAGATCAGTTCATCCATGCGACTGCCGGTGTCGACCAACGCCGTACCGCAAATCGTAAGCGAACCACCTTCTTCAAACGCACGTGCCGAGGAAAACAGTTTCTTTGGAATGTCCATCGCTTTGATGTCCACACCCCCCGACATGGTACGGCCGGTATTCCCGACCCACTTATTGAAAGCACGGGCCAAACGGGTAATCGAGTCCATCAGCAGGAAAACATCCTGCCCCATTTCCGCCAGACGTTTACATCGCTCAATGACCAATTGCGAAAGCCGAACATGGCTTTCGATGTCTTCGTCCAGACTGCTCGCGATAACCTCTCCGTTGACATTTCGCCGCATGTCGGTGACTTCTTCCGGACGCTCATCGATCAACAACACGATCAGTTTCGTGTTCGGGTAATTTGTCGAGACACCTTTACTGATGTGCTGAAGCATCACCGTCTTTCCGGATCGAGGCGGCGCGACAATCAGAGCTCGCTGCCCCTTCCCGAGAGGCGTCAGCATGTCCATCACTCGAGTCGTTAATGGATCGGGCCCTGTCTCAAGCTGATACCATGAAACCGGATTGATCGGAGTCAGCTCATCAAATCGCTTGACTTCAAGATACTCGTCCGGTGTGTAGCCATCGATGTCCGTCAACTCTCGCAGCCGCGGCCCCTGCTGCTTACGGGCTGGTTGAACCTGTCCACGAATCATGACTCCGGCACGCAGATTGAACTTTTCAATCATCGTTCCCGGCACAAACGGATCGCTGCGTTCTCGGGAGTAGTTGTGATCGGGGCTCCGCAAAAACCCGTAGCCATTCGGATGAAGTTCGAGCAGACCGACGCCTTCGGTCAACTCTGCATCATCGAATTCGACCGGCTCGACATGACGGTTGCCGCCGTTGTTGTTTCGTGATCGACCACCGTTGCCGCGGTTATTGCGGCGACGACGATTGTTGCTGTTTCCTCCGCCGCCCTGCCGGTTTCCACCTCGGCCACCGCCTCCGCCGCGACTTCCACCACCACCTCGGTTTCGTGAGTTCCTTGATCCACCACGGCCTCCTCGGTTACTCCTTGAGCCACCACCATCTGAACTGCCGTTGCCGGAATTTCCGTCCGAGTTGTTGGATGAACCGCCGTTGTTGTCGGCGTCAGCCGTTGTGGTCGATTCGCTGCCGTTGTCCGAAGCACCGCGTGAGCGATAACGTTTTCTAGCCATTAAAAAAGCACCTGAAATGGAATCGCAGAACCAACGTCGAATGCACAAATTCAAGCATCATGCGCGTATTGTCCGCGGTAAGTTAGGCCGCCTGAGCTCGATCCATGCACTTGAATGCATCGAAGTCAAACGAGCAAAAAGGTGAGCTACTGAGTCGCTGTGAAGTGGGATTTACCCTGATGGCAGACCCGATCGAATGAGATTGGTCGGTCTTGCAAAACAGCCGGATGGCCGCACCAAAAACCGCACGAACCCACACTCTTCGGGTCAAAAACATGTTGCGTTTTGTTTCATTGCCGGCAACGAAACAACACCGTTTCCAGCAAAACGCAGAGTGATTTGATCGCGCTTTCGCCGACCAATTTACTGTGCTTAATCCGTCAAACTGCAATGCGAACGAACGCCCTACGGTCAAATCGAAATTCCAGCAAATCAGCGGAATCAAACCCTGAATGAGTTCCAAACTCGCGTGGGTAGCAGTCGGTGGACTTCGCCAACCTGACGCCCCACATTTGAGAAAGATGTCTGTTTCCTTCAGACAATCAAGGGTTGATCAGCCTGTAACCCGCAGCCAAGGCCGTCAGTCATTACAAGCAAAAGCTTGATCTGTGTGAAGTGTTGTCGAAACGAACAGGCATGTCAAGCATAAATAAAAAAATACCCTAAATTGAAATCTGAGCCACTTCAGTCAGAAATTCGCCCTCGAAATCTGGATTAAACGGGATATTCGGTTCAACCCTCAGTTTTTCACTGACTTTCAAGGTAGCCGTAGCCGAATGAAAAAAAGCAGTGCCCTGCGCGCTGAATGGAGATCCATGCACAGCCGTTTTTTATGGCTTAACCGATTGCCAATGACTATGAATACCTCGCTTTCGTCCAAGCTGGCATTGTGCCAAGTATTTTTTGCGTTAACCCTTATTTTGGGGGCTCCGCATGCGTCCAGCCAGGACATCCAATGGCAACCTGATGTGCAATCTGCTATCGAAAAGGCAGAAGCTGATAACAAGCTGGTCCTGCTGCACTTTACCGCTTCATGGTGCCGACCTTGCCAGGCTCTTGAGAAATTCGTTTTTCCTAATCTTGAGGTCGCCCGTCTGGTCAACGAGCATGTTGTCGCGACTCAAATCGATGTCGATCAACAGCAGAATCTTGTCACCGAATACGGTGTGACTGCGGTTCCATTTGACGTCGTCATCACGCCAGGTGGACGAATCATCACAAAACAAAAGAGCCCTCTTGATTCAAGCGGCTATCAACGACTGATGGCTGGGCTCTCAACTCCGATCAAGGAACTGGAAGATCAGTCCAAGGTCGCACTCGCACAGCAACTGAATGAATTCAGCAACCAGTTCGACTTCAAACCTGCTCAGCTAAGCAAGTTCAAGGATCATACTCCGGAGACTCCAACCCACACGGCTCCAGTGGCATCAACGCAGTCAGCCCAGCTGGCGCGTCGCAACAACCGTGTGGCCAATCCGTTCTTTCGTGGCAAGATTAGTGGCAAGGAATCGTCACCCGGGCCACAACCGAAAACGATATCCAATTCATTCGCTACTTCAATTGCAGCAACCAACAGCGATCAATCGAATAACTCGATGGCAAAAACTGTATCGAATGAGTTTGCTGCACCAATCCAAGCTGACGTGAACGAGCTTGCCTCGTCTGGATCGAACGATTCATCACTAACAGTAAATTCGAACTCGTTTGAACCGAACGAAATCGAACTGGAACCACCGACGATCAACTCTGAGTTCAAACAGATCACTGGATCTGAACAAGAACAAGCGTTTCAGGTCGGCCAGAAATCGAACGCGAAACTGACTCCGAAAGTCTCAACAGAAATTGCATCCAACGTACAGCCCGGGCCTCAAGTCAACGCGTTGCTGAATCCAAAAACACGTTCGGACGACAAGCCAAAAGTTTCTGGATTTGCCGCAAACGTTCCTCCGCTCACGGTACATCAGGATCGTTTCTTTCAGGTTACTCAGACGCCGAAAGTGAAACCGTTCAACCAGACTCGCGTCGTGAAGCCAACGAATTTGGCTCAAGCCTTACTGAAGCCCATCGACAAAATCGCAAAGCGGACTCAGCAGCCTTCCAATCAAACTCGGCGGCAAGTCAACTTTCCAGCCACTCAACGGCCACTTGCAAACAAAACGACGGACCGATCCGCCTTGGCCATTAACACTCAGCCAGCAGCCGGATTGAAAGTACAAAAATTACTGCAACCGCAGCAACCTATGCAGGTGAAGACAAAGAACGTTGCGAGTAAACACGTTGCGAGTAAACGCAAAACGCCGAACGCTCAGGTTGCAAGAAAAAAACCAGCGGTTGCATTGAAGGGTAAGTGCCCCGTGACATTACTGCAGGATGGCAAATGGGTCGACGGCGACACGAAGTACGGCTGTGTCCACCGGGACCGGCTGTACCTGTTTGCCGACGGACAGAAACTGAAAGAATTTCGCTCCAACCCGGATCAGTTCAGCCCAGTGCTCGCGGGCTACGACCCTGTTGTCTTTCACAAGGAAGGGCAACTTGTCGAAGGATTGGCCGAGCATGGCGTCTTCATGGGTAAAGGTGACAGTCAACAGATTCTGCTGTTCCGCAACGCGGAATCTCGGGCACTGTTTCAGGCAAATCCTGCCGCGTACATGAACAGCGTTCGGCAGGCCATGCAATCCACTGGCAACCCCAACTCGCCTTTGATGCGATAGGGCGTTATGGGCTCAGATGGAGCTTTTCCAGACTCGAGGAAACAGTCGCCATGGCCCCAAGTGCGAAACACCAAGTGTGTCTGTCGTCCACCGACAGCAGGTCTTTTTCACGATTGATGCGTTAGACGATTCTGGCAGAGAGCATCATCAACAGCCATGCTGCCAGAACCCCGACAGCGCC